>DASPYE010000100.1:0-16557 GCA_035636935.1 Candidatus Dormiibacterota bacterium | reverse complement strand
GGGCATCGTTCCGCTGTCGACACTGGCAACCATCCAGCAGGTGACCGGGCCTCAATCGGTCAACCGCGTCAACGGCGATCGCGACGCCACGATCACGGGGACCATCACCGGCAACAACACCAGCGCGGTGCAGGCGGACGTGACGAAGGCCCTCAACAATGTTGCGTTGCCCGCCGGGGCAGTGGTCTCGACGGGCGGGGTGTTTGCGCAGCTCTCGACGGTTCTGACGCAGTTCGCTCTTGCCCTTCTCGCAGCGATCGCGCTGGTCTACCTGATCATGGTCGCAACCTTTCGTTCGCTGCTCAAGCCACTCGTCTTGCTGGTCTCGATTCCGTTCGCGGCTACGGGCGCCATCATCGCCCTCGTCGTCACCAACACGTCACTCTCGCTGCCTGGGTTGATCGGCATCCTCATGCTGACCGGGATCGTAGTCACGAACGCCATTGTCTTGCTCGACCTCGTTGAGCAGTACAGAGACCGCGGGCTTGGTCTGCATGACGCGTTGATCGAAGGCGGGAGGCACCGGCTGCGCCCGATCCTGATGACCGCCTTCGCGACCATGCTCGCGCTAGCTCCGTTGGCAGTGACCGGCGGTGGCGGTGGAGTCGGTGGGGCGTTCATCAGCGGACCGCTTGCGATCGTCGTGATCGGTGGACTGTTCACCAGCACCCTCTTGACCCTGATCCTGGTACCGGTCCTCTATTCGCTGACTGCCCGGTTCACAGGCCGGCGAACGACCCGTGACCTGGACGCTGTGCTCGATGCAGCGGAAGACCGGCGATTCAAACCCCTCGGGCTGCGCGGGTCGGGCGAGCTCGCGGCAGCGCCGCCGGCCGCTATCCGAGAGTTCGCCATAACGCTCACAATCGAACCAGCGGAGGGCCATGCCGGCGACCCGGAGGTGCTCGAGGCCTTGCGGCTCAGCGGCCTATCCGTGGAACCCGTGCCGGGAACTCGCAAGATGCGCATCGAGATCCCGCGCCTGCCTGCGGCCTCGAAGAGCGATGCGGCGGCCAAAGCACTGGACATGGTGCGCAAGGTCATTCCGGCCGAGGGCTATCGCCTGTCCGAGCCGGAGGAGAGCGCGAAAAGAGAGCCGGCCATGGCGGCAAGCTAAGCGAGGCTCAGGCCGACGGCGAAGCCAGCTCGGTAGCCAGTGGCGGTTCGGCTGACGTTCGCGAGCAGCTTCGAGCCGCTGTTTCCGCCGGTGGTGTACACCATATCGTTCGCGTTGCGGGTGTCGCGGCTGCCTCGCGTGTTGTAGGGGGACTGCGCGTAGACCTCATCTGAGATCGCGTCGTCGAAGAAGACCTGCGACGTGAACTCAAACGTCTTCGTGGATCCGGAGAAAGTCCGGATCTTGAAGTGGATATGGACCGCGCGTCCGCGATACCAGCCTGGGTAGATCGTCGAGAAGGTCGCGGTTCCGGCGGAATCGGTCACCTGGTAACCGCGCAGGAACCGCCGGCCACTCGAGTTTTCCGCTGGAACGTCCGAGTAAAGCCCGACCGCGTCGCAGTGCCATACGTCGACCTGCGCCCCGGCGAGCGCCATGCACGGCGACCCCGCCTTCGCGACAGTCAGCGTCAGAGCCAGAGGCGTACCGGGGCGCACGGACCCATCGCTCGGGTCGACCGTGAGGTCAGAGCGGTGGAGGCGCGCTCGTCGACGAAGTACGGGCCCTCGGTCTCCGCCGGGGTGACTATGCACGCCGGGGTGGCAACCGCGACACCCGAGGGACTTGCGGCCGTCGGTGAGCTGGACGGGCTGGAGGTGGATCGCCCGACGCCGGAGCACGCCGCGGCAAAGGAAGCCCACGCCACGGCGAATCCGGCGACGATCATGCGCCGCCGCGAGATGGTTGCCGCCAGCATCGGGTCCAGCATGCTCATGCTCGGCCTGAGTATCGCGATCTACACTGGGAATCGCCTGTGTCGGCCGGCGTGGGCGCCGAGCGCTAACCTCGCGCTGTGCGAGCTTTCGTCCTCGGCCTCTTGCTGCTCGTTGCGCTGAGCGCCTCCGTGCTGTCGCTGCGGCCCGGAGGACTCCGCAGGCAGCTTCGATTCGCGGCGCGAAGGTTTCGCATCGTGCTCGTCCTCGGCGGTGTCTACGTGGCCTTTTCGGCAGCGGTCGGTCTGCTGTTTCCCAACGGGCCGATGGCGGAATACGGCCCTCCCGCGGTCGCCGTGCTCTTGCTCATCGTGTTCCTGGTCGCCGGCCGCGACCCCACCGAAAGTCCCCGGGCCGGCGGGCGTTAGCGCCCGATCAGGCGATCACACATCGTTCTTTCCCAACGTCGACGCGTAGCTCACGCTATCGCCCTCGCCATGGAAGGGGCTGCAACAATGCGGGAACGGTGAGCCCGTGACGCCTCGCGCAACCTACCGGGTCCAGCTCTCGGACGGCCTCGATCTCGCCGGCGCCGCCCGCCTCGCCGGCTACCTGGCCTCGCTGGGCGTCTCCCACATCTACGCCTCGCCGCTGTTGCAGGCGGCACCCGGCAGCCAGCACGGCTACGACGTCGTGGATCCGACTCGGATCAGCGCGGAGCTCGGAGGGTTGGAAGGACTCGATCGCCTCGGCAAAGCGCTGCAGCCACGCTCGATGGGGATCGTGGTCGACATCGTGCCCAATCACATGGCAACCGCGACGCCGGGCAACCCGTGGTGGTGGGACCTCTTGCTCCGCGGCCGGTCGAGCGCCTACGCCGGCTACTTCGACGTCGACTGGAAGCCGTCCTCCTCCACCATCAGGGACAAGGTCGTGCTGGGCGTGCTCAACGATCGCTACGGCCGCGAGCTGGCCGAGCGCGCGTTGAGCCTCGAGCGCCGCGACGGGGGCCTTGTCGTCCGCTACCAGGACGTGCTCTTCCCCATCTCACCCGACTCATTCGAGAACCTCGACCTCGACGGGATCCAGAAGGACCCTGGGGCGTTCGACCTACTGCTGGAACGCCAGCACTACCGGCTCGAATACTGGCGCAGCGCGCAGGAAGAGCTCAACTACAGGCGATTCTTCACTGTCGACAGCCTCATCGGCCTGCGCATGGAGCGGCAGCACGTGTTCGATGACAGCCACCGGTTGATCCTCGACCTGGTCGCGAGAGGGCTCGTGGACGGGTTGCGCGTCGACCACATCGACGGTCTGCGCGACCCGGTGGGTTACCTAAGGCGACTTCGCCGCGCGGCGCCGGACGCGTACATCGTGGTCGAGAAGATCCTCGCTCCCGACGAGCAGCTGTCGGCGTCGTTCGAGGTCCAGGGCACGACCGGATATGAGTTCATCGCCGCAGTCGATGGATTGTTCGTCGACCCCGACCACGAGCCTGCGATGACCGCCCTGTACCACGCCTTCAGCGGGGAGACCCAGCCCTACCCGGACGTCGTGCGTGCCTGCAAGCTCGAGATCACCGAGACCGAGCTCGCCCCCGAGCTGGAGCGACTCGCCACATTGCTCGTCGAGATCTGCGACGCCGACTGGAAACACCGCGACCGGACCCGTCGCGAGCTCTCCGACGCGATTCGTGAAGTAGCAACGGCATTTCGCGTTTACCGGACCTACTCAGGTCCAGAATCGCCCGCCGGCGAGGCCGACGTCCGCGAGGTGGGGATCGCTGTCGACGAGGCGGCTCGACGGCGGCCGGACATCGATCCCGATCTGCTCAACTTGATCCGAGACCTGCTGCTCACACGGCCCGCGAGCGAGCGACATGCCGAGTTCACCGCACGATTTCAGCAGTTCACGCCGTCCGTGATGGCCAAGGGCGTCGAGGACACAGCGTTCTATCGGTATCACCGCCTCATCTCGCTCAACGAGGTCGGCGGCGATCCAGGGACATTCGGCTGGTCGACCGAGAAGTTTCACGAGTGGTGCGACCGGACGGCGCGTGCTTGGCCGGCCACGATGCTGACCCTCTCCACCCACGACACCAAGCGAAGCGGTGACGTTCGGGCACGGCTCGATGTGCTCTCGGAGATCCCCGGCGAGTGGGAGGCGGCCGTGCGCAGGTGGGCCGAGCATAACGATCGCTACCGAACGCAGGGGTACCCGGACCGCAACCTCGAATACCTCACCTACCAGACGCTGGTCGGAGCCTGGCCGCTCCAGGCCGAGCGCCTCGCGCAATTTCTCCAGAAGGCGGCGCGCGAGGCCAAGGTGCACACCGCCTGGGTGGATCCCGTCACGACCTACGAGGACGCCGTCGCGCAGTTCGCGGCGAGCATCCTCACTGACGCGGAGTTCACCAGCGACCTCGAGTCGTTCCTGGGCCGGAACCAGCTCGTCGCCAGGGGACGCGTCACCTCGCTGGCGCAGACGGCGCTCCTGCTCACGTGCCCCGGAATACCGGATCTCTACCAGGGGTCCGAGCTGTGGAACCTCACCCTGGTCGACCCCGACAACCGAGCGCCGATCGACTACGAGGTGCGACAGAGCCGGCTGGAAACGGTGGACGGTCTCGACGCCGCCGGAGTGCAGGCTATGGCCGACGAGGGCGCGCCCAAGCTGTGGCTGATCGGTCGACTTCTCCGCGAGCGGGAACGCCGGCCGGAACTGTTCGCCAGTCGCGTATACACCCCCCTTTACGCAAGGGGTGCCAAGGCCCGCCATGCCGTCTGCTTCAGGCGTGAGTCGCTGCTCGTCGCGGTACCGCGCCTCGTGGCATCGCTCGGCGGCGACTGGGCAGACACCGAGCTCGATCTGCCGGACGGATCGTGGACGAACATCCTCACGGAACAGCACGTGCGGGGCGGGCATGCCGCCGCAATCGGCGATCTGCTCGAAGACTTCCCAGTCGCGGTGATGACTCGCGAAGACTTGTGACACATCGCTTCGCCGTGTGGGCGCCCGACAGGCAACGCGTGGATCTCATTCTTGGGAGCCTGCGCATCGCGATGACCCGCGGCGAGGGCGGCTGGTGGACGGCGTCCGACGTCGACGCCGCCCCGGGAGCGCGGTACGGCTTTGCGCTCGACAACGGGGAGACCCGCCCGGATCCTCGTTCCGCCTTCCAGCCCGACGGAGTCTTCGGGCTCGCCGCAGTCGTCGATCACAACGCCTACCGATGGTCCGACTCCGGCTGGAAAGGACGGCCGCTCGCGGGATCGATCATCTACGAGCTGCACGTGGGCACCTTCTCACCGCAGGGGACATTCGACGGAGCAATCGAACGCCTGCCGCACCTTGCGCAGCTCGGCGTCGATATGGTCGAGCTGATGCCGGTGGCCGAGTTCTCCGGCAGCCGTGGCTGGGGATATGACGGCGTCGACCTCTTCGCGCCACATCACGTATACGGAGGGCCGGACGGCTTGAAGCGGTTCGTCGACGCCTGCCACGAGGCGGGCCTGGCTGTGGTCCTGGATGTCGTTTACAACCATCTCGGGCCGGCCGGCAACTTCCTGACGGAGTTCGGGCCCTACTTCAGCGAGCGACACCGGACTTTCTGGGGCGAGACGCTCAACTTCGACGGCGAGGCGAGCAATGAGGTTCGCGCGTTCGTGCTGGAGAACGCGGCGATGTGGATTCGCGACTATCACATCGACGGGCTCCGGCTGGACGCGATCCAGGCCATCGCCGACGAATCGTCGGTCCATGTGCTGGAGGCGATTCCAGAGGAGGTTCACCGGTTGGGCGCCAAGCTCGGGCGGTCCACCGTCGTGATCGCGGAGTCAAACCTCAACGAGCCGCGGTTGGTCCGCGGGCGTGATGAGCATGGCTACGGCCTCGACGCGGCCTGGGCGGACGACTGGCATCACGCCGTGCACGCCGTGATGAGCGGCGAGCGGGCAGGCTACTACGCCGATTTCGGCTCGCTGGAGCAGCTCGGCAAGGCGCTCCGCCAGGCCTGGGTCTTCGACGGAGCGTGGTCGGGGCGTCGCAAGAGGTTCCACGGCCAGTCGCCGGCCGGGCTTGCCCCCCAGACCTTCGTGATCGCCATCCAGAATCACGATCAGGTCGGTAATCGCGCCCTCGGGGATCGCCTGGGGGCGCTGGTCGACCAGGCGCGCTTGAAGATCGCGGCCGCCCTCCTGCTGACCTCGCCCTTCACGCCGCTGCTGTTCCAGGGAGAGGAGTGGGCCGCGAGCACGCCGTTTCAGTACTTCACAGACCACGCCGACCGGGAGCTCGGTCGGGCGGTGTCAGAGGGACGCCGCCACGAGTTCGAGGCGTTCGGGTGGCGGTCCGAGGTCGTCCCCGATCCACAGGACCGTGCGACGTTCGAGCGATCGAGGCTCAGGTGGGAGGAGGTCGACGAGGATGCCCACGCCGAGATGCTCGACTGGTACCGCTCCCTGATCGGGCTGCGGCGACGCCTGCCACCGGCCAAAACCATGTCCGTCGAGGTCGACGAAAACGCGGACCGAATCTCGTTCGCCCGCGACGGTCTGATGGTCCGCGTCAACCTCGGCCGGAGCGACTGGCAGCTCGAGATCGCCGAGCACGACCGGCTCGCGTTGGCCTCTGATCCGTCCATCCGACAAGACGGCGGGACGGTGTATCTGCCGCCCTCGAGCGTCGCGATCGTGGAAACTGAGCTCTCTGTTGGCTGAGAACCTGCCCGAGATCTGGCCCGGCCGCGCGTATCCGCTGGGCGCGACGTTTGACGGCAACGGCACGAACTTTGCGCTGTTCAGCGAGGTCGCCGAGAAAGTCGAGCTGTGCCTCTTCGACGAACAGGGTGCGGAGCTCAGGTTGCCGCTCGAGGAGGTCGACGCCTTCTCGTGGCACGCCTACGTGCCGCACATGGGCCCAGGGCAGCGATATGGCTACCGGGTCCACGGCCCCAATGCGCCCGAGCACGGGGTGAGGTGTAACCCGAGCAAGCTGCTGCTCGACCCCTACGCGCGGGCGATCGAAGGCGAGGTCCGCTGGGACCCAGCATGCTACGGCTACAACCTCGGCGACGAGGGCTCGGTGAACGAGGCGGACAGCGCGCCGTTCGTATACCGCTCGGTGGTGCAGCACCCGCACTTCGACTGGGGAGGCGACCGGCGCCCCGATACGCCGCTGCACGAGACGGTCATCTACGAGGCGCACGTCAAGGGCATGACGAAGTGCCACCCGGACGTGCCCGAGAATCAGCGCGGCACTTACGCCGGCCTGGCGCACCCGGCGATCGTGCAGCACCTCGTCTCGCTGGGCGTCACCGCGGTCGAGCTCATGCCGGTGCATCAGTTCGTGCACGACCATCGCCTGGTCGAGCATGGCCTGCGCAACTACTGGGGCTACAACACGATCGGCTTCTTTGCACCGCACAACGAGTACGCGAGCAGCGGCCATCGCGGGGAGCAGGTCAACGAGTTCAAGTGGATGGTCCGCACGCTGCACGAGGCTGGGATCGAGGTCATCCTCGACGTCGTCTACAACCACACCGCGGAGGGCAATCATCTTGGTCCGACCCTCTGCTTCAGGGGCATCGACAACCGCGCGTACTACAGGCTCGTGCGAGAAAGCCCGCAGTACTACTACGACACGACGGGGACTGGAAACAGCCTCAACGTCGCGCACCCTCACACCCTGCAGCTGATCATGGATTCCCTCCGCTATTGGGTCACCGAGATGCACGTCGACGGTTTTCGGTTCGACCTCGCGGCGGCGCTTGCGCGCGAGTTTCACGAGGTGGACAGGCTCTCGACCTTCTTCGACCTGATCCAGCAGGACCCGGTCGTGAACCGCGTGAAGCTCATCGCCGAGCCCTGGGACATCGGCGAAGGCGGCTACCAGGTTGGCAACTTCCCTGCGCTTTGGTCGGAGTGGAACGGGAGGTATCGCGACGCGGTGCGCGACTTCTGGCGCGGCGAGCCCTCCACCGTCGGCGAGCTGGCTTTCAGGCTGACGGGCAGCTCAGACCTCTACCAGAGCGACACCCGGCGTCCCGCGGCGAGCATCAACTTCGTCACGGCCCACGACGGCTTCCCCCTGCGCGACCTCGTCTCCTACAACGAGAAGCACAACGAGGCGAACGGGGAGGGCAACGCCGACGGCGAATCGCACAACCGGTCGTGGAACTGCGGCGCCGAAGGGGACACCGACGACCCCGTGATACTGAAGCGTCGATCGCAGCAGCAGCGCAATTTGCTGGCGACGCTGTTCCTGGCCCAGGGCGTGCCGATGATGCTCATGGGCGACGAGATGGGCCGTACGCAGAAAGGAAACAACAATGGCTACTGCCAGGACAGCGAGATCTCGTGGGTCAACTGGTCCGAGATCGACCAGCCGCTCCTGGATTACGTTCGCTGGCTCATCAGGTTTCGGCGCGAGCATGCGGTGTTCCGGCGGCGCCGTTTTTTCCAGGGCCGGCCGATCCGCGGCGCGGTTGACATCGGGTGGTTCAAGCCGGACGCCAAGCAGATGACGGACCAGGACTGGAACTCACGGCACGCCCGCTCGCTCGGCGTTTTTCTCAACGGCAAGGCGATCCCGGGCCACGATGGACGCGGCCAGCAGATCAGCGATGACTCGTTCCTGCTGCTGTTCAACGGGCACTCGCGAGCGGTGTACTGGTCGCTGCCCAAGGAGTTCGGCGGCCCCTGGCAGCTGGTCCTCGACACGGACAAGTCAGCGCCCGACGCGGAGCCCGGCGAGGTGCCGGACCGGGTGCTCACCCGCGCGCGCACCGTAGTTGTCCTGCGCTCCAACTCGTAGGCGAGCACCTGCTCCATTCCGACCGTCTTTGCGCAAACTGGCGTTACCGACCAGCGCATTGCGCGCGTTCGGCGCAAAAAGTGGGGAACGATGCTGCCAGAAAACGCTACGGGTAGCTCACGACGGTGACCGGGACGTCGGGGTTGGCGATCGTCGATGAGCCGCCGACGTCGTTGACGACATGCAGGATCCCGCCCTTGCCATGGGACGGGTCGAGGAAGATTGTCAGGAGGCCGCGAAGGCTCCCCGCGGGAAGGGTCGCCGACACCTCGAAAGCGCGCTCGGCGAAGATGTCGAGGCCCTGGTTGAAGAACGAGTAGCTCCCCATGCCGTAGCCGCGGAAGCTGGTCACGGTCGGAGCGATCTTGAAGGCGGCCCAGCCATTGACGCCGGGCGCCTCCATCCACGCCGCCTGGCTTGGCGGGTCGTACGGCATCTCGTTCTGGAAGAAGACGTCGGTGCCGCCATTGCCGTTCCAGATCACCTCGTACTTCTGGAAGTGCTCGACGAACAACCCGTAGGCGGTCACGTTGTCACCGTTGACGACCACACCTGTATCCGCCGTGTTGCCAGTCCAACCGACACCGTTGCCATGGTCAGCGCGCCACGCCCAGATGTCGTCGAGGATGACGTTGCTGCTGTTCACGACAAGGCTGGTGGTCGCCTTGCCCGCGGCCGCTCCGCCGATCCGGAAGAAGACGTCATGCAGGGACGTCGGGTCGGAGACTTCATTGTCGCTGCGCGCGTGGCCGGTTCCCACCTGCAGCAGGACAGAAGAGTTGGTCGCGCCGGCGTCGAAGATGATGCCCGCGATGAGGATGCCCTTTGCGTTTGCCGTCGTCATCGATGCATTGCCGTTCGTCGGGATCAGCGTCGGAAAGCCGAGTCCGAGCACGACGCTGTCGGGTCGCGTGACGTCGATGCTCTGGTCGAGGTGATAGACGCCCGGCGTCAGGAGAAGATTCCTGCCGCGGTGGATCGCGTCGTTGATCGTGGCCGCGGAGTCGGACGGCGACGCAATGAAGAACCGGTCGATCGGGATGGAGAAGCCGGGCGTCCCGCCGCTTCCCCAGCTGACCCCGGACGAGTCGTGCTGGACGGACGGCACGAAGACATTGAAGGCGCCGGCCGAATCCACATAGAGGTAAGGCGCCTCCCGCGTCACCGGGCTCGTGGCCAGCACGGTGTACGGCGGGTCAGGAAAGCTCTGGGCAGGAGCGCCGACCACGCCCGAGAACACCTGGTTCCACACCGCGTTGGTCCACTGGTCGACCCTGCTGTTGCGCGTGATCCACTGCTGCTGCGAGCCGTTGACGACCACGCTGCCGTCAAACGCTGAATCCGCGATGAACCCGCCGCTTGCGAACGAAGGTTGGGTGCAGTAGTCCATCAGCGTCGCAAATCCGTTCACCTGGACCCTGCGCATGGGCGCAGCCTGCGACACGGCCCAGAACTCGCCGTTGTAGCAGCCGAAGTTCGGCGTGTTGACGTTGATGGTGAGGTTCGCGAGCGACCGCCAGAAGTTGTTGAGCGCTGTGCAGCTGCCGCCCGAGCACTGGTTGCGCACGTAGACGGAGCCGTTGATCACCACGTCCGCCGGCGAGAGGCCCAGGCCGGCGACGGCCGTGTAGTAACCAACTTGAAAGTTGAGTGGGTTGGTCGATGTGCCGTACGTACCCGGCTCGAACAGCAGCGCGTAGCGCTGCGCGCCGAACTGGTTGGAGACCTGCTGGGCGGCGACGGCATTCACGGCCGCCTGGATCTCGCTCTGCGCCATGCCCGGACTGAAGATCAGCACGTTGGGCCCGAGGTTGGGTTTCGCGGGCGGCGCCGCCGACACACTGCTCGGCAGCAATCCGAGAGCGATCACCGCGCCGGCCGCAGCAACGATCCGCTTGTCGACCCTCATCTGAACTTCTCCTCCGCCAGCCGTTACCCCCGGGGCCGGGTCAGAGCCCGGCGCCAAGCTCCGATCATCGCAAACCTGGCGACCGATGCGCGGGTCAGAAATTTGCTGTGATCAGCGGTCGAGCTCCGTCCGGACGTAATCGAGGAACTGGTTGCGCGGGGTATCGTGCGAGAAGGTCTGGAACGAGAACAGCTGAGCGTCGGCGAGGAATTCGCTCTTCGCGGCCTCCAGGCGCCGGCTCAACGTCCTCTCGTGCGCGCCGCGTTTTTCCGCCTGCCGCCGCAATACCCCTGCGCGCCGCTCGGCGGCCGAGACCTGCCTCGACTTCGTGAAGCTGAGGACAAGAACGCCCAGCCACACCATCATGCTGGTGAACACGGTCAGGGACAAAGCCTCGAGAACGGCCGACAGCCCGTCTCCCGCGGTGACCCACAGGAACCAGTAGCGAAGGGCGCCGATCGAAAGGAGCCCCATGGTCAAGGCTGCGATGGTCACGGCGCGCGGCCAACCGTGCTTGTAGTGCGTGACGGCCCACATGCCGGCGGCGAGCGCACCGATTATGACCGCGGTGATTCCCCACGTGGGCACCGCGTCAAGGCCAAACGTCTGGGCGGCCAGGTTTGCCGGCAGCGCGTCCAGCGTCACGAACAGTGTGGCCAGTAAGATTCCTAAGCCAAAGCTGAATCTGTGGTGGCGGTGCTCCTCGTGCTGGCGAGCCTTTCTTCCAGCATCGAGCTCGGCCTCCGCCGCCTTCGCGTGCAGGCTGTCACGCTCGTGGCCAACCGCGCGAAGTAGCTGCGCGTCAGCCTTGAGGTCCTGGAAATCTCGCGCGACGCGCGGTTTCGCGAGGAAATCGCGCATGGATCCGACGTATCCATCGGCCGCGCCCAGCTCGCGCGGTGACGGCGCTCCGATCCTCTCGATCGACTGCATGTGTCCCTCCTGTTACTGACCTGGTGCCTGGTGGTTGACGACCTGCGCGAGCTGCAGCTTGGTGAGCGCTGGGTCGAGCGCGCTGACCGACGCCGCTCCCGCATTTGTGCCCGCCGAAGTCCACGCCGCGGCGGCCTTCGAGTCCGCAAGGTTGGCGATCACGAGGTTGACGTCGGCGAAGCTGCGCGGCGCGAGCACTCCGGGGCCGCTCTCCGCGCCGCCCAGAAGAAGAAGCAGGCGCCGACCTTGAAGACCGCTCAGAGTCGCCAACCCGGCGACCAACGAGGCGGTCATGATCTGCTGGTTCGGAGCGCGAGCCACAGGCAACTGCGCAGCGGCCTTTTTGCCCAGCTCCTCCACGACCTGCTGCTGCCAGGGCCCAAGGCTCTTGTCGGCCTCAGCACGCCACGCGGCTATCCGGGCCGCGTTGGTCGCGTTATCCGAGGCCACCGTCCGGTTGTACTGGGCGCGCTGGAAGTCGGTTGGGTTGCTCGGCTCGCGCGGCAGGCGGATGAGGTTGGGCCGGGGGGGTCCGGCGGGCGCCCGAGAGACGAGCAGCAGGGCACCCTGGGCCGCGCCGTCCGGGATCATCACCTGCTCGTTCGGGTGAATCAGCTTCCAGTTCCGGCCGGACAGCGGGCCGAGCTGCGGATTGGCGGCCTCGAGGGCGGCCAGGGAGACGTTGTGCCCGGACGCGATCTTGCTCAGGCTGTCGCCCGAGCGCACCACGTATGACTGCCCGTACGAAGGCTGCAGGATCATCACCACCACCGCCTCGCCCGGGGTCGCGGTGGTGCGGATGACGTCCTGGAGCTGATGCAGCTCGCCCGCCATGCGGCCCGAGGAGGGGTCGACCAGGGCGACCAGGGCGAGGGCCGGAGGCGGCGAGTAGACCTCCGAGTTCGACAGCCCGCCCTGTCCGCAGGCAGCCGACGAGATGGCGAGAAGAGCGATGAGCGGGCGAACCCAGCCCGCCGGCCGGCTGCGAGATCCCTGCCCAGGACGCGTTAGCGAGCTCATCCCTCCATCCGGCTTTGCAGTCGTTTACACACGACGGCTCTACCAAAGGGTCAACGCGCCGTCCCGCCTCCGTACGCAAACCTTGGAATTCGCTCCACCGATGGGCCCCGCAATAACTCACACGCGATTCCAAGCCTGTTTTGAGCCTTGAAGCAGAGCATGGTCATGGGCCAACGCAAGAGTTCAAGACCCATCGCGTTCGGAGTAGCACAGCAGCGCGGATCGAGTCACAGGGGGACGTCGTATGAGCACACGGCATACGCACGCGTACACCGCAATTCCGCCGACCGACACATTCGTCACGCTTGCGCGCGCAGAAAACAGTCCAGACCGCGGCTCGGGTTATGGAAGGCACGCTGTCTGGTTTTTCCGGGCGCTTCTCCTCATCCCCTTCGCGCTCATGGCACCAGAGGTGATCTCCGCGATCATGGGGCAACCCGACGGCATCGCCAACATCTCCGCCTCGGTCGCCGACGTGCTTGGCACGTCGACGTTTCTGATCTTCATCATGATGCTGGCCGTCACGCCCCTCTACACGACGACGGGGTGGAGATGGCACGTCATCCTGCGTCGCGATTACGGGATCGCGATGTTCTTCGCCGCCGCAACCGACATCACGCTCGCGGCGGCGACAACGGGCGATACATTTCCGGGCTCGCCGCTGACGCGCGTTGGGGGACACACGTTTCTCGTCGCCGGCACGCTGGCCACGCTTCTGCTGGTCCCGCTTGTCCTGACCGCCAACAAGCGCGCTCAGCGATGGCTCGGCAGGCACTGGAAGTCGGTCCAGCGGCTGACCTACGTCGTGTGGGGGACCGTCCTCGTCCACCTCTTCCTCCTCTTCGGGCTCTCGACCATCTTTCTCTACGCCCTGGCCGTCAGCGCCCCGCTCGCCTTGCTTCGCATGCCATTCGTCCGGCGCTGGTGGGACGCCTCAAGGCGTACGCATTCGCATCGGGCGCTGCGAGCAGTCGCGGGGATTGCCCTGATCGCAGTCTTCGCCGTGGGCTACGTGCCATTGGCGCAGGAGCTGGCAGTCAAGGGGTCCGCCGCGTTTGTCCAGAGTCCTGCCCGTGACTGACCAACCCGCGCGACGGCGCGGCGCGAAGCGGTGGATGGACTCCGTCACGATCGTTTGCGTATCGATCGCGATCGCGATCGGCACCAGCCAGCTCGTGCACGGGGGTTTGCAGGAGTTTCTCACCCGACCCGCCGGCGTGGGAGCCACGCCTTCCGAGGGCGAGACCGCCGCGAACCCTGACACGACACCACCGCCGTCGGCCGTGCAGAACGCCCCGACCCAGCCCACTCCTTCTCCCCCCACCGACAGGCACCGGCATACGCACAGCCACGGCTAGGCGTCGGGCCATCGCCGCTCTGCTGGTCGCGCTTGGGTTCTATGCCTTGAGCGACATCCTGCTGTGGCAGCGGATCTTTGAGGCCAACGGACTCTGGATGTTCGACGCGGATTACCAGACGGGCCACGTGGCGATCCTGCTCGGCATGCTCGGCCTGGGCGGCCTGCTGCTGGTCGATTCAGGATTCTGGGCGCTGTGGTTCGGCGGCGCTCTGTACACGATGGCGTTCGGCGGGGTCGAAGACGTCCTGTACTACTGGCTCGACGGAAAATCGATACCAGCCATCGTGCCCTGGCTCGATCGCTCGCGGTTGATCTTCGTGCGGCCCGTCGCCGGCGATGTCACGAGGGCGGAACTGCTCGCGTCGGCGGCATTCTGGCTCGCGTTCTGGCTGACCGTGATGGTCCTGGCGCCCTGGGTCGCCACCCGCACCTCCGCGAAATGGCGTGGTGCGGGGGCTTAGCCCTCGACCTGATCGACCTTGACGCCCCTCCAGAAAGCGATCCTGTCCCTCACGCGCTCCGCCGCCTTGCTGGGCTCCGGGTAGTACCAGGCCGCGTCGCGATTGACGGTGTCGCCCACGACCACGTCGTAGTAGCTGGCAACACCTTTCCAGTGACAGGTGGTGTGCGTGTCGCTCGGCCGCAGGTAGTTGATTCGCACGTCGTCGATCGGAAAGTACTGGTTGCCTTCTACCACCGTGGTGCTCGAGCTCTCGGCGATCACAGCGCCGTTCCAGGACGCCCGATACCGTTTTGTCTGGATGGAAGTCGCCATTGCCAAGCAAAATCTACGACAGGCCAAGGACTCGAGGCGGATTGACAGGGCCGGGCGGTCGGCGGAGCATGCCGGCCATGAGGGTCGTCGACGGGTACGACGTGCTGGTCGTCGGATCGGGGTTCGGCGGCTCGGTGGCTGCTCTCCGCCTCGCCGAGAAGGGCTACAAGGTTGCCGTGCTCGAGGCCGGCAAGCGTTTCGCGGCCGAGGACTTTCCCCTCACGAACTGGAATCTCAGGCGCTCGCTATGGATGCCCAAGCTCTTTTGCCACGGCATCCTGCGCCTGACCCTCCTGAGTGACGTCCTGGTCGGCTCCGGCGCCGGGGTTGGTGGAGGAAGCCTCGTCTACGCCAATACTCTTCCGGTACCGCGGCCGGAGGTATTCCAGCGTCCCGAGTGGCCTTCCGGCCGCGACTGGGAGAAGGCGCTCGCGCCTCATTACGCGACCGCAAAGCGGATGTTAGGCGCGACGACCAATCCACGGCTCACAGCGGCGGATCGTGTCTTGAGGGAATGCGCGGAGGAGATCGGCAAGGGCGGAACATTCCGGCGAACCGACGTCGCCGTCTTTTTCGGTGAGCCGGGAAAGGAGGTTCCCGACCCCTATTTCGGCGGCGATGGTCCTGCGCGATCGGGTTGCGTGTTTTGCGGAGGCTGCATGGTCGGCTGCCGGCATAACGCCAAGAACACCCTGGACAAGAACTACCTGTACCTGGCCGAGAAGCGAGGGGTGCGGATCTTTCCGGAAACGAGGGTGGAGGGGCTTCGGCAGGAAAGCGACGGCCGTTACACGCTTACGAGTGTTCGCGGCACGGCGGTCCTGGCCCGCGACAGGAAAGAGTGGAGCGCGCCGGTGGTCATCCTTGCCGCGGGAGTTCTCGGCACCGTCGACCTCCTCTTGCGTGCTCGCGAACTGAGATCCCTGCCGGGCCTTTCCCCGTCGCTCGGCCGGCGCGTTCGCACGAACAGCGAGGCGATCGTCGGGGCAACCTCGCGCAGCAAGACGGTCGATTTCACGGAAGGCGTCGCGATCACGTCAGGCATTGATCCAGACGATGTCACTCACATCCAACCCGTACGGTACCCGCGAGGCTCCGACCTGATCGGCCTGCTCGCCAAACCACTGACCGACGGCGGGCCCGGGATTCCTCGAGCGCTGCGCTTCCTGGTCAACTGCGTCACAAGACCAGGCGACTTCATGCGGTCTCTGCTTCCTTTCGGCTGGGCGCGTCGCTCGATCATGCTGCTCGTGATGCAGGTCGCGGACAATCACCTGGAGCTCGTCCGGAGACGCAGGTGGTTCTGGCCGTTCAGCGTGACACTCGACTCCAGAAATCCGTCACCAGGAGGAGCGCGAAACCCAACCTACCTGCCGGTCGCCAACGATATGGCGCGCCGGGTCGCCAGAAAGATCGGGGGTTGGCCGGTCAGCTCGATCAACGAGGCCTTGCTCGACATCCCATCGACCGCGCACATCCTTGGTGGTGCGGTCATCGGAAGCGATCCGGAAAGCGCGGTGTGCGATGCCCACCATCGAGTGTTCGGCCACGCCAACCTCTACGTGGTCGATGGCTCGGCCGTGCCCATCAACCTCGGCGTGAATCCAGCCCTGACCATCACGGCGCTGGCCGAGCACGCCATGAGCCAGGTGCCTGCGAAGACATCCGGCCGGCTCGTCGGATCAGCCGCGATAGGCTGACGGCGCTCCCGGCGGCAGGTACGGCGTGGGGTCGACCGGCTTCTGCCCGACGCGAAGCTCAAAGTGCAGGTGAGGGCCGGTGGAGTTGCCCGTCGATCCCTCGAGGCCGACCGCCGTCCCCTGCGTTACGCGCTGTCCGGACTTGACCAATGTGGTCGAGAGGTGTCCGTAGAGGGTATCGAACCCGCCGGAGTGGGCGACGACCACGTAGTTCCCG
>DASPYE010000099.1:0-5662 GCA_035636935.1 Candidatus Dormiibacterota bacterium | reverse complement strand
GGCAAATCGACCATCGTCGACGCGGTTGTCTCTCTGCTGCGCAAGAAGCATTCCTCGGTCGCGGTGCTGGCGACCGATCCCAACTCGCCTTTCACCGGCGGCGCCATCCTGGGCGATCGCATCCGCATGCAGCGCCACGCCCTCGACCCCAAAGTCTTCATCCGCAGCATGGGTGCGCGCGGCCACCTGGGCGGCCTGTCCCTGGCATCGCGCGAGGCGATCCGGCTTCTCGGAGCGTTCGGCTTCGACGAGGTGATCCTGGAGACCGTCGGCGTCGGCCAGTCAGAGCTCGAGGTGGCCGCGGTCGCGGACACCACGGTGGTCGTCCTGACCCCGAACCTCGGCGACAGCGTGCAGATGATCAAGGCTGGGATCCTCGAGATCGCTGACATCTTCGTCGTCAACAAGGCCGACTTCGACGGCTACACCCGTGTGATGGCGGAGCTGCGCGCGATGCTCAGCCTGGCGCCCAAAGCCGAGTGGAAGCCTCCGATCCTGGCCACGGTGGCAAGCCGCCAGGAAGGAATCGAGCAGCTTTGGGAGGCGGTGCTGGCGCATCGACGCCACCTCGAAAAGAGCGGCAAAGCCCAGGCCCTGTCCGAACAGCGGCTCCGCGACGAGACCGCCGAGGTGGCGGCGGAGCTGGCGCGGCGGCGCGCGCGGGAGGCGCTGGAGGACGATCCTGAGCTCGCCCGGCGGCTCCTCGATGACCGCACTCCGTACCGAACCGCGGAGGAGATTCTCGACCGAAAGCGATAATCGATTAGATGAAAGTCCGCGCCAGGGATGCCAGGGAGGTCTGGAAGGAAGAGTTCGAATCCAGTCCCACGCGCGACGACGGTATCGAGACGTCGACCATCTCGGGCATCCCGCTGCAGCCTCTGTACACCGCAGACGACCGCCCGAGGCGAGCAGAAGAGCTTCCAGGTCAGTTCCCCTATACGCGGGGCATCCATCCCAGCGGGTATCGCGGCCGCCTGTGGACCATGCGCCAGTTCTCCGGCTTCGCCACCGCCGAGGAGACGAACCGGCGCTACGAGTACCTGCTCGCCAACGGGCAGACGGGCTTGTCCGTTGCGTTCGACATGCCCACGCTGATGGGCCAGGACTCGGACGCGCCGACGAGTCGTGGCGAGGTCGGCCACTGCGGCGTCGCGATCGACTCGCTCGCCGACATGGAGACGCTGTTCGACGGGATCCCGCTCGGCGACATCACGACCTCGATGACGATCAACTCGCCCGCGGCCATCCTTCTGTGCATGTACATCGCGGTTGCCGAGAAGCAGGGCGTGCCCGCTGCGATGCTCGGCGGGACGCTGCAGAACGACATCCTCAAAGAGTTCATCGCGCAGAAAGAGTTCATCTTTCCGCCCGCGCCGTCGATGCGTCTCGTCGTGGACTCGATCGAGTACTGCGCGCAAGAGGTGCCGAGGTGGAACACGATCTCCATCTCCGGCTATCACATCCGCGAGGCAGGTTCGACCGCCGCCCAGGAGCTGGCCTTCACCCTCGCTGACGGCATGGCGTATGTCGACGCCTGCCTCGAGCGCGGAATGCATATCGACGATTTCGCCTCGCGACTCTCCTTCTTCTTCGATGCCCACATCGACTTCTTCGAGGAGATCGCGAAATTCCGCGCCGCGCGGCGGATCTGGGCGCGCTGGATGCGCGAGCGATACGGCGCGCAGCAGGAGCGCTCGTGGAAGCTGCGCTTCCACACGCAGACCGCCGGTGTATCGCTCACCGCTCAGCAGCCGGAGCTCAACATCGCGCGGACGGCGATCGAGGCGCTGGCCGCCGTCCTCGGCGGGACTCAGTCGCTCCACACCAACGCCATGGACGAAGTGCTCGCGCTGCCGACCGACAGAGCCGCACGACTAGCACTGCGAACCCAGCAGCTGCTCGCGTACGAGACGGGCGCAGCGAACACGATCGACCCGCTTGGCGGGAGCTACTTCGTCGAGGCCCTGACGGATGAGATGGAGCGCCAGGCTGAGGCGTACTTCAAGCGCATCGAAGAGATCGGCGGCGTCATACCCGCGATCGAGGTCGGATTCTTCCAGAAGGAGATTGCCGACGCCGCGTTCCGCTACCAGAAGGAGCTCGAGCTGAAGCGCCGGATCGTGGTGGGCGTGAACGACTTCACGGTCGACGAAGAGGAGCCCATCGACATCCTGCGTATCGACCCCAGGCTCGAATCTCAGCAGTCGGAACGGGTCCGGGACGTGCGTCGCAAGCGCGACCAGGCCAGGTGCACGAATGCCCTCCACAGTCTGCGCAAGGCCGCGGCGGGTACCGACAACCTTATGCCCTACATCCTCGATGCTGTGCGCGCATACGCGACCGAGGGCGAGATCATGCAGGCCATGATCGAGGTCTTCGGCACGTACACCGAAACGGCCGTCGTCTGATGCCGTCGACCGCCGTGCGCCCAGTCCGGATTGTCGTCGCCAAGGTTGGGCTGGACGGCCATGACCGGGGCGTGAAGGTGGTCGCCCGGGCCCTGCGCGACGCGGGTTACGAGGTGATTTACACCGGGCTCCGCCAGACTCCCGAGATGGTGGTCGATGCAGCGCTCCAGGAGGACGCCCAGGTGATCGGCCTCTCCATCCATTCGGGTGCGCACATGACGCTCTTCCCGGCTGTGGTCGAAGAGCTGAAGCGGAGGAAGGCGACGGACATCATCGTCTTCGGCGGCGGCATCATCCCGGACGACGACATCACCGCACTCAAGAAGCGCGGCGTGGAGAAGATCTTCACACCCGGCACCCCGCTGCAGGACATCGTGGATTGGCTGCGCAAGCGTTTTCCAGATTCGCCCACCAAGTAATCGCAACATCGAATAACATCGGCATCGCGCATGTCGAGCGAACCTCCCGACCAGGTCCCGCCGCCGCCCAGCGGTCCTCCGCCGGGCGATCAGCCGCCGAGCGGGCCCCCCAGCCCCCCGCCGGCAGGCCCGCCGCCCCCGCCGCCGATGCAGCCCTATCAACCTGCTCAGCCGGGCCAGCCGTACCCCTACGCCGCGGCTCGTCCGGACGTCCAGGGCGCGATGCCCGCGATGGTCCTCGGAATCGTGGCTGCCGTTCTGGCGCTGGTCGGGTGCGACTGCTGGTTCATCGAGATCGTCGCCGTCCCGCTTGGGATCGTCGCGATCGTGATGGGCATCAATGCGCGCAATCGCGCGAACGCCGGCCAGGGCGCCTTCGGCGGAAGCGGTAAGGCGCTCACCGGGATCATCACGGGTGCCGTCGCGGTGGCCCTGGGAGCGATCGCGGTGGTCCTCGCGCTGGCGTTTGCCGGATTGAGCGGCTCAGGCATCCTCAACAACCTGATCTCGACACCGACACCGACCTAAGAGCCATTAACTCTTCCCCACTTGTGGGGAAGTCCGGCCCGAAGGGCCGGGATGGGGCTGGTTAGGTGCCTAACTTGCGGTGACGACGGTGCCCGCGATCTTGTCGTGGAGTCCCTGTTTTTGGGGATCCCAGAACATCCACAGCCAGGCGATGGCGCCGAACACGCACAGGGTGAAGCTGACCTCGAGCCACCAGACGAAGCCGCGCAGGATCGCCTTGCCGACGCTCGGGAACTGACCCGTGGCCCGGTCGCGGACCCGAAACCCGAATACCATCATTCCGACCGTCTGGCCCCGAGAGCTCCAGAAATAGCCCAAATAGGCCAGCGCGACGACCAGGTCCACGAGGCTGGAGGCACCGTGATTGCCATGTGTCAGTCCTTCGACCGCACCGAAAAGCGCTCCTACGATCACGACGTCGAGCAATCCCCCGACGACGCGCAATCCCGGGGCCGCGTATGCCGCGGCGGGTGAGGTGGAGTAGCCGGCGCCTGGGGTCAAAAGGTTCGCGTATCATAAGTGGGCCTCTCCACCAGAGGCGCTGCCATGCAAATCAAAGCCTCGGCCCGCCAACCGCTCGGCAAACGCTCGCGGCGCATGCTGCGCGAGGGCAAGCTGCCTGCGATCGTCTACGGCCACAACACTGAGGCGACGCCGATCACACTCGACCGCCTCGAGTTTCAGAAAGTATTCGTCAAGTCAGGGCGCACGCATCTCGTCGACCTCGTCCTCGACGGCGACCGCACCGCGAAGGTGCTGGTCCGCGAGATCCAGACCCATCCCCGGCAGCTGGGACCGATCCATGTCGATTTTTACCAGGTCAACCTGGAGGAGAAGATCGAGGTCGAGGTCCCCGTCCGCCTGACCGGCGAGTCGGCACCGGTCAAGCGCGGTGACGCCGACGTCCTCCAGCCTCTGCACGCAATCCGCGTGGAGTGCCTGCCTTCGGACATCCCCGAGTCGTTCGAGGTCGACCTCACGCCCCTCGAAGAGATCGAGATGGAGCTCCGAGTTGCGGACCTCACAGTGCCGAAGGGCGTGACCCTCCTGGTGGACGCCGAAGAGCTGATTGTCAAGATCGTGCACAAGCGCGAGCTAAAGGTCGAAGAGGAGATTCCGGCCGCGGAGGCCGCGGTCCCGGCTGAGGGCGAGGTCCCGGCCGAGGGCGAGGCTCCGACCGGCCAAGAAACCGAGACCGAGGAATGATCCCCGCCGCCTGGGTGGGCGGCTTGCTCTGGATCGGCGTCGGCGTTGTCGTTTTACTGGCCGCCATCGTCGCCGCGCGCCTTGTTGCTCGTTTCGTGGGCGAAAAGGTTCGCGAGCGGCAGATGCGGAACGACATGGTGGTCGTCACCCGCCGGGTGGTCACGGCGGTCGTCATCGTGCTCGGTCTATTTGCGGCGCTCGGATTTGCGGTTCAGAGCGCGAACGTGACGTTGTTCGGCCTCCTGATCGCGACCGTGGTGGCGGCGCTCGGCGTCCAGCAGCTGTTGCAGGACTACGTGTCGGGGTACTACGTCCTGTTCGAGCGCCACATCAGGATCGGAGATCGCATAACTTTTGACTCCCAGTCGGGAACCGTGACCGATGTCAGGCTTCGCGTGACTCTCATCAAGAGCGACGCCGGTGATCTCATCGTGGTGCCGAACTCGGAGCTGTTCACCAAACCGGTGACGGTTCACGGGTCGAGCGCTACGCCAACGCCCCCAAAGTAATCCGGTACATCGCCTCAAGCTTCTGGCCTTCGAGCTCGCACTCCTCGGCCAGCAGCTCACTCAACATCTGTGAGGCGGCTTCGACATGGATTCCCCCTGCGACCTGCGTCGCCAGCGAGCGCAGGTGATAGGTGTGGTCGGGCCTGTCTGACGAAACCTCCAGCCGCACCTTGACCTGGTCCAGCTGGACGAACTCCGACCAGCGCTTCACCTCAGCGGCTCCAGTTTCCTCCGCGTCGGAGAGGTGCAGACAGTTGAGTCCGCCGAAGATCCCAAACCGCTCGCGCAGCGAGCCGGGACGCGACTTCGCGATCTGCGTCTCGCCGAGGTCGTAGCGCATCTGCTGCAGCGACTCCGCCGATGCCGTGACGCGTCCGACCACCACCGGCAGCGCGGACATGAAATCGACCAGCCATGGAAAGAACGGCCGTCCCTGGAGGAAGTCGTAGTGCGTCTCGATCAACGTTGCAGGCGGCTGAAACCATTCCAGCGACTCCACCTTCCACTCGCGCTCGGACGAAAGCCACCCCCAGATCCCGGCGCGCGCGGCCAGTCGGTAGGCAGCGTCGGGTTTGAAGATGACCAGCGC
>DASPYE010000098.1:0-4043 GCA_035636935.1 Candidatus Dormiibacterota bacterium | reverse complement strand
GAGCCTCGCAAGAGGGGCGATGGCGATGGGAGGCTGTCGCTCGTGGTTGGCGGCGGACCGATCCACCGCGCGGTCCAGTCGGCAGGCTGCAGCAGCCCTGTTTCCCAAAACGCAGGCCGGCTCCAGGGAGACGCGCGGCCGCTCGCGTCCCAGACGCGTACGCGCCAGTAGTACCGGGTGCGCGACGTTCCGGGGGGACCCGCGTAGTCGAGAAATACGGAGGCGTCCGAGGTCACTCTTCCGGAATCCCACAGCAGGTTCGCGCCGGCGGCGAGGCTCGCTTCGCTGCCCGCGACTTGTATCTGATAGGCGGCCTGCATCGTGTTGCGGCGGGTGCTTGCGATCCGCCAGCTCAGCCGCGGCTGTACGACGTCGATGCCGATCGGATTGGTGAGGTATTCGACGCGCAGTCCCTCGACCGTTGGCCCGACCTGAGCAACCTGCGCCGCGAGCACCGCCAGTGTCAAAAGAGTCACCGCTCGTCCTCGATCCTGACCGGGCTGTTGATGTTGTAGCTCGATACCTTCGCGACCGTCACGAGCCGCTTGGATCCGTCTGCCAGCATCTCGGTAATCCGCCATGCGTTGGGAACCCAACCCCACTGAGCGTCGCGGACGTAGTCGATGTCCATATCCACGATGGTTCTCTGCTCGAATTCTACGATGTAGCGACTTATGAGGAAATCGCGCTCCGGCTCGATGAACAGGATCGTCTTCCAACCCGACGGATCGTGTCGTTCTTCCAGGAGAAAGATCGATTTGCCCCGGTAGAACGTCCGAGACAGGTTCGTGATGGCGCGATCGATGAGCCGGTGTCCCATCACCGGATCGAGCGGGCGAAACGCCATCAGGATCGCGCGGCTATCGAGATTCTGCGCGTCGACGTTCGCCGTCGTCCGAACGATGGTCCCAGGGGGATGGTCCAAGAACGACGTGACGCGGGTTGTTCCGCTCCGCCCGTCAAACACACTGACGTACGAGTAGTGCCGCCTGACGCCCAGGCCGCGATTCCCTCCCCCTCGTGGCGCGATCACGTCGACGCCGTCCGGTTCTTCCTTGCGGTCGAGCTCGAAGCCGTAGCGCATTCTGTCGCCCTCGACTGCGAGCGTTTTGGCGACGACGTAACTGCGATCGACAAACAATGCCGGGATCGCCGACCGCTCGCGCTCCGGATACCGGGGATTGGAGAGCCACCCGGTGGGATAGGTCTGCTCTTCGGTCCAAACAAAGCTGAACGAGCTGATCTCACTCTGCCGCTTCTGCCATGCTGCAACAGTCTCTGCTTTGCTGGGGACCGGTTTGCTCGGGTCCCGACGCAGCTGTCCAGGCCGATCGCGATCCTGAGATGCAAGGAGTCCTGCGGCCGCGAGGACCGTCAGTGCGAGCATCATGATGGGTCCACCAGGCTCTGGATCGCGTCGGCCAGTTCTGTGATGGTGAAAGGCTTTTGCAGAAACGCACCCGCGTCCGGTGCTGCGGCTGGTGCCATATCGTTGGGGGCGTAGCCCGACATGAGCAACACTTTGAGCTCCGGCCGGATCGCTCGCAGGCTCTCGATCAGCTCCCGCCCGCTCATCCCGGGCAAGATCAAATCGGTGAGCAGCACGTCGGGCGGACGGCTTTTTGTACCGACGACCGCGAGCGCCTCTTCCCCGCTGCTCATCATCGTGACTTCGCATTGTAGTCGCACGAGCATCCGCTCGAACGCGCGTCGGAGCGCCGACTCGTCCTCGACCACGAGCACGTGCAGGCCCTGCAAGCCGCGTCGCATCGGGGTGCGGGGTTCGCGTCGCTCGGGCGGTGCGTCGTCGCCCTGCCGGGCGCCCTTGGGCAGGTAGACCGTGAACGTCGTGCCTTTCCCCGGCGTGCTGTCGACCGTGATGCACCCGCCCGACTGGGTAATGATGCCATAGACGGTCGCCAACCCAAGACCGGTGCCCTTGCCGATTTCCTTGGTGGTGAAGAACGGCTCGAAGACCCGCTTCTTGGTCTCGTCATCCATCCCGTGGCCCGTGTCGGCGACAGCGATCGTCACGTATGGCCCGCCTCCTGGCGTGACTCCGGCGTGGGTCTCGGAAAATTCCCGGTCGAGCTGGACGTTTGCGGTGGCGATGGAGAGCCGACCGCCATTCGGCATGGCATCCCTGGCGTTGACGGCGAGGTTCACGACGACCTGTTCGACCTGGCCGGGGTCGGCCTGGACCAGCCACAGGTCTGGGGCCAGCGTGGTGATCAACGCGATGTCCGCGCGGATGAGGCGCCGGAGCATAGTCTCGAGATTGCGGACGACGCCGTTCAAGTCGAGGACTTGGGGCTGAAGCACCTGCTGGCGGCCGAACGCCAGGAACTGGCGCGTAAGATTCGCTCCGCGCTCTCCGGCTTTGACGATCTCTTCGACCTGGCTCCGGCTGTCGGTGTCCTGGACGTCCTTGAGCAGCATGTTGCCAACGCCGATGATCACACCGAGGATGTTGTTGAAGTCGTGGGCAATGCCGCCCGACAGCCGGCCGATCGCCTCCAGTTTTTGCAGTTGGCGCACCTCCCCTTCCATTCGTTTCTGCTCAGTCACGTCGCGGACCGACCCGATGAGGTGGATCGGCCGATCTCGCGCATCGTAAACGGGCGTGATCGCGACGTCGCCGTATCGAGTGCCGGTGCTATAGGGCGTGGTCTCCTGCCACCGGACGGTCTTGTGAGTCTGGACGGCCTCGGCGTACTTGCCGAGCACCAACGACAACGACGGCTCCGGGATCACGTCGTGGACCAGCTTCCCAACCACCTGCTCCGCCGCCAACCCGGTGGCCGCGGTAAATGCCGGATTCACCGATAGGAAACGGAAGCCATCGGGCTCCACTCCCAAGTCGAACAACACGTCATCCACGTGGTCGTAGACGAGGGAGAGATGCTGCTGGCTTTGGCGGAGCGCTTCCTGCGCGTGCTTGGACGCCGTGATGTCTTCGATGAACGCGCTGAACATCACCTGGTCCCCGCGCCGGAGCGGAGCGACCGCCAATTCCACCGGGAACTCGTGACCGGCTCGATGCAGCGCCACGATTTCCACTCGCCGGTTGAGGATGGGTCCCACGCCGGTCTCGAGGTAGCGCTTGAGCCCCTGCTCGTGCTGAGCGCGAAAACGCTCAGGAATGATGAGCCCAGACAGTTTGCGGCCCACCGCTTCGTCCGCCGACCAGCCGAACATGGCCGCGGCGCGAGTGTTCCAGGCGGTCACGATGCCCTCGCGGTTCATGAGGACGTTCGCATCGAGCGCGTTGTCGACGATAAGGCGGGCGCGGGCCTCACTTTCGAGAATGGTTTCCTGGTGGCGGTGGTGCTGAATCGCAACAGTCGCCAGGTGCGACGCGTGGGCGGCCAGGTCCAGGAGTCGCGGCGTGGGCCGGCGCGGCTCCGAGTAGTACAGGGCGAACGTGCCGAGGACGGCGTCCTGAGGGCCCATGATGGGCACGGACCAACACGCGCGGAGGCCGACCGCCAATGCGGCGTCGCGGTAGTTGACCCACCGAGGGTCGGTGGCGATGTCGGTGACGATTACGGACTGCTTCAGGAACGCGGCGGTGCCGCACGATCCCTGGTTCGGGCCGATCGGTTGACCGTCGACCGCGCGGACCCAGGCCTCGTCGAGGCTGGGAGCGGCGGCGTGCCGGACGCGCGCGCCATCCTCGACGAGCAGGATCGACGCCAGCATGCCATCGGCCTGCGCCTCGAACGTCCGCGCCAACGCGTCGAGTGTCTGACTCAGCGGCACACCCGCAGCGACCAGCTCCAGAACATGTGCCTCGCCTGCCCGCAGTCGCGCCAGATACGTCGCCTGGCCCGTCGAGGGGCTCGCTCGTTTGCGGTTAGCCGGGGCCTTCGTCCGGCGCTTGGTCACGTTTCAGGCGCCTCGCTCCATGGACGTCAGGCGCGCGTAAGACTGCGCTCGTCGCGGTACTTCACATACACGGTTCGGTTCGGCGGACGCGTGCTCAACTCCGTCATGCCGATCTTGAGCGCGATCGCACGCGCGGGCTCATTCGTGTCATCGAT
>DASPYE010000097.1:0-4741 GCA_035636935.1 Candidatus Dormiibacterota bacterium | reverse complement strand
TTGCGATCGCGCGCGTCGCGGTCGCGTCCCTCGGGCGTCGTGTACATCCACTGCTGAAATGCGTCCACCGACGCGCAGTGGGTAAAGAAGAGAACAGTCCGCTCCAGCAGGCCGCGCCGTGAGCGCTGCGCCTCCGCTTCGTCGTAGTAGCCGCCATGGTCGCGGTCGATGTACGGCGCCGACAGAAGCTCCATCGACATCGATGCGACCTCGGCCATCTCCGCGCCAGGGTGGCGCTGGAAGAGATAGGGAAGCTTGGCGGCTTCGAACACATGAAACGAGTGCCCTGCCTCGTGGAGCAGCGTGCGCACGTCCTCGTCGATGTTCACCGCGTTCATGAAGATCAGCGGCAGCTTGTGGTACGGCAGAGAGTCGCAGTAGCCGCCCGGGGCTTTGCCCTTGCGATTGTCGAGGTCGAGCAGCCCCGCCTCGGCCATGCGCTCGAAGTAGCCTTTGAAATCGGGTTCGACGTTGGCGAAGATGTCCTTTGTCTTGTCGACGAACTCGTGGACGTCCCGGTAGGGGTGAAGCACCTGGCGCGCCTTGGGATCCACCCATAGATCCCAAGGTCGCAGACGGTCCACCTTCAGGTGTGCCCGTCGCCGCTCGAGAAGCCGTTTGGACGCGGGCCGCACGACCTGCTCCACGGCTTCGTGAAAACGAAAGCAGTCGTCAGGCGTGTAGTCGAAGCGATTCTTTTCTCGGTGAGCGTAGTCGCGAAAGTTGGCGAATCCCGAATTCTTGGCGATCTGCTGCCGCAGGTCGTACATGCGGTCGAAAAAGTCGGCGAGGGTGTCGCGTTGTTCGATGTATGGCTGGAATTGCTTGCGGAACGCGCGCTCGCGGACAGCCCGGTCGTTTTCTTCGAGATATGGCCACATCTGCAGCGGCGTCATCTCCTGGCCGTCCCAGTCGACAGTCATCGCTCCAATGGCTTTCGCCCACGCGGTTGACAGCCTGGACAGCTCCGCGAACAGCGGCACGTTGGCTTCGTTGAACAGCTCCATCTGGTTGCGGAATCGGCGAATCGTCGTCTCCATGTCGGGCCGCGCGTAACCGAGCTCCACCAGCCGGCGCTGAAGCCTCGTCCGCTGCTCATCGGCCTTGGGGTCGATCTCGCTTCCAAACCTCAGCTGCGCGCGCTCGCTCTCGGCGTCCGCGGTGTTGCAGGCGTACGCGAAGTGGGCGAGTGCGGCCGCCTCGGCGAGCATCGATTCGAAATCCGACCAATCCCGCAGCCAGGCTTCGACGTTGCCCTTGTCCAGAGGCCGCGTCGCGAGCTCTTCGTAATAGGGCGCAAGGTCTTCCCACGTCGCGCTCTTGAAAGCGTCCGGCGACTCCGGCAGAGCAATCACCACACCACCCCGCGCACATGCTACAGAGGGAGGTGTCGTGAAATCCTCTCCGGTTCCCCTGCCCAGAGCGGTGCGCGAAGCGGCTGTGTCAGCGCTCGGCGCATCGCCTGCCGAAGAGGATTTTGCGTGGCTGAGCTGGGCGGGCACGGTGTGGCGTCTGAGCGCCGAGGGTCGGGCCGTCTTCGTCAAGCGCGCGGTCGAGCTGGCGGGCGAACGCGATCGCCTTGCGTGGCTCAAGGGCAGGTGGCCGGTACCGGCTGTCGTCGGTTATTTCCGCGACTCGGATGACGACTGGCTGATCACGCACGCACTCCCCGGTGTCCCGATGTTCCACGCATCGGTCGGGTGGGATCCGACTCGCGTTGCGCAAAAGCTCGGTGGAATCCTGCGCGGCCTTCACGCCACGCCTGCCGCCGGTTGTCCGTTCGGCATCAAAAGGCCAGGCCATGTCCTCATCCACGGCGACTACTGCCTGCCGAACGTTCTCGTTCACGAGGGCGTGCTCAGCGGCCTGGTCGACGTCGGACGGGCGGGCCTCGGAAACCCGGAGGACGACCTCGCGGGCGGCGTCTGGACGCTGCAGTACAACTACGGCAAGGGATTCGCGCGCACCTTCCTCGATGCATACGGCTGGCCGCCGATGAGCGACCAGACGATCGAGAAGCTGCGCCGGAGGTATGCGCGCTGACTCGGAGGCAACTCTTCCCCATTCATGGGGAAGTACCGGCGAAGCCGGGATGGGGCGGCCGGGGATGGGGCGGCCGGGGATGGGGCTTAGGTGGGTAGGACGATGTTCTCGACCGCGCGCCAGCAGTACCACGCGGCGATCGTTCTATAAGGGCGGAATTGCTCACCCTCGGCCTGGAGTGCCTTGGGGGTGATCATCGCCTTCTGACGGTGCGTGACGGTCCAGCCCTTGCGCACGCCGTAGTCGTCGACCGGCCACACGTCGAGCCTGCGGAGCTGGAACATGAGGAACATCTCCGCGGTCCAGCGCCCGATGCCGCGCACCTGGACCAGGCGCTCGACGAGCTCGTCGTCGGTCAGGGTGTCCACGTCCCCCAGCGGCACCGTGCCGTCAGCGACCTTCCGCGCCAGGTCCACAATCGCGGCCTCCTTCGGACCGCTGACACCCGCGGCGCGCATCACGCCCGCCGGCAGCGCGAGGACCGCGACAGGGGACAGCGCCTCGGCGAAGAGCTTCAGAAATCGGCCGTGGATCGCGGTCGCCGCGGCACCCGCGAGCTGCTGGTACATGATCGAGCGGACCAGTGCGGCGAAGCTGTCGTCGAGCGGGTCGCGCAGCTCCATGGCGCCCGTACGCTTGATGAGGGCGGCTATCGCCGGGTCACGCCGGGCAACGAGACGGGTCCCCTTGGCGATCTCCCTCTCCAACTCCTCCCCATCCACGGGGAGGTGGAAACTCTTCTCCACCCGTGGGGAAGCACCCGGCGTAGCCGGGGGATGGGGCCGCCGGAGGGGGGCATCCGCTGCCCTCACCCCAGATCCCTGTTTCCTGCGGGGAGAGGGTGCCTTTGACTCCTCCCCATTCATGGGGAGGTGCCGGCGACGCCGGCGGAGGGGCGCGTCCGCTATTTTTATGCGAACTCGGACATGAACTGGGCGAAATCGTCGCGGGAGAGCCGCAGCTCGTCCTCGCCCAGGTCCTTCAAGGGCCGCAGCGGGATCTGCTCGGTCGACGCGAAGTCGGCCATCGCTGTGTCGACGTAGAGCAGGCCCGTCACCAGGTGACCCTCGTCGCGGCCCTCCTCGATCACTCGAATCGCCGCGCGGCGGTCGGTCGGGTCGTGGTCCTCGCCGAGCTTCTTCAGCACGATGTGCGACCCGTCGTGCAGCCGCACGTCGCGCACGGTGCCCGGCTCATAGTCGACGTGGACCTCTTCGAAGAAAGGAATGAATGAGACGTCCGCGATTGACTCCTCGTGGTCCTTCACCCAGCTGTAGCTCTTGGTCGAGCCGTCGTGGTCGTTGAAGGTCACGCAGGGCGAGACGATGTCGAGGATCGCGGTCCCACGGTGGGCGATCGCGGCCTTGATCAGGGGCACCACCTGCTTGCCGTCGCCGCTGAACGAGCGCGCGACGAACGAGCAGCCGAGCGCCAGCGCCACCGCGCACGGGTCGATCGGCTGGAAGGTGTTGACCGCGCCCTTCTTCTGCATCGAACCGAGGTCGGCCGTGGCCGAGAACTGGCCCTTGGTCAGGCCGTAGGTCCCGTTGTCTTCGATGATGTACGTGCAGTCGACGTTGCGGCGGATCAGGTGCATGAACTGGCCGAGGCCGATCGACGCCGTGTCTCCGTCGCCGGACACCCCGAGCATGATCAGCTGGCGGTTCGCCAGGTGGGCGCCCGTCGTGAGCGCCGGCATGCGGCCGTGGACGCCGTTGAAGCCGTGCGCCGTCTCGACGAAGTACGCCGGGGTTTTCGACGAGCATCCGATGCCCGACATCTTCGCCAGCAAGTGCGGCTCGATACCGAGCTCGTAGAGCGCCTTGATCATGTGGTTGGTGATCGAGTTGTGCCCACAGCCCGCGCACAGCGTTGTCGCGGCGCCCTTGTAGGCGTCGCGGGGAAGCCCGACATGGTTGACCGTCGCGCTCATGCGGGCACCGCCTCGCGATCCATAAGTGGGTCGATGATCGCAGCAGCGGGAATCGGCTGCCCGTTGTAGTGGCGGATGGAACGCACGCGGTCGACCAGCGCGGGGGGCAGGGCCAGGCGAACGATGTCGAACAGCTGGCCGTCGCGGTTCTGCTCCGCCACGTACACGCGTTCATGGCGCTCGACGAACGCGGCCACCTCATCCGACAGAGGCAGGGCTCGCACGCGCAGATAGTCGATCGCCTTACCGGCGGAGGCCAATGTCTCACGGGCTTCGACCACGGCCGCATGGGTCGATCCGAACGCGATCAGACCGGCGGATGAGCCGGCTTCATCGATCACAGGCTTCGGAAGTGTGCGCCGCGCCGTCTCCAGCTTGCGGACGAGGCGGTCCATGTTGCGTGCGTATGCATCCGCGCCCTCGGTGTAGCGGGCATTCTCGTCATGACCTGAGCCGCGCGTGAAGTAACCCGCCGCCGGATGGTCGGTCCCGGGCAGCGTGCGGTAGGTGACGCCGTCCCTGTCGACGTCGCGGTAGCGTCCCCACTCGCCGGCCACCTTCTCGAGGTCGTCCTTCGACAGCACCTTTCCGCGGTCGAACGGTTTCTCCGGGTACTTGAACTCCGGCGTCATCCACAGGTTCATGCCGAGGTCGAGGTCGGAGAGCACAAAGATCGGCGTTTGGAATCGGTCCGCGTAGTCGAACGCGTCGCGCGCGAACTCGTAGCACTCCTCGACCGTCCCGGGCAGCAAGACGATGTGCTTC
>DASPYE010000096.1:0-4808 GCA_035636935.1 Candidatus Dormiibacterota bacterium | reverse complement strand
GGCTACTGCATACAGCTGGGTTGGCTGTCGTCGGGCGACGTGTTGAGGGACGGGCCTGCCCTGTTCGGGGTGGAGTGGCTCTGGTTCTGGATCTGGAACACCTCGCTGCTCCTGCCGCTCCTTCTCGTCGCCCAGCTTGTGCTCCGGTCGTTCCCGACCGCATTCCCGACCTGGTTCGCGCCGATGTGGCTCTGGTTTGTCGTCCCCAACCTCGTCGTGCTCCATCCCTGGGTCTGGGACAACACCAAGTTTTTTGTTTTATGGGCGCTGCTTGGCAGCGTGCTCGCGGGAGCACTGCTTGCCGCCATGCTGAAGCGCGGTCCTCTGACCGCCGTTCTCGCCGTCCTCGTGATGGTTGTGTTGGGCCTTTCGGGCGCGCTTGATCTCGCACGCGCGTCGGACTTCAGGGTCAGTGCCAATCAGTTCACCGACCCGGGCGGACTCAAGGTCGCGGACTGGGTGCGCAACCACACCAGCCCGACCGCCCTGTTCGCCGTCGCGGACGATCACAACAGCCCGATTCCCACCCTGGCTGGGCGGCGTGAGCTGATCGGCTACTCCGGGTGGTTGTGGACGTATGGCCTCGCCGATTACATTCAGAAGGCGGCCGACGACAAACGCATCCTCGGTGGCGACCCGTCGGCGCCGGCGCTTGTCCGCCAGTACCACGTCGACTACGTGATGATCGGCCCCCAGGAGGTGCCCCGCGGCGGCAGCCGTGCGTACTGGGATCAGCACGCCACACTCGTCTACGACGACGGCGAGTACGCGGTGTACCGGGTCAGCGGCTAAGGAGCGGGGACGCTGATCGGGGGGCGTTCTGACCCGGCGGGCGCCTGGTTTCGCGCTTCGATCACATCCTCGAGCCGGCGCGCCAGCCGCTTCATCTCGCGGTCGCCGCGGTCGAGGCGGTTGACGATCTGCAGCAGGATCTCGTCCTGGTGCGTCAGGTGGTTCATCAAAGCTTTCAGCTCTTCCTCGGCCTTGACGTTGAGCTCGTAGTCGTGTTGGGCGCGCAGGCGGTCACGGTCGGCGATGCGGTTGAGGGCCATCAGGACCACTGAAATCCAAAGCGCGGCCTCGAGGCTGATGATGAAGTTCAAGAATTGAAACGGGTACCTGTCCCACGGGTGGAGCAGGTTCACGACGTTGAGCCCGACCCACACGACCATCATCCCGATCTGGACCAGAACAAAGACCCAGCTGCCGACCAGGCGGGCGAAGTCGTCCGCGACGCGGTCGGCGAAGGTGCGGCGCCGCTCGATCTCGCGGTTGAGGTCACGGACCGGTGGATGGTCGTGCTGATGCTTGATCAGGTCGCGCGCGATGTCTTCGATTTCTCGGGCGATCGACATTTTTGGGCTGCTATTTCCTCTGGGTTGCTGGAATGAGTTCGGCTGTAGCTGAATAGCTTGGCGCAAAAGCCCTGCGGCTGGCTACAGAAAGTAAGGAATCGTCCCTAGGCGTTTTTGACCGCGCGCCACATCACGTAGAGAGGGATACGGCGCCACCGGTGGTCGTCGCCGGCAGCCGGTTCCCGCAATGCCTGGACCATGAAGCCTGCACTCTCCAGGGCTCGGAAATAGGCTTCCAGTGGGTACGCCCAACCAGAGAAGTCCATGCTCAGGGCGCCGCGCTGAGCGGGCAGGAGTTGGAGCCAGCGTCTCGGCCCGAGGTAAGTTCCCTCGACCAGGAATGGGGCGTTGGCGTCGCGCGACTCAAAGCGTCCGGCGTCAGCGAACGGATGCGTGACGCAGGCGCATAGCGCGCCGCCTGGGCGGAGCACCCGGGCGGCTTCCTGCAACGCGGCTTCCATGTCGTCGACGTCCATCAAGGAGTTGTAGAAGACGGCCAGGTCGAAGGATCCGTCCGCAAACGGAAGGGCGGCCGAGTCGCTTCGCACGTAGTCGTTGCCTGAGTCCGCATCGCGGGCCAGCTGGATGAGTGGGGCGACGGGGTCGACAGCGACTACTCGATGGCCTAGTCTGGCGAGATCTCGGGTGACGCGGCCCTCGCCGCAGCCGACTTCCAGGGTGCGGGCTTGCGGCGGCGGAACGAGCTCAAAGAAGGCGGGCGAGTATTTCCAGTATTCGTCGACGTTGGGGGTGCGCGCCCAAGCTGCCCAGTTCGAGGCGTGCCGCTCCCAATGTTCTCGAGACATGACCGACATCATGGTGACTCAGCGGTAGTCGTGCGAGCGCTGCGCCGGTCGCGGGACTCCCTGGAGTGCCTCGATGTGGCTTGCCAGGACTGAATGCACGCCGTCCTGGCGCTGCATCACGCCGTCGATGATCAGGATGGGCTGGCGATTGGCGACCTGGCGATAGCGGTCGTAGATGTCGGGCTTGATGGTCACATTGACCTGGCCGAACTCGTCTTCGAGGGTGAAGAACCGGATCTTCTTCGCCGTCGAAGGAGCTTGCCGGGTGATGACCAGCCCGGCGACGCGGACCTGTTTGTTGTTGGCGATCGCTGGGAGTTTGTTGCTCTCGAGCGCGCCCATCGCTGTCAGGCGGTCGCGGCAGAAGTGGATCAGGTGGTGGCCGGTCGAGAGGTCGGAGATCCGGTACTCGAGCTGGTTGGCGTCGAAGTCGTCGACATGGGGGAGGGAAGGAGCGGTTCCGTTGAGCTTGAGCTCGGACTGTTTGTCGATATCCCGACGCAGGCCCTTGCCGTGCCACCGCTCCTGCCAGCCCCAGAGCAGCTCGCGCCGCGGCTGGCCGAGGGCATCGAAGGCGCCGACCATGACGAGGTTGCGGACCGCGCGAGGGCCGATGGGTCCGCCGCGCATGCGGTTGATGAAATCGTCGAAGGAAAGGTAAGCGCCGCCTCGACGGCGGTCGTCAACGATCGCCTTGCGACCGTCCTCTCCGAGGTCGCGGACGTAGTTGAAGCCGATCCGCATCGCGTACCGCGCCTTAACAGGCAGGGTTGACTCGGTGAGTACGCTGGAATCGGTTGGCGAGCGGGGGAGGGCAGCCAAGGTGGAGGAGGGAGGGCCCTGGGATAGGTACGCCTGGTCGGGTGGAGGCGTGGGAATCGCTTCGGGCAGGCAGCGGATGTCGGAGAGGTTGATGTCGACGGGCAGCGCCTTCAAGCCGTGGCGTTTCAGGTCTTCCACCAGCACGCTGGGGTGGTAAAAGCCCATCGGCTGGTTGTTCAGCAGTCCGCACCCGAACTCGACCGGGTGGTGCAGCTTCATCCACGCGGTCTCGTATGAGGTGCGGGCGAACGCCGCCGCATGAGAACGGCAGAATCCGTAAACGGCAAATCCCTGCACCGCCGCGAAGAGCTGGTCGGCTACCTCGCGCGGCACCTCGTTGGCGAGGCAGCCGCCGATGAACTCGTCTTCGAGGGATGACATCTCGACCCGATTGAGGTGGCGGGTCATGGCGCGCCGAAAGCCGTCCGCGCGTCCCGGCTTCATGCCGGCGACGTACATCGCGATCTCGATGATCTGCTCCTGGTAGAGGATCACGCCCAGCGTGTCCTTGAGGATTGGCTCGAGGAGCGGGTGCGCGTATGTGACATCCTCGCTTCCCTGCTTGCGGCGGATGTACGGATGCACCGCGTTGCCCTGGATCGGTCCGGGCCGGATGATCGCCACCTCGACGACGAGGTCGTTGAACGTCTTCGGCCGCGTGCGGGGCAGCGTCTGCATCTGCGCCCGCGATTCGATCTGGAAAACGCCGATGGTGTCCGCCTCGCTGCACATCTCGAAGACGGCCGGGTCGTTCAGAGGCAGCTGGTCGAGGTCGGGTCTGGTCCCGGTCGTCTCCTTGATCAGCTCGAGAGCCTCGGCGACCACCGACAGGGTGCGCAGCCCGAGCATGTCCATCTTGATCAGGCCCAGGTCTTCGACGTCGTCCTTGTTGAACTGGACCACGCGGCGCCCTTCCATCGTCGCCGGTTCGACCGGCGCGATGTCGACCAGCGGCTCGCCGGTGACGAGCATGCCGCCGTTGTGGATAGAGAGATGGCGGGGGAACTCGATGACCTCGCGGCACAGCTCGAGGAACTGCTGCCAGCTCTGAGGCCGCATATCGGGTGGGGGCACAGCCCCGGTCATCGAGTCCTCGACGTCTTCGGTAAACCACCGGTCGACACCCTTGGCCAGGCGGTCGAGCAGCTCGGCCGAGAAGCCAAGCGCCTTGCCGACCTGGCGGATCGCCATCCGCGGCTGAAACGTGACCACGTTGCAGACCATCCCGGTCCGCTCCCAGCCGTACTTCTCATAGATGTACTGGATGACCTGCTCGCGATGCTCGGTCGAGAAATCGATGTCGATGTCCGGCGTGCTCGTCATCTCCTCGTGCAGGAAGCGCTCGAAGAGCAGGTTGTGCTCGATGGGGTCGACGCGCGTGATGCCCAGCACGTAGGCGACGATCGAGTCGGCGGCGGAACCTCGGCCCTGGCCCGGCACCCCGTGCTCGCGGGCAAAGCGCATGAGGTCCCAGTTGATGAGGAAGAACTCGGCCAGGCCTGTCTTCTCGATCACCTCCAGCTCGCGCTGCAAACGCTGGGCGACCGCGGGCGTGATCGGCCGGTAGCGGTCGCGCACCCCTTCGTAGCAGAGCTTGTAGAGAAACGAGAACGGGGTCTCACCGGCCGGGACCGGGTAGCCGGGGAACCTGACCTTGCGGAAGTCGAGGTCGACCTCGCACGCTTGAGCGATCTCCCATGGCGTGGCGAGCGCTTCGGCGTGGCCACGGAAGAGCGGTCGCAGGTCGGCGCCGCCCTTGAGGTGGTGCTCCGAGTTGGGGAAGAGGTGAGCCCTCGCGTCATCGAGTGTCGCCCGATGCCGGATC
>DASPYE010000095.1:0-4498 GCA_035636935.1 Candidatus Dormiibacterota bacterium | reverse complement strand
AGACGCTCCTGAATTTCCTCGGTCGGCTCCCCGTCGTCGGTCTTCTCCGTCTCGAGGGACGTGTCACGCCAGCCGCCGACCAGCACCTCGCCGGTCGCGAGCTGCCGCCAGTAGTGGTAGCCGTAGTGCGAGTAGACGGGCAAATCCGCGATGGCTTTGGACTCCGGCGCTGTCGCGAGCATCTGGGCGCGTGTGGGCTGAATCTTCACGCTCGGCGCCAGCTGCGACGTGTACCCATTGGTCGCCAGGATGACTGCTCCGGCCTCGCACTCGACGTCACCCGCTATGACGGTGACGCCATGACGCCGGAGGATAAGCCGGGTCACCTCGACGCCCTCGCGAATCGCGCCCGTCTTCGCCTGCCGCGCGATAGCCGCGACCAGCGCCGTCGGGTCGACCTCCCCGTCCCGCGGGTTGACCAGCCGCGTCCCGTCCCACCAGGCCGAGAACCCGTCCTCCTGGAGGAGCTGCTCCGACTCGATCAGAAGCGCGCGCTCCTCCTCGCTATCGGGAAGGATGGCCGTGCCGAGCCTGCGGTATCCGATCTCCTGACCGCGGGCCGCCTCGATCATTCGATCGTGGTTCTCGCTCGTCAGCTCCCAGACCTCGCGCGCCTTCTCCCGTCCGTATGTCTGCACCGCCTCCGCGTAGCTCGACGCCACACCGGCCAGCAGAAAACCTGCGTTGCGGCCGCTCGCGCCCCACGCGATGTGATGACGCTCTACCAGCACGGCGTCGATCCGGCGCCGGACGAGATGCCACAGCAGGCTGGTACCGGCAATCCCGCCGCCGATAACGAGCACGTCCGCCTTCTCCGGCAACGGCCCGGGGTACTTTTCGGGCGGCGGCGTCCAGAACGGCGTGCTCACGGCTCCCAATAGAATCAGGTTGCAAGTGGATTTCGAGAGCTATGACGTCCTGGTAGTCGGCGGAGGGCTCGCCGGCCTCAGGGCAGCGATAGCTGCTGTCGAGGCCAATCCCAGGGTAAGGGTCGGGATGGTCTCCAAGGTTTACCCGATGCGCAGCCACACCGTGTCCGCCGAGGGCGGCGCCGCGGCGGTGATGCGCCCGGAGGACTCGTTCGAGACGCACGCCTTCGACACCATCAAAGGCTCCGACTACCTTGCCGACCAGGAGGTCGTCGAGGCATTCGTGCGCGAGGCTCCTGTCGAGATCATCCAGATGGAGCATTGGGGCTGCCCCTGGAGCCGGGACCCGGACGGCAAGATCTCGGTCCGCCCGTTCGGTGGCATGACGACCTGGCGGACGTGCTTCGCGGCCGACAAGTCCGGGTTCCATATGCTCCATACCGTCTTCCAGACGTCCCTCAAATACCCACAGATCACACGTCACGACGAGGCGTTCGTGACCAGGCTGCTGATCGAGGACAGCCGGTGCGTCGGCGTGGTGGCCCTCGACATCCGCACCGGTCGTTTCGACGCGATCACCGCGAAGTCGGTGATCCTCGCGACCGGCGGACTCGGCCGCGTCTACGCCTTCACCACGAACGGCAACATCTGTACCGGCGACGGGATGGCGCTCGCCTACCGCGCCGGCATCGGCCTCAAGGACATGGAGATGGTCCAGTTCCATCCCACTGGCCTGCCCTTCACGGGCATCCTGATCACGGAGGCCGTGAGGGGAGAGGGAGGCTATCTGCTCAACAACGAAGGCGAGCGCTTCCTCAAGCGCTACGTGCCAAACAAGATGGAGCTCGGGCCGCGCGACATCATCTCCCGCTCGATGATCACCGAATTCGAAGCCGGTCGCGGATTCGACGGCCCACACGGCAAGTACATGCACCTCGATGTCCGCCACCTCGGCGAAAAGATGATCGACCGCAAGCTGCCCTTCATGCGCGAGCTCGGTCGCGAGTTCGTCGGCATCGACATCGTCAAGGACCCGATCCCCGTCCGCCCCGTCCAGCACTACATGATGGGTGGCGTCGACGCGGACATCTCGGGCGTGACGCCGATCCTCGGCCTCTATGCAGCCGGAGAGTGCGCGAACGTCGGTCTGAACGGGGGCAATCGTCTCGGCTCCAACTCGTTGCCGGAGTGCCTGGTCTTCGGCGCCGCCGCCGGCCGGCATGCGGCGCAGTACGCCGCCTCCGCCAAACCGGTGTCAGCGAACCCGGTCGACGCGATGCTGTGGGACGAAGCGCGGCGGGTCGAGGCGGGCTACCTCGAAAAGAAGGATGGTCAGGAGCGCATGGGCGCGATCCGCGAGGAGATGCAGCGCGAGATGGATGCCGGCGCCGGCGTCTTCCGCACCAAGGAGGGCCTGGAGAAGCTGATCGAGCAGCTCGGCGGCCTTCGTGACCGATTCGAGCGCGTCAAGATCGAGGACTCGAGCCGCACGTTCAACACCGAGCTGCTCGCGGCGCTGGAGCTGGATTTCATGCTCGAGGTTTCGCAGACCATCGCCGTCTCAGCGCTCGCGCGCGAAGAGTCCCGCGGCGCCCACGCCCGGCGCGATTTTCCCGAGCGCGACGATGCGAGGTTCCTCAAGCACACGCTTGCATTCCGGCGAGAGAGTGCGCGGCCGCGCCTCGAGTACCGCGACGTCCACATCACGAATTTCAAGCCGCAAGCGAGGACATACTGAACATGCCCGACAAACGAATCACCATCCGCGCGACTCGATACGACCCCGACAAGGACGAGAAGCCCCGGCTGCAGTCCTACGACATCCCGTTCTACGACGAGAGCATGGTCGTCCTGGACGCCCTGAACTACATCAAGTCGGACATCGACGGCAGCCTCAGCTACCGCTGGTCATGCCGGATGGGCATCTGCGGCAGCTGCGGAATGATGGTGAACGGCACGCCCAAGCTGACTTGCAATGCATTCTTGCGCGACTACTGGCCAGGTGCGATCACGGTCCAACCGCTCAACAACTTCCCGTTGATCCGTGACCTGGTGATCGATATGGACGACTTCATGCACAAGCTGAAGTCGATCAAGCCGTGGATCATCCGCAAGCAGGAGCTTCCGCTCGGTGCCGGCGAGCACCACCAGACGAATGAGCAGATCGACGACTTCAGGCAGTTCAGCGAGTGCATCAACTGCATGCTGTGCTACGCGGCGTGCCCCGTGTACGGGCTCAACGACGAGTTCCTCGGTCCGGCCGCGATCGCCCTCGCACGGCGATACAACCTGGACTCGCGCGACCAGGGTCTCAAGGAGAGGCAGCCCGTGATCGGTGACGCAGAAGGTATCTGGGAGTGCTCGTTCGTCGGTGAATGTTCAGTGGTCTGTCCCAAAGGCGTCGACCCGGCGAAGGCGATCCAGCAGACCAAGCTCGATACCACGATGCGCTTCGTGCTCCCGTACGGAAACCGCGATTGAGCGCGGAGGTCGAGGCCAGACAAGCGCCGAGCGAATATCCCTGGCACATGCCGTCCAGCTGGTGGACGCGCAAGCGCCACTACTTCCTGTATGTGGTGCGCGAGTTCACGGCGCTGCCGCTGGCGATCTGGCTGCTGTGGCTTCTCTATGACATTTCCCTGAAGACGACGACCTTCGGCCCAGCATTCGCGGTCTTCAGCATCGTATGCCTGCCCTTCGCGCTTTACCACAGCTTCACTTTCCTCAGCCTGGCTGGCTCGATCATCCACCTGAAGGTGCTCGACCGACCGGTGTCGTCCCGCGTGATCGTCGCCTCGCAGTTCGCGCTCTGGATCGGCGCTTCGGTGGTGATCGGCTTCCTTCTGGTGCGGCTGGCCCAATGAGCGAAGAGCTTCACCTCCCCGCTCGCCGGGGAGGTCGCCGCGAAGCGGCGGGTGGGGAGAACCGCACAAGCAGGCCGGCTCTCGCTCACCTCTTCTGGTGGTTCATGTTCGCCCAGGGCGGTGTTATCGCAGCGATCCTGCTGCCGGTGCATGTCCTTTTCCAGGGCATCCTCGGACCGCTGGGTCTCGTGCGCGTTGCGAGTCTGCACAACCCCAACATCATCGGCAACCCCATCGTCAAGCTCTACCTGCTTGTCCTGATCGCGGTGCCGTTCTTCCACTTCGCGCATCGCCTGCGCTACCTGCTCGTCGACTTCGGCGTGCCCGCCGCAAAGAGCGTGCCCGCGCAGATCGCGTTCTACGGTGGTGCCGTCTTGGTCGTGATCCTGACCATCTACGTTCTCCTGACCACGGCGCCGATCACCTTCTAGCCCTGCGATGTACACGGTCGAGGCGATCCCAGCTCCCGAGCTGGGCAACGCAAGCTTCCTCGTTGCCGACACGGATCACGGTGTCGGCCTCGTCGTCGACCCGCTGCGCGACATCGAGCGCTACCTGCACGTCGCGTCTAGCCTCAACGTCAAGCTCACGCACGCTCTGGACACCCACCTTCACAACGACTATGTGTCGGGCTGTCGCGAGCTGGCGGCGGAGGTGGGCGCGGACGTCTCAACTCTCGACGTCGGCACCGAGCTGAAGATCGGCGAGATCACGATCCGAGCGATCCACACGCCCGGGCACACGCCGGATCACAAGGCATACCTG
>DASPYE010000094.1:0-9325 GCA_035636935.1 Candidatus Dormiibacterota bacterium | reverse complement strand
GTTGCTGAGCACAAAGGTAGCGAAGCCGGTCTGGAAGACGATGTGGATGAGCATGATCCCGAGATACTGGTCGTAGAGCAATGTGTTGTCGGTGAGGATCGGAAATGAGAACCGCCCGATGTCGATGGAGCCAAGCATCGGGAGCGGCGTGCTGAGGTAAATGCGAAATAGCGGGACGATGATCACCTGCGGCGGCAGCAGGTTGCCCGCCGTGAAGATCATCAGGGTCGCGAGGTTGAAGCGCCAGCTGAACTGCGTGCAGGCGAACGCGACCATCGAACTCAGGAGCAGAGTCAGGATGACGGCCGGGACGGCGATCACCAGGGTGTTCAGGTAGAAGTAGGGCAGCTCGCCCTGGGTCCAGAGCGTCTGGTAGTTGACGAGGCTGAGACCGCCTGTAGGCCAGGAGAGGTAGCCGTGCTGGATGGTGTCGCTGATGGGCCTCAGCGACGAGTAGATCGCCCAGAAGAGGGGAAAGATCCACAGGGCGGCCATCGCGAGCAGAAACGCATGCAGGGCGACGCGGGCCGGGCGGATCCGGGGCGCGCGGACGGCGGCGCTCACGAGGTCGTCCTCATGACGCGCGACAGAAACACGACGATCGGCCCCAGCGAGATCACGAGCAGGATCACTGCGATGGCCGAGCCGAAGCCGACCAGGCTCGCCTCGCTGATGCTGTTGTTGGTGATCAGGATCGACAGAAGCTCGAGGCCGTTCTTGCCCTGGTTGACGATGAAAGCGATATCGAAAGCGCGCAGCGCCTCGATCGTCGTGATCACCGCGACCACGGTGTTTATCGGCGCCATGACCGGAAAGATGACGCGAAAGAACGTGCGGAACTCGTTGGCGCCGTCGACCTTGGCCGCCTCCCGCAGCGTCGGGTCAACGCTCTTCAGTCCCGATAGGTAGATGACCATGATGTAGCCGACGTGACGCCAGCTCGCCGCGATCAGGATCGCGAACAGGTTGATGCGCGGATTGCCCAGCCAGTCGATGATGTTGTTCGCCTTCGTCAGCCCGAACGCGTTGTTGATGAACCCTTCCGTCGGGCTGAACTGCAGCTCCCAGATGAAGCCGACGATGACGAGCGAGAGCACCACGGGCAGGAAAAACACGCTCTGGTAAAAGGCTGTGCCTCTTAGCTCGCGATCGAGGAGGACGGCGAAGAAGATGCCGATCGGCGTGGCGATGAACGCGAGCCACGCCAGCCAGATCACGTTGTGGAAGAACGCCGGCCAGAAGAGCGTGTAGCCCGAGAACAGGAATTGGTAGTTCTTCAGGCCGACAAAGTTCTGTGGTCCCACCTCGCCCACGCCGTTGTAGTTGGTAAAGGAAAGGAGGATCGACGAAAGAGTCGGCCACCAGATGAAGATGATCTCCAGGAGCAGGGGGATGCCCACCATGAGCATGAGGACGCGCCGGTCATAGCGCGTGAGGACGTTGTAGCGGCCGCGCCTGGTCGGCGCGAGCTCCCCCGCCTCGGGCGAATCCTCCCGGGCGGGGGTGATGCTCGTCGCCACTGCTCAGATCAGCGTATCGGTTCTACTCCGGCGTGAGAGAGTCCCAGAAGCTCTGCATCTGACCCTGCAGGCCCGAGGTGTCCTGCTTGGGGCTGGAGAGGTATCTCAGCAAGAACCCCTGCATAGCGTTTGGTCCCGAGAAGTCAGGTCGCGAGTCGCGGTCGAAGAACTGCGTGATGCGCTTGGCGCTGCTTACGATCTGGGCCGCCTTCTTGGTCAATGCCGGGTACTGGCTGGGGTCGGCGTCGTTCGCCGTTGGGATCGCTCCTGGCGAGGCCTTCCAGTAGGTGAGCTGCGAGGAGCCCTTCGACATGAACTCGAGAAACGCCTTTGCCTGGCCCGAGTCGGTGCCGAGCGTCGGCGATTTCTTGGCAAGCATGTAGACATCGATCGGCGCGTCGAGCGCCTTCTCCGAGTCGTACTGAGTGCCGAGGTCCGGGAACGGGAAGAAGTCGAGCTGGTTGATGTCGTCGGCGTTGCCGCCGGACACGAACTGCTCGGACACGAACAGGCCCAGCAGGTACATTCCCGCCTTCTTCTGTCGCAGCTGCTGCGCCGCTTCCTGCCACGTGAGGCCCGCAAAGGCGGGTGAGTAGTAAGGCGTGAGCTCCGCCCACTTCTTGAATACATTGGCGACTTTGGGATCCGTCCATTTCTGCTGCCCCCCGCACAGCCCGACGTGAAAGTCGTAGCCGTTCATGCGGAGGTTCAGGATGTCGAAGGTACCCATCGCCGGCCAGCCGTCCTTGTCGGCAAAAGCCATCGGGATCAAGTTGTCCTTCTTCATCTGCTGGCAGAGCTTGATGAAGTCGTCCCAGTTGGTTGGAATCTTGTAGTTGCCCGCTGTGAACACGTCCTTGCGGTAGAAGATGGCCCAGGGGTAGTAGGAGGTCGGCACCGCGTAGACATGACCGTCGTCGCCCTTGACCGAGGCCGCGAAACCTTCGGTGAAGTTGCTCTTGACGTCGTTCCAGACGTCGTCGATCGGTTGCGCCAGGCCTTTCTTGGCGAAGAACCGCATGCGGTGCCCGGAGAACCACGTGAAGACGTCTTCCGGCGTGGCCTGGAGGTAATTGTTGATCGTGTTCTGGAACGTGCCATGGTCGACGGTGTTGACCTTGACCTTGGTGTCGCCGTTCGCCTTCGTGAAGGCGTCGACAACATCCTGGAGGCCTTTCTTGGGCACAGTGTCCGACAGGTAGCTTCCAATTGACATGCTGCCGCCCTTGGCCGTGACCGAACCGCTCGTCGTGGTGGGGGTCGTGCCGCCACAGGCTGCGATAAAGGCCGCCAGGCTTCCATAACCGGCGATCTTCAGCATGTCGCGCCGCGACAGGTCGAAATCTACGGGCAGCTCGATGCCAGTGCCCGGGATCAGGATCCTCTCCGACGAGCCGGCGATCTTCGGACCGCGCGAATCACCCATCTGACTCCTCCTCTCTGACCGGTTGCACCGGCTGCACACGAGCTGCGGGCATCTAGTTCTCCGCCGAACGATACCTGTCCGATCAATTTTGTCAACGCGGCATGCGCCGGTCTCGGTGCGTCGTTCACCTTAGAGATTCCTCAGACCAGCGCCCGGTAACGTAGGTAGGAATGAGGGTGGGGGCGGCGATGGCGCTTGTCGCCGTCCTGCTCGCAGCCTGCAGTGACTCGCCATCGCCAGGCAAGACACAAAGCCATGTTTTCCTCATCGTGATGGAGAACCACACGCCCGAGCAGGCGCTCTCGGGCCAGTTCATGGCGTCGCTCGCTGACAAGTCCGGAGTCGCCGAAAACTACCACGCGATAACCCATCCGAGCGTTCCGAACTACCTGGCGCTCACCTCAGGTTCGACCTGGGGGGTGACCGATGACAGCTTTCACGTGCTGCCGCGGGCCGACATCGGGACGCAGCTCACTAAAGCCGGTGTCACCTGGCGCGCCTACATGGAGGGCATGACGAGCGGCCAGTGCATCGACAGCCCGACACCTTACGATCCTGGCCACAACCCGTTTGCTTACTACGGCGGGCAGTGTCCGCCGAACGTCGTCCCACACGATTCCCTGGCCGCGGACCTCGCCGGCGACACGCCGCGCTTTGTGTGGATCACGCCGGATGACTGCCACAACACCCATGACTGCGACATCTCGGTCGGAGACGACTGGCTGCGCCAGGAGGTGGCGCAGATCACCGCGTCGAAGGCGTTCAAGTCGAACGGCGTGCTGTTCATCACCTATGACGAGGACGACAAAGCAGCCGACAACCGCGTGCTGACGATCGTGGTGACGCCAGACCTGGGACACCGGACGAGTGCCCGCGAGTACACGCACTACTCGTTGCTGGCGACGATGGAGGATCTGCTCGGGGTCGAGCGGCTCGGCCAGGCCAAAACGGCTTCGGCGATGACCGACCTGCTCCCGTAACTCTTCCCCATTCATCGGGAAGTACCGGCCGAGCGCCGAGATGGGGCCTACCTTATCTATGTGATCGTCTGCGACGTCGGCCCCCGCGACGGCCTCCAGAACGAAGCCAAGACCCTGACCCCAGCGGTACGCGCCGAGCTTTGCGACCGCCTGGCCGCGGCCGGCGTCAAGCGCATGGAGGCCGCGAGTTTCGTGAACCCCAAGCTCGTGCCCCAGATGGGCGGCGCCGAAGAGGTGATGACTGCTCTTCACCGCAAGCCCGGCGTGGCCTATGCCGGGCTTGTGCTGAACGAGAAGGGATACGAACGAGCGATCACCGCCGGCGTCGACGAGCTGCACTACGCCTTCTCCGCGGCCGACGAGTTCGGCCGCCGCAACCAGAACGCGACGACAGGCGAAGGCCTGAAGACCGCGCTGGGGCTGGTCGCTCGCGCGCGAAGCGATCGCATGCCGGTCACGGTCACGATCAGCGTGGCGTTCGGCAGCCCGTTCGACGGGCCGGTCGCAGCGCAGCGGGTGTTGCAGATCGTGGAAAGACTGATGGCCGTGCCACCTGATGAGATCTGCCTCGCGGACACGATCGGCGTTGGTGTCCCCACGCAGGTCCATGAACTGGTGCGCGGCGCGCGGGAATTGGGCGCGACCGTCGGCGCCCACTTCCACAACACTCGCAACACCGGCTACGCGAACGCGGTCGCCGCGCTGGAGGAGGGTGTCGTGTCGCTGGACGCGTCCGTCGGCGGCGCGGGAGGGTGTCCCTTCGCGCCGAACGCGACCGGCAACATCGCGACCGAGGACCTGGTCTACCTGCTTCGGGGACAGGGTGTTGAAACCGGCATCGACCTTGACGCACTTGTCGCGACATCGCGCTGGCTGGGCGGTCAGCTCGGCAAGGACCTCCCCGGGATGCTGGCGCGTGCGGGCGACTACCCTGTGCCGAATGTCTAAGCGAGCGGGCACGCACAAGGTCGCGGTCGTCCAGCATCCGCCTGTCACCCTGAACCGGCAGAAGACACTCGAGCGTGGCGTCGAGCTCATCGAGAAGGCCGCGTTAGCCGGGGCGCGTCTCATCTCGTTTCCCGAAACGTGGGTGCCCGGCTACCCGGAGTGGCTGTGGCGGCTGCGCCCGGGCGGCGACCACGAGCTGACCGGCGAGATCCACCGCGGCCTGATCGAAAACTCGGTCGACCTCAAAGCCGGCGATCTGAAGCCGATCCAGACCGCCGCCCGGCGGCTGAAGGTCACAGTCTCGATCGGCGTTCACGAGCGTGACGGCGAGTTCAGCCGCGGCACCCTCTACAACACTGCCGTCCTGATCGGCCCGGACGGCACGGTGCTGAACCGCCATCGCAAGCTGGTGCCGACCAACCCCGAGCGCATGGTCTGGGGGATGGGGGACGCCAGCGGGCTCCGCGTCAGCGACACGCCGATGGGCCGCGTCGGCGGCCTCATCTGCTGGGAGAACTACATGCCTCTCGTGCGCTTCGCGCTGTACGCGCAGGGTTGCGAGATCTACATCGCGCCGACGTGGGACGAGGGCGGGACGTGGATCTCGACCATGCGTCATGTCGCGGCGGAAGGACGCTGCTGGGTGCTCAGTACCGGGTGCGCGATGCGCGGCAAGGACATCCCGAAAGACTTCCCGCAGCGAACCAAGCTGTTTCCCGACCTGTTGTCCTGGTACAACCGGGGCGACTCGGTGATCGTCGATCCGCGAGGCGTGCTCGTCGCCGGACCGTTGCGCGAGCAGCACGGAATCCTCTATGCGGACTGCGACCCCGCCGTCGCTTCAGCCGCCAAACGGACGCTCGATGTCGCGGGGCACTACGGACGGCCGGACATCTTCCACCTGGAGGTCAAGCGCGAGGCGCTCGCACCGATAGATTTCGGCTAGTTGCGCGCCGCCGTTTGCAGTCCGTACAGGGCGCCGAACTTCTTCCGCACGTACGCGATCCACGGCTTTGCTGTGAGCTCCTTGCCAGTGGCGCGCTCCATCAGCTCATTGGGCGTGAACTTGCGCCCGTGTCGGTGCACGTTCCTGCGCAGCCAGCCGAGCAGGGCGCCGAACTCTCCACTTTCGATCTGTGGATCGAGGTCGGGGATGTCCCCCCGCACTTTCTCCATCAGTTGAGCACCGATCAGGTTGCCGATCGTGTAGCCGGGGAAGATGCCGAAGCTGACGAAAGACCAGTGGATGTCCTGTAGGGCGCCCTGGCGATCGTTGGGGACGTCGACGCCGAGGTAGGACTTGACGCGCGCGCTCCAGGCCTCCGGCAGGTCCTTCACCTTGAGCTTGCCCTCGAGCATCTCGTTCTCGAGCTCGAAGCGGAGCAGCACGTGCATGTTGTAGGTGACCTCGTCCGCCTCGACGCGGATCAGCGATGGGTAGGACCTGTTGACCGCGCGGTAGAAGGTCTCCTCGTCCACGTTGTGTAGCGATTCGTGGAAGACGGCCTGGAGGCTCGGATAGAAATAGCGCCAGAACGGGCGGCCGCGGCCGACCAGGTTCTCCCAGAGTCGTGACTGCGACTCGTGCACACCCGGAGACGCGCCGCCGTAAAGCGGCGTCCGGGCTATGTCGCGGCCCATTCCCTGCTCGTACATCGCGTGCCCGGATTCGTGTATCGAGCCGAACAGGCACTCATTGAAGAACTCACGGGAGACGCGCGTCGTGATGCGAACGTCGTCCGGGCCGAAACCGCTGGAGAAGGGATGCGTCGAGATGTCCTGGCGTCCGCGCTCCAGGTCATAGCCCAGCCTCTTGACGACCTCGAGCGCGTACGAGACCTGGAGGTCGGGATCGAAATCCCGATGCAGTGCGCTGTCATCAACCGCGTCTGCGTGCCGCCCGATCTCCGCGACGAGTGGCACGATCGCCTGCTTGAGCTCGGCGAAGATCGCCTCCAGCTCTGACGTCTTCATGCCCGGCTCGGTGCGATTGAGGAGCGCGTCATATGGGCGTTCCTTATAGCCCAGCGCATCCGCCATTCGCCGGTTGAGCTCGACGTTCTTCTCGAGATAGGGCGCGAACAAGATGTAGTTCTCGTCATGCCGTGCCTTCTCCCAGACGGGCCGCGCCGTCGAGCCGGCGCGGGCGATCTCGGCGATCAGGTCCGGTGGGAGCTTGCGCGCCTCCTCGTAGTCACGACGCGTGACGCGGACCAGGCTTGCGTCGTCGGAATTGAAGTCACCATCGACGTTTCCTTCGAGAGAATCCAGTAGCCCTCCGACCTCGCCAGACGTGAAACGCACATGCGACAGGCGGAGAAGCGTCGAAAGCTGCTCGGAGCGTGACTGCACGCCGCCGGGCGGCATGTAGGTTTCCTGGTCCCACTCGAGGAGCAGAGCCGCGTGGCTGAGGTCGCTGACCTCGGCCAGGATGTCCTTCAGGTCCTGCAACTTGGCGTTTGTGTGCCCCGCCACCCTTACGGGTATTCTCCCGAATGCGCGGATCGCCCCGCTAGCTCAGTGGATAGAGCATCTGTCTTCTAAACAGAGGGTCTGAGGTTCGAATCCTCAGCGGGGCACTTTCTGGGAATTTCCAGCGTCTGCCGGCACTCGCGGGATTGAAGCTCCGCTGCATGCCGCGCCCGCCGGCACTGGCGGTGATACGAGGGAAGAGCGCCCCCACCCTGCGACGCGGACCAAAAACGAAGCTCGGCCCCGGCGCCCTTCCCTGACATGCTCAACCGCCCTGGGCTGTCAGGTGATCGAACTATTTGAATTAACGCCAATCGGCAGGGCGACTCACCCATAAAAAGCCTGACCGCCGGCTGATCGGGCCGACGGCCAAGAGTTTGGGGAAGCGGTATGGCCGGGCACCCGATGCCCGTTGGAGGCCGACGCCCCCACTGCCCTCGACTACCCCACCGACAGCATATGCCCGGCCTGTCCCACTGTCACTAGGAACTTTGCCCAACCCCATATGAGCCCGATCCCGGGGTCACAAGGAGCCGTGACGCCTCGGCGCCGTCGATAGGCCGAACTCGTTGGCACTCTCGCGACGGCTCTGGCAAGGCGCCACACCGGTTTCGTACCCTGCATCGGTAGTCGTGCCCGAAGAAAGCTTGATCGACAAAGCTCGCGCTCTACATCAACGCTCCCATCCGCAGGTGCGGCGGGTCGTGGTCGCAGTCGTTGGCTTTTTGCTCCTCGGCGTCGGCATCGCACTGCTTGTCCTCCCCGGCCCTGGCTTGCTGGTGATCGCGGCAGGAATCGCGGTTCTCGCGCTCGAATTTCCATGGGCCGAGCGGCTTGCGAAACGGATCCAGATAGCGGTCGAGAAGGTGTTGCGCACGCTGAAGCTCCTGAAGTGATGTGACGGCCGGCCGGGGTACGCCCGGCCGGCCCTCGTCAGGTGCCCTTCAGGCCGCCGGCCGCTTCTCCAGCGAGTCAATGAACTCGCGGAAGCTGCGCATCATCAAGCGCAGCTTTTCTGTGTCGGCGTTGCCTTCGATGCCGCCATGCATCCCCTTGAGGTGCTCCCGCATCGATTTCGCCATGTGATCCACGGCCTCTTCGACCAGGCGCTCCGCCTTATTGACCGCGGCGCGTGGCTCATCGATGAACTCCGACTGGATCTCATCGAATCGCCGCCTGAAGTCGCCCATCTGGGGCCAGATGTCCATCTGCTCCATGGGTCGGTCCGTGCCGGCCATCGTCTCTTCAGTGCGGGGTTGCTCGGACTCGCGCGGATGCTGGTCCTCGTCGCGGACCGGTTCAGTGCGACCCATCACCTCGGGGTTGGTACGCATCGACTCGCGCTCGGCCTGACGCCGATCTTCCGGCCTGCGCTCGTCCCGTGTCTCACGTCCCATATCGCTCATGAGGCGACCTCCCTGCGGGAAGCCTCCCGCGATTCCTTCGCGGTCCCGATCGCGTCATCGACGATGTGCTTGTAGTGCACCATCGCCTTACGCATGCCTTCAGTGCCCTGTCTGCCCTCGTCGCTCGAGGCCGCCGCGCGCGCGTGTTGCAGGTCATTCGGCACGTCTCGCCCATCGGGCATCGTCGCCCCGCGCTCACTCAGGATCAGCACGGCGACACGGTCGGCTTCCTGCACCGCGGCGCGCGGATCCTCGATGAAGCGGCTCTCGAGGTTGCTCCACGTGTGAGCAAAACGATCGCGCGACTCAGCCGGAAGCGGACGAAGCCGGGATGACCGCCGCGTCAACGCGACGATGAGGGCGATCGCGAGGATGACCACGACCGCAACGATGAGTACAACGATCAGTGTCTGTGTCAATTCTCTTGACCTCCTAAGGAAGGAAACGGGAGGCCCGGTGTCCTTACTCGCAAAGGCGTTTTACTGTTAAGACATGTCGAGGAACCAACAGCGCCCGCAAATTCCGAACGATATGAGGGCATTCAATGCGAAGTTGATCGAGGAATTCCGCGCC
>DASPYE010000093.1:0-7153 GCA_035636935.1 Candidatus Dormiibacterota bacterium | reverse complement strand
GATATAGATCCACGACCCGGCCGTCATCTGGCCGTACATCGTCAGCCCCATCGCTTCGAGGCGCCGGAACTCCTCCCAGGTCGCCCATTCCGGGACGAGCAGCGAGTTGGCGATGAGGACGCGCGGCGCCCACTCGTGGGTGTCGAACACCCCGACCGGCTTGCCTGACTGGACGAGCAGCGTCTGGTCGTCCTTGAGCCGCTTGAGCTCTCTGACGATCGCGTCGAACGCCTCCCAGGAGCGAGCGGCCCGCCCCGTCCCTCCGTACACGACGAGATCCTGCGGGCGCTCCGCGACCTCCGGGTCCAGGTTGTTCATCAGCATCCGCATCGCGGCCTCCTGCGGCCAGCCCTGGCAGGTGATCTCAGCGCCGCGCGGAGCACGGATCTCCCTCCCCGCTCGCTGGGGACGGCCGGGGTGGGGGTGTCCGCTCATGCAAGAGCTCCGGTGGCACTCTCCGCAGCCTCGATGACAGCGCCGCTCCGGATCAGAGCCTCCGCGGCGGCGAGCTCCGGCGCGACCACGCGGTCGGGGCCCACCCCGCCCACCTTCTTGCGAAGCACACCTCGGACCGCGCCGGTGGCCGGCGATGGCTCGAGCGGCCGGCGCAGCTCCTGCGCCCGCGCGGCCGCGCACAGCTCGACCGCGAGGATGTGCGACAGGTTGTCGAGCACGGACCGGAGCTTGAGCGCCGCGCCCCAGCCCATCGAGACGTGGTCTTCCTGCATGCCTGACGTGGGCACAGAGTCGACGCTTGCCGGCGCGGCGAGCCGCCGGTTCTCCGCGACCAGGGCCGCAGCCGTGTACTGGGCAACCATCAGCCCCGAGTTCACGCCAGGCTCTTCGGCGAGGAAGGGCGGCAGGCCCTGGGAGCGGTGCGGATCGAGCAGGCGGTCGACGCGCCGCTCGGCGATCGAGCCAACCTCGGCGGCGGCGATGGCCAGAAAATCCGCGGCGAAGGCCAGCGGCTCCCCGTGGAAGTTTCCGTTCGACTCCACATCTCCGCTCTCGAGAACGATCGGGTTGTCAATCGTCGAAGACAGCTCGACCTCGGCGATGCGGCGTGCGAAGTCGAGCGTGTCGCGCGCTGCGCCGGCCACCTGCGGGCTGCAACGCACCGAGTAGGAGTCCTGCACCGCGTGCTGCGAGTGCCGGTGCGACGTGACGATCTGCGAGCCGCGCATCAGCTTTTCGAGATTGGATGCGCTCGCGATCTGGCCCGCGTGGGGGCGCAGCTCGTGAAGCCGGGACTGGAATGCGCGGTCCGTGCCGAGCAAGGCCTCGGCCGACATCGCGGCGGTCACATCGGCGGTGCGAAACAAAAGCTCGGCGTCCGCGCACGCGAGGACGAGCATCCCGAGCATTCCGTCGGTTCCGTTGATGAGCGCGAGACCCTCTTTGGTCTCGAGTCTGACCGGCTTGAGCTTGGCCGACTTGAGCGCTTGCGCCGCGGACTTGCGCAGACCCTCGGCATCGACTACGTCCCCTTCACCCACCAGGGCAAGGCCGATGTGCGCGAGCGGGGCCAGGTCTCCGCTGCAACCGACGGATCCGTAGCGCGGCACCACCGGCGTGATTCCCGCGTTGAGCATGGCGATCATCGCGTCGGCAAGGAACGGCCGCACGCCTGACATTCCCATCGCCAGCGTCCGCGCGCGCAGAAGCATCGTCGCCCGGACAACCTCGGCGTCCACGGGAGGGCCGACACCCGCGGCGTGCGACCGGATCAAAGCGAGCTGAAGCTCAGGCTGGCGAAGGGGCGCCACGCGCGTCCCGGCAAGCGCTCCGAACCCCGTCGACACGCCGTAGACCGGATCGCGCGAGCTCGCCGCGCGTTCGACGCGGGCGCGGCTGCGCTCCATCTTCTGGCGGGCGGAGGCTGCGAGGGCGACGGTCTCGGCATGACGTGCCACGGCGACGACCTGATCCTCGGTCAGGCCAGGGCCGCGCAACGTGACCGTCATCGGTTCGTCAAAGGTAACGCAGGCCTGAAGCCCCCCATCCGACCGGGCGCTGGCGCGCCGGGTCACCTTCCCCGGCGAGCGGGGAAGGTGATGTTTTTGAGGGCTTCGCGCCGGCTCAAACCACTCAGCTGCGAGTCATGGGCCCGCACATAGCGCGCCACCTCTTGCGGGTCGGTCCACGCGTACTGCCGCAACGCCCACCCGATCGCCTTGCGGATGAAGAAGTCGCGGTCGGCCAGGTTCGGCTCGATGTTCGAGTAGAGCAGGTCGAGGTCCGTCTCGCGCTTGAACTTCAGCTGGCAGATGATCGAAACCCGGCGCTTCCAGAGGTTGGGATCGGTGCTCCACGTCCGCATGAGAGGCCGCAACTGCTTTGGATGTCGCTGCAACAGGTCGCCAATCACCATCGCGAGCTCATCGACGTGGTCCCACCATGCGCCGGTGACGACCATCTGTTCGAGCATCGGCATCAGCGCCGGCGTGACGCAGTTGCGATGGCGCTTCATGGTCAAGAGAAACATGGCCGCGTAGCGCTCTTCGCGGCGGCGGGCACCGTGCCAGATCTCGAGGAGTGTTTCCCGCCACTCGTTGCACTCCATCTCCATGTCTCCGAAGACCTCGCGGGAGATCGTCCGCACCACGGGCAAGGTGAGGCCGTAGTAAGGCATCGTCGATTTCATGTATGCCTGCATGCCGATTGCCCGCTTGGGATCAGCGGCCGCGGCCATGGCCCGCCGCAGCTTGCGGATCACGGGGCCCGAAGGTAGCGCGCCCGCTCTGGAACTCCCTCCTCATCGACTTCGAGGATCCACGTTGAGCCTTTCTCGTAGCCGCCATCACCCGCCTCCGGGACCTCGCGGCGGACCAGGTCTTCGACCAGCTCCCACACGATGTCGCCATGCGTGCTCAGGACGGCGCCGTCGAGCTTGGGGTCAGTCAGGAATTCGTCGAGTCCGTTGAGTCCATGGCCTTCGGCGAGTGAATCTGTCTGTTTGATCGTCAGCCGCCGCGCCTTGGCCAGCGGCTCCACCGTCTGCACGCAGCGGAGGTACGGACTGGAGAAGGTCGCCGAGACCGGAAAGTCCTTCAGCAGCTCGACCATGTCTTCAGCCTGTTGGAAACCCTTCTTGCTCAACGGGCGCTTGCGATCGTCTCCGGTCCAATGGCTGCGGCTCCCCGCCTTCGCGTGGCGGACCACGTAAAAAGTGCGCATCGGCCGATCAGGGCATCCAGGCGCGAAGACGCTTACGGTCAAGTGACTTCCACACCTTCGGCCAATCTGAACGGGCCTTCTCGGCCGCAATTCCCTCCAGCGCGATCAGCTCGCCCGCGACGAATGCGCGGCGCCCCGTCACCTTCGCCGCGCGCAGCCACGCCTGCGCCGTGACGCTGTCCTGGTGCTCCCCGAGCACTGTCTGCAGCTTCGCGGCGGCGCGGGCAAATGCCGTCGCGTCCGCACCGGCGACCGGTGCAACCGCCTCCGCTGCGTAACGAGCGCGCTTCGCCAGGATGCGGATGCGATGCAGTTCGGGATCTGTCGGGTTGTCGGGAAGCTGGCGCACCGCTGACCGGAGCCTGCGCCAGGGAGTGGTGGCCAACGGGGGCAGCAACGTTCCGGCGGGCTGGTCAGCCTCCGGGAGTGTGATCGGAGAGTGCGAGGCCTCGACCAGCCTCTCGAGAAGGTCGATGTAGCGTGGCGAGTCGAGATCCGCGGACAGCCTGTCACGCAGGGCGTCGATCTCGACTTCGAGGATGCGCAACAGCGACGTCGCCGAGCGCAAGTCGTTCGCCGGCAGCGACCTGACCCGTTCGCGAAGTCTCATCAGCAATACCTCGCGGTCGCGCACCACGCCCAGACCGGAAGCGATCCACCCGAGCTCGGCGCGCAGCGCCTCGGTCCACTCGACGTCGAGCAGCGGTGCGAAGGTCCGCAGGTTCGAGCGAAGCTTGCGCGTGGCCACCCGCGCCTGGTGCACCGCTTCGGGATCGCGACCTGTGCGGACAAGCGGGTCGTGGTGGAGAAGCGAGGCGACCGACTCGGCGAGCCCGAATTTGATGACATCGCGCGCCGTTGCATTGGGAAGCAATGGCTGGGGTGCGACCTCGGGCGGCTCGATCGCCCGCGGGCCCAGGGCGCGGATGTGTTTCGGCGTCGGGTCGGGCGCTCCGGCGCCCGCTCCGCGAAGGCGTGTCACGAGTGGCGTGATGATCCCGTCTGCCCCGTCGGCGCCCGCGACCTCCACCTCGATCTCCCGGAAGCGTGCCGCTACTCGCCGGCCATCGCGCACCGAGACCTCGTCGTCCACGACCTCGGCGACCCGCGCCCCGCTCCCGTCGACCAGCCGCACGCGGCGACGCACCGTCGACAGCCGCGCCACCGGCACGAGCTCGGCCTTCCGCACGTAGGCGCGCACCACCTCCAGTGCCGCCTCCGGCGGCTTCGCGCCGCCCTGGAAGGTCAGCTCTTGCCGTTCGAGCACTGTCGTGTTGGGCTTGCCCGTCGTCGAGGGCGGCTCGGCGAGCTTCAGGGTCCAACCCTCGCCGGCCCGCCGCCGCAGGGAAACGCCCCACCGGGCCAGGCGCAGGTCGGGCGTGTCGAAGTAGACCGTATCCATACGGACCGTCTCGGGCGGCGCGACCTCGACTCCTTCGACGACTCCGGCGAGGTCAGGGAGGTGGAACGCGGGGCCCGCCCCGAGCTTCACCTCGCGCTCGATCACAGGGGTCTCCGCGAATCCGAGCCGAAGGCTCGGGATTCGTGGGGCTCAAGCATTCGTTAGGCCGCTCACTCCGTTGCCGTGCGTGCTCTCAAGGGCGAGCTCTTTAAAGCGTTCGTGCGAGTTCAGTCCGCGCACGGTCGGCACCCGGTGCCATCCGCCGTCTGGTCCAAGCTCCCACGCGAGGACGTCGTCGGCGAGCGAGACGTCGAGGATCTGCTGCAGTCGGTGGCGCAGCTTGGGATCGGAGACGGGCACGACCGCTTCAACTCGACGGTCGAGGTTGCGCGGCATGAGGTCGGACGATCCGAGGTAGTACTCCGGTCGCCCGCCGTTGCCGAAGGCGAAAACGCGCGAGTGCTCGAGGAACTGGCCCACGATCGAGCGCACGCGAATCCGGTCCGAGAGGCCCGGCACGCCAGGCCGGAGCGAGCACATCGACCGGACGAGAAGATCGATCTGCGCGCCGTGCTGCGAAGCCGCGTAGAGCGCGTCGATGATCTCCTGGTCGATCAGGTTGTTGACCTTGATGATGATCCGGCCGCCAACCACCGCCTCCCGCTCGATGAGCTGAGTGATCGCGGCACGCAGGTTGGTCGGCGCGACGAGGAGCTTGCGATAGCGGCTCTGCCGGCTGTAGCCGGTCAACAGGTTGAACAGCTCGGTCACGTCCGCGCCGAGGTCCGAATCCGCCGACAGCAAGCTCACGTCTTCGTAGCCACGCGCGGTGTTCGGGTTGTAGTTTCCGGTGCCGACATGGAGGTAGTGCTGGATGTGCGCACCCTCGCGTCTGACGACGAGGGTCACCTTTGCGTGTGTCTTGAGCCCGAGGAGCCCGTACACGACGTGGACGTTCGCTTCCTCGAGCGCCCTCGCCCACCCGATGTTCGCCTGCTCGTCACCGCGTGCCTTGATCTCGACGAGTGCCACGACCTGCTTGCCACGCTCTGCCGCCCGGATCAGTGCGCGCACGATCGGACTGGCCGGACCGGACGTCCGATACAGCGTCTGTTTGATTGCGAGCACTTCGGAGTCGCCGGCGGCGTGGTCGATCAACGCCTCGACCGAGGTGGCGAAAGAGTCGTACGGGTGATGCGCGAGGACATCGCCGGCCCGCAGCACAGCGAAGAGGTCTGGCACCTCGGCCGCGACGCCGCGCAGTCGAGGCTGCGTGGTCGGCGTCCACACCTCCGCTTTCAGGTCGGGACGGTCGAGCTGGGTCAGCACAAGGAGGCTGCCCATGTCGAGCAATCCATCGAGCTGGTACACATCGCTTGGCTGCAGCTCGAGCTCACGCGTGAGAAGCTCGAGCACCTCACGCGACATCCGGGGGTCGACCTCGAGCCGGACGACCCGCGCGTGACGCCGCCGGCGCCGCAGCTCAGTCTGGATCGCGGCGAGGAGGTCCTCGGCGTCGCTGTCCACGTCGTCGAGGTCGCCATCGCGCGTCACGCGGAACGGAAAGTGACTCACGATCTCCATGCCTGGGAACAGCGTCTGCAAGTGGAGGGCGATCACGTCTTCGAGCGGCACGTACTGCTCGCCTTCGACGACAGGAATGAATCGCGGCAGGACCGGCGGGACCTTCACGCGAGCGAACCGCTGCTGCTTACGCTGCGGATCGCGAACCATGACCGCCAGGTTGAGCGACAGGTGGGAGATGTAGGGGAAGGGGTGGCCCGGATCCACCGCGAGCGGGGTCAGCACGGGAAAGATCTGCTCGCGGAACACCGTGTGGAGCTGGGTCAGCTCTTTCCTGCTGACGTCATCCGCGCGAACGAGCGAGATCCCCGCCTGGGCGAGCGCGGGCACGATCTCGCGGCTGTAGATGCCAACCTGCCTTTCGACGAGTCCCTCGACCCGAGCGCGTATCGCTTTGAGCTGTTCGGGTGGGGACATGCCGTCCGGTGACGCGACCGCCACCGCGGCCAGGACTTGCTCCTTCAGGCCAGCGACACGGACCTGGAAGAAGTCGTCGAGGTTCTGGCTGAAAATGGCCAGAAAACGGACCCGCTCGAGCACGGGCAGTTTCGGATCCTCCGCCATCGCCAGGACCCGTTCATCGAAGTCGAGCCGGGAAAGCTCGCGATTGATGTAGCGGGGGCTGGCGGGGGAGAAGACGGCTGAAGGTTCAGGCTCGGGGTGGGCTCCGACGGCCACGGAAGGAACTCTACAGTCTGATTCCGAAGGTCAGGTTAACGGGCTGTGAAGGCGATCTCGGGTTTGCCGCCTCCCATCGCCTGGCTACTGGAAATAGCCTGGCAGTCGGCCCTTTTCAGACACCCGCGCCGTGGGGACCGGCTGGCCGGCCCCCACCTCACGCGAGGATCCAGGTCATGCGCCGAGCGCGGCGACGACGTTCGAGAAGACGTTGTTGATCTGGTTGCCCATGGTCAAAAGGATCACGATGACGACGATCGAAACCAGGACCAGGATCAAGGCGTACTCGACCATGCCCTGACCACTTTGGCG
>DASPYE010000092.1:0-2346 GCA_035636935.1 Candidatus Dormiibacterota bacterium | reverse complement strand
ATCGTGGTTCCCGTCTACAACGAGGAGCGCGACCTCGAGCGCAGCGTCCGGCGTCTGCGGGCGTACCTCGACGCTTGCTTCCCGTTCCACGCGACGGTCACCATCGCCGACAACGCAAGCAACGACGGCACGCAGGAGATCGGCGAAGCCCTCGCCTCCGAGATCCCGGGCGTCCACTACATGCGCATCGACGACAAGGGCCGCGGTCGCGCGCTCGCCGCCGCCTGGCTCATCAGTAGGGCCGACATCGTCGCCTACATGGACGTCGACCTTTCGACCGACCTTGGCGCCCTGCTCCCTCTGGTCGCTCCGCTGGTCAGCGGGCACAGCGACCTCGCGATCGGCAGCCGCCTGGCATACGGCGCCCGCGTCCACCGCGGCTTCAAACGCGAGCTGATCTCGCGCTGCTACAACGGGGTGCTGCGCCTCGCACTCGGTGCTCGATTCAAGGATGCCCAGTGCGGCTTCAAGGCCATCCGCGCCGACACCGCGCGAAGGCTCGTGCCCCAGGTCAAGAACCGCTCCTGGTTCTTCGACACCGAGCTGCTGGTCCTCGCGCAGCGCGCCGGTCTGCGCGTGGTCGAGATTCCCGTCGACTGGGACGACGACTCGGATTCACGGGTGAGTCTCCTACCCACGGCGATCGAAGACCTCGGAGGCGTCTGGCGCCTCGCGCTCACCCAACCGACTCGCTTCGCACGGTTTGCAGCCGTCGGCATCACGAGCAGCGTCGCCTACGTCCTTATCTATCTGGCCCTCCGCGACGTGCTCCCCGAATGGACCGCCAACGTGACGGCCCTGATCACCACCGCAGTGGCCAACACGGCCGCCAACCGCCGCTTCACCTTCGGCGTGCACGGGCGTGACGGACTGGCCGGCGACTACGCGGCCGGACTGGGGGCCTTCCTACTCGCGCTCCTCCTGACGACCGCGACTAGCGAGCTCGTGCACTACGTCGCCCCCCACGCCACACCCATGGTCGAGGTCGTCGTCCTTACCTTGGCGAATCTCGTCGCCACGCTTTGCCGGTACCGCCTGTTCCGTGGATGGATGGATTCGCGGCTACAGGTAATGACGGCGGATGGCGCCTAGGTTGTTGAAAATCCGCACGCCGAAGGCGACGATCGCCGCGATCGACAGGTCGACGCCGAGCTTGTCGCCGAAATAAGTCAGGCTGCCCGCGAGCGTCATGTTCGTGATGAGGCCACTGAAGAAGACGCGCGGCTCGAACGTCCCCGCGATGTAGGCCTTGAACGCACCAAAGATGGAGTCAAGCGCCGCGAGCAACGCCACGGCCGTGTAGCGCGCGTAAGTGATCGGGATCGTGACCGGCGAAAGCAGGCCGAGGATCACGCCCAGGACGACGAAGACGATCGCGATGACGATTACTTGCATGGCCCGGGTGTGGCAATCGGCGCCGGCTTCGGGGTTGCTCCAGGAGATGGCGACGCCGCGACAGGCTGGCGCGACTTGTAGCCGACGGCGGGTTCGGATGGATTCATCACGTTGATGTAAAGCAGGTCGGGTGAGCTGTAGTCGACGTTGTGATTTCCCGCGATCGCCTTGAGCGCGGTCAGCTTGTCGCGCAGGGTCGCGAACTCCTCCGGCGTCAGCACGCGGCCGAAGTAAACCTTCCAGCCTTTCTTCGCGATCATCGTCAGGTTGCCGCACGAGTCGAAGATGAATCCCGCGACGTCCTGGCCCACCAGGATTGGCATCGCGCGCTGGATGTTGACGAGCGCGGTGAGAAGCTGCGGATCCAGCGGCCTGTCGCCGGCGCGCGGCTCGTTCCCCGCCGGGCCCTGGACATCGACCAGTCCCGCAGCCGTCGATGTCGCCCCCAGGACGACGGCCTGGCTCGACATCAAGTACAGCTTGGTCGAGGCTCCCGCGTGGTAGACCGCGACCGGCTCCCACTCGCTTACCTGGATGACGACGGTGCCGGGCAGCTGCGGCTGCACCGCCACGCTGCGCACCCAGACCTGCTTCATGAGGCGGTCATGCGCGGTGACGCCGTCGACCGAGATCACCGACGTATCGCCGGACAGGCCCGCGTCGTTGGCGACCTGGCTCGAGGTCAGGTGACGTGCGCCCGTCACCTGCACGGAGCTGATCGCCAGCGCGGGTCCAAACCAGAGCCACGCCAGCAGCGCCGCCTCCAAAGCCGCGACGGCGATCGCCAGGGCGCGCCAGCCCCATGGCACGTCGGGCTCCCGCAGCGCCTTCTCCGAGCGCGTCCACAGCTGCCCCCGCAGGGGCTCCGTGCGCTCGATCCCCTTCGGCCATGGTGCCTTGGGCATCACTGAGCTGCGGCGGCGGAACTTCACGGTGCCGCCTTCACTGTGC
>DASPYE010000091.1:0-13750 GCA_035636935.1 Candidatus Dormiibacterota bacterium | reverse complement strand
TCCGCGGCTGATGTTGTCGAGAAGCTCCCTGGTCAGGACCTCGACCGAATCCGTCTTCGTCAGTGGCGCCGTCTGCAGCGTGTCCGATCCCTTGAGCATCTCGTCGACGATGGCGAAGCGCTGCTCGTAGGGCAACGGTGTCAGGTCGGTCCCGTCGCGAAACATCACGTCGAAGACAAATGCGCGCAAGGGAACTCTGGTGGCGAATTCGTCGATCCCCTCCTTGCGGCGTCGCGCGGTGGTTTCCTGGAACGGGACGTACTCCTCCGACTCCGGGCTGTACGCGATCGCCTCGCCGTCGAGGATGACGCTCTTCACGGGAAGACTGACAGTCGCCGCGACCAGCTCCGGGAACATCGGCGTCATCGTCTCGAGATTCCGCGAGAAGATGTTGACCACGCCGCCGTCCTTGTGGATCTGGACTCGGAAGCCGTCGTATTTCGGCTGGACGCCGACCAGACCGAGCTTTTTGATCACCGCCTCGGGGTTGGGCAGACGCTCCGCGAGCTGGCTCCGCAGCGGCTTGCCCACCGTGACTTGGATCGCCTCGATTGCTTCGAGGCCTTGCGCCCACAGGGTATTCGCGATCAGACCCAGGTCTGAGCTCCGGTTGTAGGCGGCTTCGAGGACCGGGCGAAGCGAGCGATCGCCCCTTTTTGCGAACGAGAGCGCATCCAGGACGGTCGGGTCGCCGATGCCGAGCCGCATCTTGCCCAAGGTGATCCGGACAAGGTGCTTGGCCGAGGCTGCGTCCAGGTCGCCAAGCAGCGCAGCGAATCGATCGAGCTTTCCCTTCAGGCTGCCTTCGCCACTGAAGCCGGCAATCTCCCACAGCCGTCGATGGACCTCGACGACCGCGGGCGTCTCGTCCCTGGTCTTCGGGCCCAGGCTCATCGCCGTGAGGCCGAGGTCGCCGGTCTGCTTGTACGTTTTGGTGACGTCCTCCTTGGAGGTGCCGTAAGCCATCGCCATCGCGGACATAAGCAACCTTTCGCCGAGGCCGATCTCGACCGGTTCGAAGAATGGCGCCAGCCGACCCTGGATCAGGTAGGTAGTCGGCTCGATCTCATCCACCGAGCAGGCGTTGTAAGCCTCGGCAAGGATCCGAACCAGCTCATTGCGGCTGTTCGTCGCCTCCAGTCGATCCAGGTATGTAGCCAGCTCGCTGAAGGTCATTTCGCTAGCTAAGCGCCTCGAACTCGGGGGCGGTGAGCTCGATCTGCAACGCCGCCAGGTTCTCTTTCAGGTGATCAAGCGACAGCGTGCCCGGAATCGGCAGCATCGCCGGCGAACGCCGGAGGAGCCACGCAAGAGTGATCTGCTGCTTGCTCGCTCCGTGCCGCTTGGCGATCTGGGTCAGCGCAGCGCCACGGTCTCCGCGCAGGGGAAAGAACGGGACGAAAACAATGCCCTCTGCGGCGCAGTAGTCAACGACTGCCTCGGATGTACGCTCGGAAAGGTTGTAGTGGTTCTGCACCGCCACGATGGGCACCACCCGTCGGGCGCGCTCTATCTGCTCGATCCCGACGTTGGAGATTCCGACGTGGCGGACCTTGCCCTGGTCGCGGTAATCCTTGATGACGGCCAGGCTTTCCTCGATCGGAGTGTCCGGGTCGACGCGATGCAGGTAATAGAGGTAGATGGTGGCGGTCTTCAGTTGACGAAAGCTCTGCTCGAGCTCGGCGCGCAAGACCTCTGGGCGGCCGCGCCCGGCGCCACCGAACCCGCCCTTGGTTGCCACGATGCAGCCTCCGGGAGCTGGCGAGAGTGCCTCCCCGATCGTCTGCTCACTCTGTCCGCCCGTATACAGGTGAGCGGTGTCGATCATCTGCGCGCCCGCGGCGACCGCCGACCCGATGAACGCGACGTTTTCCTTCGTCCTCGTCAGTCGGTTCGTCCCCAAACCGATCCGGGCCACCTCGATGTCGCCGACCTTCACATCTCCTCCATGATGGTGAGCGATGACTCGCTTCGTGGAGCTGAGCCACCCGATCGTAGAGGGCATGGAAACGTACCGTCCCCTGCCAACGCCACGCGTGGAAGTCCTCAACGAATATGACGCGTCGCGGTACGACGGGAAGTCGGAGTTCCTTATCGCCTCGCTGCACCTTTGTGGTAACACCGGCACTTATGTCGATTCGCCTCGGCATCGGTTTCGAGGCGCTGTCGACCTGGCGGGGCTCCAGCTCGAACAGTTGGCGGACTTGCCAGTGGTGGTCGCCGACGTCACCCGAATCGAGCGGGCAATTGGTCCCGACGCGGTACCGGGAGGCGACCTGCACGGCAAAGCCGTTCTTTTTCGCACCGACTTCTCGCGCCACTGGGGTACTGACCGCTACTTCAGCGGCAATCCATTTCTGACCGCCGAGGCTTCGGACAAGCTCGCTTCGGCCGGGACGGCGTTCGTCGGGATCGATTCGTTGAACATCGACGACGTCACTGACATGTCGCGCCCGGCGCACACGCGGTTGCTGGCGGCAGGCATTCCGATCTGCGAGCATATGACCAACCTCGCCGCGATCACATCCGGCGGCGGACGCCTGCATGCGGTTCCCATCGCATGGGTCGGCGGTGCCACCTTTCCGGTTCGCGCGTATTTGGTCCTTTAATTAGAGGTATGCCAGCCACGATCCCCGAAGAGGTTCGCGACCTGTTCGACGAGCCCGCCTTGGCTCACGTCTCCTATCTGAATCGCAACGTCCAGATCGTCACCTTTGCGATGTGGGTTGATTTTGATGGAGAGCAGGTCCTGGTCAGCTCTCCGCTCGGATCCCGCAAGGGGAAGTCGTTTCGGGAGCGCCCTCAGGTGGCCGTTTCGATCGTCAGCACGAAGAATCCCTGGCATTGGCTCTCGATCAGCGGCCGGGTCGTGGACATCCAGCCCGACGAGGACCTCGCTTTCATCGATCGCATGGCCCAGAAGTACACGGGCAAGAAATACGAACGGCGGACCCCGCGTGAGGTCTTCACGGTGGCGGTCGACCGGGTGAGCTCGTCTGGCCAGTGGGGGAGACGCTAGGCGCCCAGGCCTCGCTCCAGCCCGTCCGTGAATCGAGAATTGTCTAAATTGTCGTCAAAACCTGCGGCCAAGGCGGGGTAACATGCCACTGCGCCCGGTTCCCTCCCGAGCGCAAAAGGCGACCGGTGGCTCTCGAACATGCCTCTCGCCCGATGGCCTCGGTTCGAGCCAGGAGCACCATGGCAGCGATTGCGATTTCCGACCCCAAGCTGGCCTCGCGGCCGCAGCCCTACGCCGAGCTCAAGCGCCGAGTGGAAGCCGCGGGTTTGTTGACCAAACGTCCGGGCTACTACGCGCTGATGCTGGTGACGAACACGCTTGCGTTCGCCACGACTTTATGGCTGCTCAGCCTCGTGCACAGCGGCTGGGGCACGGTCGTCATCGCCGCGCTGCTGGGAGTCGTCTCCGGGCAGCTCGGCTTCCAGCTTCACGACTCAGGGCACCGGCAGATGTTTCCAAGCCGGCGCGTCAACACCGTGATCGGGATCGTGACCGGCAACGGACTGCTTGGTATGAGCCATGGGTGGTGGGTGGACAAGCACAACCGGCATCACGGCAATCCCAACCACCAGGACCTCGACCCGGACATCGATGTTGGAGTGATCGCCTACTCGGAGGAGCAGGCGCTGGCCAAGACCGGTGTTGCGCGGTGGATAGTGAGCCACCAGGCGGGCCTTTTCTTTCCGCTGCTGTTCGGCCTCGCGTGGACGATGCATGTCTCCAGCGTGCGGTTCCTCGTCAAGACGAAAGAGAGCTTGCGCCGGGTCGAGGTGGGCGCGCTCTGCCTGCACGCCGTGGCCTTTCCGCTGCTGCTCGTCGTCATCGTCGGGCCGTGGCGGGCTCTCCTGGTGATCGTGATCCAGAAATGCGTCGGAGGGTTCTACCTCGCCTCTGTCTTCGCCCCCAACCACAAGGGGATGCCCCAGATCGAGGCGGGCCAGGAGCTCGATTTTCTTCGCTCGCAGGTCCTGACATCACGCAACGTCAAGTCCAGTCCCCTGACCGACCTCCTATATGGATCGCTCAACTACCAGATCGAGCATCATCTCTTTCCGACCATGCCGCGCTGCAACATCCGCCGAGCCCACAAGATCGTGCGCGCCTACTGCGCCGAGCTTGCGATTCCGTATCACGAGACCACGATCTACCGCTCGTATCAGGAGATCCTCAGCTTCCTCCACGAGGTCGGGGCACCCCTCAGGCGATCGCCTGCCTGAGTAACCTCAGAACCGGCCGCCTGCCGAGGTGAAAGACCAGTAGACAGCGACCGCTAGAAAAAGGCCGGCCACGACATGCGGCCAGACATTGACGAGCCTGCTTCTCGTTGGCCACACGACCGAGACAATAGGACCTCCGAACAGGGCCAGCCCCAGCGCGGGCAGGGCAACGCTCGAGGCCCAAACCCCGCCGTTCCCGGCGCGTGCAACTGGTAACAGTGCAAACGCGAGCAGGGCCAGCTCGATCGCAGCCAGCGCCGCGCTCAGGCCCAACCAACGACGATGACTCCGCGCATGAAGGATCAATCCGGTCCAGCAGACCGAAACGACGATGGGTATCAGTCCTTGAAAGGTCCAGAAGGGGACAGTGCTCTCCGCATCCGGCGTGACCCAGGCGAGCTGTTTCCAGTTGGAACGAAGAGCAACAAAAGACAGCCCGAAAACGGCACCTGCAAGCAGTCCACCGACCAGCGCGATGACGGGTAACCACCAGCCCGAAATCCGGGTCTTTGCCGTCATGTCCGACAATGCAGCGTCAAGCCTAAGGGCCGCCTCCGGCCCGCAAGGGTCGGTTGGTTGGATGCGCCTTGGCGGCGTACATCCGAGCTAGGCGTTTGCCGGACGTCTGACGGAAGGCGCATCGAGATCAATCTGGGCCGTTTCAGATCCCCTCCGGCCATTTGTGACCGGATTTGTTACGCTTGCGCCCCGCATCTCGCGGGCTACTGACGGGGGTAGGCTCCCGCGTCAGGTGCAGGCCGACGCGACCGCAATGCGTGCGGCATTTTAAGGGGCAAACGGTGGGCGATCCGGCTCGACACGCCGCACCCACGTCTCGGGCCATCGCGATGGCGAGGTACGAGAGGCGGCTCCGAGTCATGTCGCGAACGGTCCTCGTCGCCGACAACCGCCGCGCTGCCCTGTCGCTGGTGGCGACTCGCGCTCGCGTGGCTGCAGATGCGGACCTTGGCGTGGTGCTGATCCGCGACCACGATGGCGACGACATCGTCTTGTCGGGAGCAAACCGGTTCTGGGGGCGCAAGCTGGCCGCCCTCGAGCTTCCGGCGATGATGGCGGCGGACGTGCTGGCGAGTGCCGAGCTCCGGCCCATGCTCCTTGACCTTTCAGCTGGTCGCGGAGCACAAACCTTGCCGATCGCCTACCAAAAGGTCGGCCCGGTAATGGTCGCGCCCATCGGGCTCGCCAAGCACAGTCGCGGCGCACTGCTGATCCTGAAGCGGTCGAGCGGCGGCCAGTTCTCGGAATCCGACCTCCGGTTGCTCGAGCCGTTTGCCGCGGAGGCCAGGCTTGCGATCGCGTTCGCGGCGGCCCGGCAGGAGCTCGAGCGAGGGCTGCTTGCGAAGGATCGCGGCCGGATCGCGCGGGACCTGCACGACGGCGCCATCCAATCCCTCTACGGCATCGGGATGGTTCTGGAAGGCATCCAGACAGGCAGCCAGACCCGGGTGAAGAACCAGCTTTCCGGGCTGACCGGGTCGATCAACTCGGTCATCGACGACCTCCGCGCGTACATCAACGACCTCACGCCGAGCCGGCTCGCCAAACGTGGCCTCGCCTACGAGCTTGGCTTGCTCGCCGACGAGTTCCAGGTCAGTAGCGGAGTGATGACCTCAGTCCGGCTCGAGACCGGCATCGACGAGATCAGGGTCGGCCTGGCGCGAGATCTGGTGCAGATCTCACGGGAGGCCCTGTCCAACATCGCCCAGCACGCGGCCGCCTCGAACGTGACGATCAGCCTCGACTGCTCCGGGCATAGCGTCGAACTTGTCATCACCGACGATGGGCACGGCATCGCAGCACGCAGGCGCCAGGGCGGAAGGGGGCTCACGAACATCGCCAAACGGGCCAAGAGTTGGGGCGGCGACGCCGTGATCGGATCGTCAGGCAAGAGGGGGACCGCTGTGCGGGTGTCTGTGCCTGGGCGCGGCGAGGGCCACGCCTTGCTGCACGGAACGGTCGCCTTTTTCGCCGGTCAGCTTATCTCTGCATCGGCTCTTGGCGCGAGCGCGCTAAGCCTCGCCGCGGGGTCCTGATCCACAGCCCACGCCGGGCGCCCGTCGCGGCCACGACTCACATGCTCTAGAACCTGCTCCAGCATGTTGCGCTGCACCGCCAGCTCCTTCTGCACGGAAAAGAGCCTTCTCTTCGTCACGCTGGAGTCCGCTTCCTGGCCAAGCCAGTAAGCGGTCAGCTGCGCGGACGCGAATCCCACCAGCCCGATCGCCGCGAATATGACCAGGCCCGCGATGATCTTGCCCTCGGATGTCTCGGGCCTCACGTCGCCGTAGCCCAGGGTCGTCGCTGTAAGGAACGAGAGGTAGAGCGCGTCCCCATAGCCGTTGATGGCGGCGTTCTTGCCGTGCTCGACCATCCAGAAGCCGTATGCGGACGCGGCCCAGAAGATGATCAGTGTCGGCCCGAGGAGCCAGCCGGCGCGCGCCCCGAGACCGTCCGCTCCAACCTGTCGTCCGAACAGGAACGCGCGGACCAGAGCCGCGATCCTCACGAATCGCAGCAACCGCGCGAAGCGGAAGACGCGAAGGGCACCGATCAGCGGGATGCATGTCACTGCATCCAACCAGTGGTGGCGCAAATAGAGGATGCGTGACGGCGAATCCCACAATCTGACGGAAAACTCGGCGAGGAAGATGGCCGCCACCGCGAGGACCACGATCGTCTGGGGGTTGAGACCCGGCTCGACTTCGTCTTCGATGAACGCCATCACGACGTAGACAGCCGTGAGGACACCCATGCCGACCTCCCACGCCACGTTGTGCCTCTCGACGTAGCCAGTGATCAGGCCCCGCCTCGTCGGTCGTAACTCCTCCCGTTTCACGGGGAGGTGGCGGGACAGCCGCCGGAGGGGCGGACCGCCCTTCTCCCCCCATTGCTGATGCTGGTCGCGGCGGTGGTTCTAACCACCACTCAAGGTAGCCATCGCCTTGGCCACGATCAGGAGCAGCGTGGTCACCGAGACCCCGGCCTGCACCATGTTCACGTACTTCGCGCGCGCTGAAAGCACCTCGGCGCCGGCCGAATGAAAGGTCAGGCTGATCACGAACGCAGCGTGCAGGTAGTCGTGAAAGCCAGGCACCCATTGGTCCCAGCCGGTTATCTCGTGACGCTGCTGGGAGAACAGAAAGTCGGCGCGCTTGGCCTTGGCGGTTCCGCGAAGTTGAGGTCCACCTGAGTCGATGCTCCAGTACCACAGGGCGAACACCACGACGTTCACGAACCAGATCAGCCCCGCGTCGGCCAGCAACGTCGCCCCGCCCAGGGGGCCGGTATGCGTGTTGATAGTCGCAAGCACTGTGATGGCCAGGGCGACGGTATCGAGGAGCGCGAACCAGATCGCGATCATGAATAAGATCCGGATCGGGCGGCGCTTGCCTAACAGCCAGGCCACGATCACAAACGGCAGGAAGATTCCCGCCAGCCCAATGTCAAAGGTGGGCTGCAAGCGGCCCTGCGTGATCACCGACGTGCCTTCGCTGTTGACCTGGTCCGACAGGAGGATGAATTCCCCAGCCACCACCTGGAGGACCGCGATCACCGCGAGGGCAAGGACGCCCGCAAATTCGTGGCGCCTTGATCTGGCAAAATCGCGCACCCGCACCTGCCAGCGAGGCAGCGGCGATCCTTCCACGCCCTGGTACCAGCGTCGGTCGGCCGGCCGTTTCGCGATCACAACCGGATCGTTGGCAGACACTCAGCGGGCCTCTGACCGCTTGGTTGGGAGCGACTTCCGCCGTGAGATCCAGGCCAGCGCCACTCCGGCTGCCGCGACGGCGCCCAAAACCGCGGCCAGGATCGAGTCGACAACGCTGCGGGGGAGCTGCGGGTGGTAGACCGAAACGAGAAATGCGCTCGCGATGAATAGTGCGGACATGAGCATGGCGAGGACGATCCGGTTCGCCGTTTTCTCGACACGGTGCAGGTAGGGATCAAGTCCCTTCGGTTCGACCGCCAGAGCTAGCTCGCCCTTCTGCATCGAGCCGACGAAGCCGCGCATGATCCGGGGTCCCTCGGCGGCCAGCCAGAGGATGTCGGGCGCGGCCCTGCCAAAGCGCTGCGCCCACGCTTGAGGCGAGTTGCGGCTCAAGATCAGGCGCGTGACGTAAGGCTCCGTGGCTTCCATCATCTGGAAGCCAGGATCCAGCTGGGCCACCATGCCCTCGGCGGTGATCACAGTTTTCGCGAGCATCGACAGCGCGGGAGGCATCACCAGCCGGTGTGCGCGCACCACGCCGAAAACGTCATTCAGGAAAGCACCGAGCTTCATCTCACCAAGCGCCTGGTCGTAATACCTGCACACGAGATCGTCGAGATCTCGCAACAGCACCGGTCGGTCGATCAAGGTGCTGGCCACGCCGAGGCCGAGCAACGAATCCACGAGTGCGTCCGAATCGCGCTGGACGAGCGCGTACAGCATGCGTCCGAGGCCCGCTTTGGTTTCGTCGTCAATGACCCCGACCATGCCGAAGTCGATCAACCCGATGCACGTCTCTGACTCGATGAAGAGATTCCCTGGATGAAGATCGGCATGAAAGAAACCATCATCAAGCAGCATCTTGAGGACCACTTTGGTGGCGCCCTGAGCGACCACGTCACAGTCGATGCCCGCGGCGTGCAGCGCGGCCACGTCCGTAATGCGGGTTCCCTTGATCCTTTCCATTGTGAGCACGCGCGAGGTGGTCGTCTCCCAGTAGATGCGTGGGATGTGCACTCGCTCGGATCCCTTGAAGTTGCGGCCGAATTTCTCCGCGTTGTGGCCCTCGTGCTGATAGTCCACCTCGGCCCGGAGACTGGAGTCGAACGCCTTCACGATCCCCACAAGGTCGAACTCCTGAGCCTCTTTCAGCCGGCCGTTGGCGATCACGGCAAGACGATGCAGCAATTTCAGATCCTCGTCGATCTGCTCGACCGCACCGGGGCGGCGGACCTTGACGACGACCTCGGTGCCGTCATGCAGAGTGGCGAGGTGCGCTTGGCCGATCGACCCTGTGGCCAGGGGGTCAGAGTCAAAGCTGGCGAATCTCTCTAGGGCCGGCGCTCCTAGCTCTGCCTCGATCGTTTCGAGGACGATTTCGATCGGCACCGGCGGCGCCTGGTCTTGCAGAGAGGAGAGCTCGGACTGGAACTCGGGCGTGAGCAAGTCGGCTCGCGTGGACAGCACCTGGCCCAACTTCATGAAGGTGGGGCCAAGCTCTTCCAGCGTCAGGCGCAACTGGATCGGGGTGATCAGGCTGGATGGCTGTGTGCCGTCACCGCGGTGGTGCCCAAACGGTGTCAGCCGCTCGAGAGCGAGAAGCTCGATGAGGCGCCACAGGTGATGACGCGCCAGCACCGCCGCGATCTGGCGGGCGCGGCCCATCGACGAAAGCTCATGTGCTCTGTGCGGGCGTGTTGCGGTGATTGTCGCCGCGGTCATGTGCCCATCCATCCGCCAGCGTGCGGGCATTCCCGATCGGGAGGAAGTGCCATTTGGACAGCGTCGGACGTGCGGATTGGGGGACGGATTTGACCCACATCGGCACTGGCTCGACGCCGGTTCTCATCCGAGCATCGACGAGTGGCATCAGTCTCCCAGGCCATCGCAGCCGGCGACGCCGCAGCACTGACAAAGGGCGCGGCATCCAAACGATCGCTGTTCCGGGTCCCTCTGCTTATCCTCGCGGCCGTCTGCGGCCTTGCCCTAGCCGGGTTGACGGTGCTTGCCTACACGAATCCCTTTCTCGCCGTTGACGCATCGCTCGAACGCGCTGCGCAATCCCTAAACATCGGGCCGTTCACCGTGGTTTTCGATTTCTACCGCGAGATCGGCGGACCGTTCGGGCTGGTCGCGGAAGGAGTCGTGTTCGCAATCGTTCTCCTGCTTAACCGTCACTCATGGCGGCTGCTCATCGCCGGCGCGGTAGCCAGTGGCTGGTACTTCCTGATCGTCAGCTTCGTCGTCCGTGCGAGGCCGACGGTGCCCGACGTCCTCCGGGTCACCGAGCACCCGAGCGCCTCGAGCTACCCGAGCGGCCACACGATCCTCTTCCTCTTCTATGCGACCATCCTCATGGTCTGTCTGGGCCTCAAGTTCATTCCGAGGCGATGGCAGCCGCTGGGATGGGCTATCGCCGGGCTGTTTGTTGCTGTCGGAGGCTTCAGCCGCGTGTACTCAGGCGCTCACTGGCCGACCGATGTCCTCGCGGGCCTCCTGATCGGGGTCGGTTGGCTCAGCTTCGTGCTCGCGATCAGATGGATTTCGGACCCTGTGCTCGCGCGCCGGCCTCGGCAAGAACCGGAGCCGGCTGCGGCTCGAGCCGCCTAGTCATTCCGGCGCCCTCGTTGGGCGTCGCAAGTTGCTGGTGTCCCAGCTCAACGAGCCAGCGCCGAAACCATCGGTGCATGTTTTCGGCGCCGACGATAGGCTCGGCGGGTACGGTCCAGTCGTTCGGCAGCATCGCGAACGGAAAAGCCTGGCTGCCACCCATCCCTCCGTGAGAGCCGACCAGCTCCTCGAACGCCGGCACTTCATCGGACGCCGGATCGTAGGCAGCGTTGACCATGATGTCGGCGACGTCCTCGAACGAGTCTGTTCGCCTCAAGTGCCGAGCTGCGTTTGGTCCGTACGGAGCGAGAGGGTCATCACCTTCAACTCGACCCGAATCCAGGAAATGCGTTCCTTTCGCGCCGAGCGCGAGCGCGCCTTGCGTTCGCGAGCGCACCAGAAGGAATCCGATCCCTCGTTGATCCTTGAGCCCTGAAACCAGCTTCGGGTACAGCGCGTAGATCTCTTCGAGCGTGAGGCGAGCTTGATTTCGAGGAAAGTAGACCAACCCGAGACAGCCTGATGCCAGCACGATGATCTCAGGCACAACTGGTTTTTTCCGCGTTCGGCGGTGCTCGTCGACTGAGTCCCGCCTCTCCTTGCCAAGCACGATTGCGCCGTCGGCGCGGTGCCTGCGCGTCAACGCCCTAAGCGCCCGAGCCACGGGCGAGCTCCCGGCCGTGACCTCCGTCAGGAGCGCGTAGATCGACCACAGAGCCTCACTTCCGTGATTGACCGATGGCGGGCGAGGCTTGTCACATAGATCATGCACCAGCTCGTCCAGGCCCGTACCTGTCAGCTGCTTGAAGGTCGTCCCCTGGCTCTGGCCGTGGTCCGAGAGCACTACGATCCGGTAGGGGCGCGGGGCCAGACGCGCCGCCGCGGCGATGCGAGCGAACTGCCGGTCGATCCCGGCGAGAACAGCAATGGTGTCGCGTCGCTCGGTCCCCGAGTGGTGGGCAACCTCGTCGTAACCGAGAAACGTCGTGTACATGACGGGGCGCCCCGCGAGAAGGTCGGCGATGAGGACCTGGACCTGGATGTCACGTTGAACTGCTGTCGCATACGCACGTATTAGGGGATACGGGAATCCGCGATCCACACGTGGACGAACGTGATTCCTCCGCTGCTGTCGGGCGTACCACATCTCCACCAGGACATCTTTCAGCGCGAGCATCAGGGTGCGAGTGAAGTTGTACGGGCTGGCGAAGAAGGCGAAGTACTCGCGGCCGACCGCCCCATGGGGTGCATCGCCAAGGACCATGCTCATCGTCAGTAGACAGCGCGGAGCGTCGCCCGACAGGATGTTGCAGCGGCTGGCGCCGTCGAACGCAAGCAGCCCGCGGCTATTCGAGTGCTCGAGCTCGATCAGGTGGGCGTCCTTTGGATGGTTCGTGATAACAACTCTGCCCCGGGACCGATCCCACCAGCGAAACGCGGGAATGTTCGCGTTTGAGCCATGCAAAAGGCCTGCCTGGCACGCGCCGGTCTGGGATGACCAGTCGGTTTCCCAACGGACCAATTGATGGGAGGTTCCAAGCCACTTGCGCAGAGTCGGGGCATTGCCGCTTCGGAGGGCACGTACCAGCACGTCATGCGCGAGCCCGTCGATTTCGAGGAAAAGCACCCCCGGGATTTCAGATGCGGTGACGCCGAATCGCCGGGCCGCAATTCGCGCGTGGTGCAGATAGACCTCATCGTCGTCCATGGAGAGCAAGCCGATGAGCGCTGTGTTGACGGCCGCCATCGCCAGGGCCAGCAGGACTCCATCGAAGAGGCCGGCAACCTCCATGTCGCCCACCAGATGAGACGAAAGCCAGATGACAGCACCGTTGATGACCAGCGTGGCTGTACCGAGGGACAGCGCGGTCACAGGGAGCATGAGTTGGATGAACACGGGCCAGATGAGCCAGTTGAGGAGTCCGATGACAGCTCCGCCCAGGAGAGCCGCACTCCAGCTGTCCACATGGACGCCAGGCAGCACCGACCCCAGCACGCCCAATGTCAATGATGTCGCCAGCCAGCCGACGATGATTCGTACGAATCGCCGCGAAACAGTTCGCAGGTTCGACCGGAAATCGGCTCTGGCTGCCGGCATGCATCGAATGTGCCACGCGGTGTTCGAGCCCGCTAGCGCCGTAACTCCGTAATCGCGGCCTCATTCGGGCTAGGCGAGAGGCATCGTTCGGCACTGGCAACCGGATTTCGCGTCTCCAAGACTTCGAGTCGATGGGAACCGAAGCCCGGATTTCGCACGGGCTCGCGATCGAGCCCGGGGTGCGGCTGCGCATGCCGAACTTCGTCTTCAACCGGTGGCTGATGACCCTCGAACGCTTCGGCTTGGTCGTTCGCGGCGTGCTTTACGCCCTGGTGGGAGTGTTCGCGATCACCGCAATGATCGGGCTGAGCAGGTCGGTCGACTTGCAGGGATCGGTGGCTCTCGTCCTCGACCACCCGCTGAGGATCCCCGTCGGCGTTCTGGCCGCCGCCGGCTTGGTCGGGTACGCGTTGTGGGGGCTGATTCGCGCTGTGGCGGATCCACTCGAGCGCGGCAGTGAACTGCACGGGATCGTCTCCCGGGTGGGGTTTCTGTGGAGTGCCGCGGCGTATACCGGACTGGCCTGGTTCGCTCTGCAGTTCGCCCTCGGAGGATCGAGGCGCGAAACCGGCCTTCCGTTTGGCGCCCAGCAGCTCATCACGCCGGAAGTGACACCGTGGGTGCTCGGCTTGTTCGGGATCGTGGTCATCATCACCGGTCTCGGGCAGTTCATGGACGCGTGGAGGGCGCCTTTCCGAACCGACTTCTTGATGCAGGTCGAAAACCCACATCTCTGGGCGAGTTGGATCTGGGCGGGTCGCTTCGGCCTTTTTGCGCGGGGCGTCGCGTTCACGTTGATCGGGACCTTGATGATCTGGGGAGGCTACTCCGGTGACCTCGTCTGGAACTACGGGCTCACCCGGATGTTCGCCGTTCTCCTCGGCCTCCCCGCCGGCGCGGCGCTGCTCAGCATTGTCTCGATCGGCTTTGTCGCGCTTGGATTGCAGTCGGTCACGTCGCCGCCGGTGTTGCGGATGAAGCCAGGGCTGCTCCCGCCGGTCCGCAAGTCAGCCCCCAAGGAGATTTGAGATGGGAACGATCGGCGTCGTCATGAATCCAGGCTCCGGCCACGGGCT
>DASPYE010000090.1:0-2555 GCA_035636935.1 Candidatus Dormiibacterota bacterium | reverse complement strand
TGGTGCTCGATGATCACCGTCCGCTCCAGCACCGCACGTACTCGCACTTGCTTGCCATCGACGATTGCGTTGAAGCCGCCGCTGACTTCGTGGTTGGGGGGCGGAACGATGCTGGCCAGCGAGACGAGTTCGACGATCTTGTTCATAGAGTGGCTTCCCTCGGGATAGGCGGCAAAAAGCGCGCCGCGGAAATCAACATGCGCCGAGCGTTCGGCAGCAGCGAATGTTACCAGAGGGGGATCGACCGACTTACGAAGGGTAAGCGGCCTACGCGGCCGAGCTCTGCTGTTCCTGAAGCCTCAGCTGGCGCGCTGCCTCGCGGCCGCGCCGCGCTGCTTCCTTGCTCGCCAAGTGCCGGACTCGAAGGTGTCGCGGATTGACGAACAGCCTGCGCCGGTTGACGAGCACCTTGGGCTCGCCGGGGGCGGGTTCGATCACCGCTGTACGCTCGAGGACCGCCGTCACCCAGACGCGGCGCCCGTCGTCCACCTCGGCCTCGAAGTCGGGGAGGATCTCGTCGTCTTCATCCATGGACACGTTGTCCAGTCGGACAAGCTCGACCTTTGTCTTTTCAGCGCTCTTGCGGCTAGTTGGCATGTTCATATCCCACTTACCCGATAACGATCCGGGCCAAACCGAGTACCCCTTCCATCCTCATTGGTATCCACGCTATCAATACCGAGCAGGTAACGGGGCGTATTCCGTTAAGTGCGTACGGGCGTTCCCCGGTTCAGGATCGTCGCCGGCGGCACCCATTCCAGGGCCGCATCGAATACCTGTGCGAAGTGCCTGGCGTAGCCTTCCGCGGCCGCCTTGGTGGCCACCGAGCGCCCGCTGACTGCTTCGACCGAGGTCGGCCGGAGCTCCGCATGGCCGCAGGGGACGATGCCATCGAAGTAGCCGAGATCGCTGGTCAGGTTGACGGCGAAGCCATGGCTGACGACCGAGCGGTTGAGCTTGATCCCGATCGCAGCCAGCTTCTCACCGCGCCGCCAAACCCCCGTCAGGCCAGGCTCGCCAGGCTCGGCGTCGATCCCCAGCTCGCCCAGATAGGCGATCAGCGACAGCTCCAGCTTCTCGAGGTATTGGGGGATGGTCAGGCCCAGGTGCTTGAGGTCGATGACCGGATAGCCGACCAGCTGGCCCGGGCCGTGGTAGGTCGCCTCACCGCCGCGGTCCGACCACACCACCTCGACATCGCGCCGCGAGCGCTCTTCTTGATCCCAGAGCAGGTCCGAGGGCGATGCCGCCTTGCCCAAGGTAAATACGTGCGGGTGCTCCAGAAGCAAGAGAGTGTCCGCTCCCTCGCCCTCTCCGGCGCGCAGCTCCCTGACCAGCTCGGCCTGGAGCTCCCAGGCCTCGCGGTAGGGAACGCTACCCAGCCAGGAGGCTCTTACGGGCGGCAGGGATCTGCTCATCAGCGTGATAGGAGGACCGCACCAGCGGGCCGGCTTCCACGTGCCCGAAGCCCATGGCCAGCGCCTGCTCTTTCAGACGTGCGAATTCTTCGGGTCGGTAGTAGCGGACGACCTCGGCATGCTTTTTGGACGGGCGCAGGTACTGGCCAACTGTGAGCACGTCGATGTCGTGAGCTCGCATGTTGCGAAACACATCGAGTAGCTCATCCTCGCTCTCGCCCAGGCCAACCATCAGGCCGGACTTGGTGACCATGTCCGGCGCGAGTGACTTGACGTGGCGTAGCAGCGCCAGGCTATTCGCGTAAACAGCCTTGGGCCGGATCCTCGCGTAGAGCCGAGGGACTGTCTCGGTGTTGTGATTGAAGATGTCGGGGCGCGCCTCCACGACGGTTCGCACGGCGCTGAAGTCGCCTTGGAAGTCCGGGGTCAAGACCTCGATCGTCGTTCCCGGGCTGCGACGCCGAATGGCCCGGATGGTGCGGGCGAAGATCCCGGCGCCGCCGTCCTTCAAGTCATCGCGATCGACCGACGTGATGACAGCGTGCTTGAGGCCGAGCTCCGCGACTGATTCCGCCACGCGCAGCGGCTCGCCGAGGTCAAGCTCCGACGGCCGGCCCGACGTCACCGCGCAAAAGCGACAGGCTCGTGTGCAGACGTCGCCCAGGATCATGAAGGTCGCCGTGCGCCGGTTCCAGCAGTCAAAGATGTTGGGGCACCGCGCTTCCTCGCAGACCGTGTGCAGCTTGCGCCCCTGCACGATCTGCTTGAGCTCCTTGAAATTGCCGCCCTCGGAGACCCTGACCCGGATCCATTCCGGGATCGGAGCCGGCCGAAGTTCCGCAGTGTTCACAGCCGAATGCTACCGGGCGTCCATTCTTCGAGCCGCTTCTTGACCGCGTTCAGAAACTGGCCCGCCATCATGCCGTCGATGATCCGGTGATCGAAGCTCAAGCACATATTCATGATGTGGCGGATCGCGATGGCGTCGTCGATGACGACCGGACGCTTGATGATCGATTCGGTGGTCAGGATCGCTGCCTGAGGCTGGTTGATGATGGGCTGGCTGGCCACCGAGCCCGTCGCGCCGGTGTTATTGAGGGTGAAGGTGCCGCCCTGGACGTCGTCCGGTTTCAGCTG
>DASPYE010000089.1:0-11472 GCA_035636935.1 Candidatus Dormiibacterota bacterium | reverse complement strand
CGGTGCGTGTGGGCGAGGCGCGTGAAGACGGCGGTGCTGAGCATGTTGAGGACGAGCTTCTGCACCGTGCCTGCCTTGAGGCGAGTCGAACCGGCGATGACCTCGGGCCCCGTCTCGACCTCGATCGCGATGTCCGAGGCTCCGCCCAGAGGCGATCCTGGATTGCAGCTGATCGCCACCCGCAGGGCACCGGCCGAGGCCGCGTGATCGAACGCGCCGAGCGCGAACGAGGTCCGCCCGCTCGCGCTGATGCCGACCGCCACGTCGCGTTCGCCCAGCTGCGCCTTGCGCGCGACATCCTGGCCAAGATCGCGATCGTCCTCGTCGGCAGGCGCTTCCACCGCATGCGCTTGCACGACATCCGGGTCGACGCCGAACGTGGCGGGGCACTCGGCGGCATCCAGCCTGGCGATGAGCCCGCTCGTCCCGGCGCCGAAGTAGTGCAGCCGCCCGCCGCCACGCAGCCGCACGGCGATCTCTTCGACCGCCCGAGCGATCACGTCGAGCTTCGGCGCGATCGAGCGGACGGCTTCGACGTCCTCCGCGTGCATGAGCCCTACGAAGTCACGGGGCGTGAGGTCGTCCAGCTCGTCCGCGCGCGGATGGAGGTTTTCGCTCACGGGGCGGTCATCTGGTGAGGAGCTCGGCGGCCGCTTCGGCGCAGACGCGGGCCGAGCCGTGAGTCGCGATGTACGCCGTCGCCCGCTCGGGCCTGCAGATGGGAACACCCATCTCGATGAGGATGGCGTCAGGGCGGTGCGCGAGCAGTGCGTCGACCGTCAAGGCCTGTTCCGGGCGGCGGTGAAGGTCGCGCACGACGAGCACGATGCTCCTACCTTTCGATTCCTCCAGAAGCACGACCGGATCATGCTCCGCGGGATCAACATCGATCGGCGTTACCCGTACGCCCCGGGCGGCGAGCGCGCCTGCGACACCCCACGGCACATCGCCGGCTGCGATGGAGGCGGTTGACTCGAATCGCAGCACGGCAGCATCGGGGCCGACTTTCACGACTCCATGCACCCGGATCGCCAGCCTCGCCGCGACCGCGCCGGCATCGCCTCGCGGGGCGCCTCCGCCCGCACGAGCTGCCCTCCAGGCGGCCACTGCGTCCACACGGGACGCGGCCTCCCACAAGCGGCTTTCACGGAGGCGGCCCCGCGCAACCGCGGCGGCCACAGCATCGACGATCTCGTCCACCACCCGCTCGTCAGCACGCCCGCCTCCGATGCAGAGCGCGTCGGAGCCCGCGATCAGTGCCTGGACAGCGCCTTCGGCGATCCCGATCCCACGGCTGAGGCCCTGCATCTCGAGGCCGTCTGTGATGGCGAGGCCCTTGAATCCAAGCTCGTCGCGAAGGAGGCCGGTCATGATCCGGGGGCTGAGCGTCGCGGGAGCATCGTCGATGCCGGGCACCCCGACGTGCGCGCTCATGATCGACTGGACCCCGCACTCGATCGCGGATGCAAACGGCCCCAGAGCCCGCAGATGCGGATCCTCGGCGACGACCGGAAGGTCGAGGTGCGAGTCGATGGCCGTGTCGCCGTGCCCCGGAAAATGCTTCGCGCAAGCGGCCACGCCGGCATCCTGCATTCCTTCTATATATGCGGCGGTATGGCGGGCGACGGCCGCCGCATCGGATCCGAAGGACCGCACCCCGATCACCGGGTTCTGCGGATTGCTGTTGACGTCCGCCACGGGCGCAAGGTTGAGATCGATCCCGCAGGCCGCCAGCTCGGCGCCGATCGCGGCCGCCACGTCACGTGTGAGCGAGACGGTGTCCGCGATGCCGAGAGCAAGGTTGCCCGGATACGAGCTACCGGTCCGCGCCTCGAGCCGCGTCACATCGCCTCCTTCTTCGTCGATGCAGACAAGCAATCCGGGGCGCGCGCTGTGCAACTCGGCCGCCAGGCCGGTCAGTTGCGCCTTGCTCTCGAAGTTGCGGGCAAAGAGGATGACGCCGCCCAGTCCATCGGCCGCGCGGCGGAGCACCCAATCCGGTGCTCGCGTGCCTTCAAAACCCGGCAGGATGCACCGCAGCGCGACCGCCTCGAGGGACGTCATCCCTTCACCGCGCCGGCGGTGAGGCCGCCAGCAAGGTAGCGCTGGAGGATGAGGAAGAAGGCCACAACCGGCAGACCGGTCAGGGTCGCGGCGGCCATGAGCGGCCCCCACTCCGGCCCGTGGTTCGTGGTGAACGACGCGAGCCATACCGTCAGGGTCTGGTTGTCGGGGCTCGACAGGAGGACGTACGCGACGATGTATTCGTTCCACGCCTGGATGAACCCGAAGATCGCGGTGGCTACGAGCCCAGGTCCGACGAGCGGAAAAGTGATCCGGAAGAACGCGCCGACTCGGGTGCAGCCGTCGATCATCGCGGACTCCTCGAGCTCGGCAGGAATGTTCGCGACGAACCCTCTCAGCGTCCAGACCATGAACGGAAGGACCACCGCAAGGTAGACCGCGATCACGCCAGGCAGCGCGTCGGTCTGGCCGACGCTGTCCAGCATCAGGTACAGGGGGATGATCAAGGCGTTGAGCGGCACCATCTGGACGCCGATGATCATCACGAGGAAGGCCGTACGGCCCTTGAAGCCGAAGCGAGCCGTCGCCACCGCAGCGAGAAACGAGATCGCCAGCGCGAGGACCAGCATCACGCCGACGACGATCAGGCTGTTCTTGACGTCGTCGAGGAAGAAAGGCCGGGCGATGGCGTCCTGGAAGTTCTGCAGCGTGAAGGGCGCCGGGAACCACTTCGGCACCAGGGTCAGGATGTCGCGGCCGGGCTTGAACGCCGTGGCCACCATCCAGTAGATCGGGAACAGCATCACCACCGCGACCGCGACGCCGATGATGTCGTAGAGCGCCTGGGTCACGTGCTGCCGCACGTTGACCCGAAGGTTGACCTCGGTCGCCCCGCGCGCGCGGCCCGAGCGGATTCCCTGGGCGGTGCCCGGCGCGATCATGCGATCTCCGCCACCTTCACGGTTTCGCGCACGTAGAAGAAGGTGACGAACACCAGCACCAAGACCATCAGGACGGCGATCGCCGCCCCCAACCCGTATTGGGTCACGCCGAACGACTCCCGGTACGAGTAGATCGCGATCGTGAAGTAGTCGGAGCTGGGCCGCTGGTTGAGCATCACGTAGATCTGGTTGAAGACCCCGAAGTCCCAGATGGTCGAAAGGCAGGTGACGATCAGGAAGATGGGCTTGAGCAGCGGCGCCGTGACAAACCAGAAGGTGCGCCACGCCGAGGCCCCGTCGACCTTCGCGGCGTCCATCACGTCATTCGGAACCTGGAGCAGGCCGGCGAACACCGTGATCGTGACGAAAGGGATCGCGCCCCAGACGACGACCACCACCAGCACGCCCAGCCCCTGCACAGGGTTGTCGAACCAGTTGTGGTGGATGAAGTTGCCCAGGTGCAGCTGGGTGAGCAGGTAGTTGATGACGCCGAACTCGTAGTCGAACATCCACTGCCAGATGTCGACGCTGACGATCACAGGCGTCGCCCAGACGAAGACGAGCGAGCTCATGACGAGGACGCGCACGGCCGACCGCACCCTGAGCAGCAAGAGCGCGATCAGGGTGCTCAGGACGACGGTCAGGGCGACGCACGCGAAGGTGAAGAGGAGGGAACGGACGATCACCTGGTGAAACAGCGGGTCGACAAGGATCGCCCGGTAGTTGTCCAAGCCCACCCAATCGCCCGCGTGGTGGATGAGCTCGCGCAGCCCGTAGTGCTGGAGCGAGAGCCAGACCAGCATGCCGAGCGGGAAGGCGAGGATGCCGGCGATGACCAGCACGCTCGGACTGATCAACGCGTAGGGAAGGATGTTGCCCCGCAGCCAGGCGCGGTACCGGCGTGACGGAGAAAACGGAGGGACCGGCTCGAGGTCAGGCGCAGCGACCGCCATACCCATCGAGCCAGCCCCCTTTACTTGTAGTTCGTCAGAGCGGCGCTAGCCGCCGCCGTTGAGGAGCGACGTGATCCGGCTGCTGGCCGAACCTGTCGCGTCGGGAATCGTCTGCTGCTTGGTGAATATCTTGACGAGCATGTCGGGAAGCACGTTGGCGTTCTCGACACTGGCCCAGTTCTTCGAGTTGGGGACGAACCGGCTGTTCTTGGCCGCGCCGAAGAACACCTGGTTGAGCCCGGTGCCAAGACCCAGCAGCGAGGTCGTGTTCGGGATGACTCCGCCGACGGTCGCCATGTCTGACATGTGCTTCTGACCCGTGAGCATCCCGACCCACGCGTTGGCGAGGTCGATGTGCTTGCTCCTGGCCGCGACCGCGAGGTCGGATCCGCCGAGGAATACGGGGGCGGTCTGGCCCGAGTTGTGGCTCGGGATCGGGAACGCGCCCAGCTTGTCCTTGAGGGCCGGGTTGCCGGCCTTGGGGTCTGTGATCACGCCGACTTCCCAGCCGTTGGCGATGATCATCGCGATGTGACCCTGGGCAAACGCCGCGTCCTGCTTCGCCTCATCGCCAGTCTTGTCGGCGCGGGAGAGTGCGTTGACGAGGTTCTGCAGCTTGACGAGGCCCTGCTGCGAGCTGTCGGCGTTGAGGCTGCCCTGCCACTTGTCGCCTGACTGGGTGGCGATGTTCCCGCCGAAGTCCCAGACGAAAGGAAGCGCCGCGTACCAGTACTTGCCAGGGAAGTACAGGGCGGAGAAGTTCGGATCGGAGCTGTGCGCCGTCATCAGCTTCTGGCCGACGGTGAGCAAGTCGTCCATGCTCGTCGGAACCTGGACGTTGGCCGCCGTGAAGAAGTCCTTGCGGTAGATGATGGCCCGGCTGCCCGCGTAGTAGGGGACGCAGTACAGCTTGCTGTTCACCGTGCAGGAGTCTGTCAGGGACTGCAGCCAGGTGTTGGAGTTGTCAAAGCTCGACTTCTTGCCGCTGATGTTCTCGAGCGCGTCGGCCGCCGCGTACTTGGCCACCAGCGTGTTGCCCAGCTCGATGACGTCCGGCGGGTTGCTTCCGCCAAACGCGGTGTCGAGCTTGGTTCCGATGTCGCCCCATTGCTGGATCTCGATCTTGACGGTCACCTTCGGATACTTGGCGTTGAAGTCGGCGTTGACGCTGTCGATCACGCTCTGAGGCGCGCTGCCGTTCATCAGCCATACCGTCAGGGTCCCCGTCTGGTCAGCCGGATTGGTCGTCGTCCCTGTGCTGCCGCCGCAGGCGGTCGCGATGACAGCCACGGCGACTGTGACCACGCTTAACCATGTCCTTGTGAATTTCATCTAGGCAATTTCCCCTTATTTCTTGAATGTGGCGCCGGGGCGCCGTTGTCCTGGTCGCCTCTCGATTCGCTTGCCGCCTGGCCACGCGAGGCGCCGGCCGAGCGCCCGTTGCGGCTTCGTTGCGGAACAAGCTCGGCGACCAGGCGATAACGGTCGCCGCGATAGATGGAGCGGACGAACTCGACGATCCGCCCTGACTCGGAGACGGTCGTCCGCTCGAAAAGGAATGCAGGCGTGTGCAGCGGGACTCCGAGCACCTCGGACTCCTCGTCGCTTGTCACGGTCGGCTCGATGGACTGAGTGCCGGACGCGATCGTGATCCCGTAGCGCTCACGGAGCAGCTCATAGAAGGAGTGGTCCTCGAAGTCGGCGCGGGAGAGGCCGGGCACGAACGCCTCGGGTACATGCAGGACCTCCATCGCCATCGGCTGCGAGTCGGCCAGGCGGAGACGCTTGACACGGATAAGCCGCGTCTCGGGGGAAACCTCCAGGCGGTGGGCCAGGCGTGCGCCGGCGACCGTGGTCGTGAGCTCGAGCGTTCGGCTGCCCGGCGTCATGCCGCGGCGGCGCATATCGTCGCTGAACGAGGTGAGGGTGAGCGGCTGAGCGATCTTCGGCTCGGTCACGTAGGTGCCGCTGCCGTGGCGGCGGTCGAGGTGGCCGTCGCGTACCAGCTCGTCGAGCGCGGCGCGGAGGGTCAGCCGCGAGACGCCGAGGTCGATGGCGAGCTGACGCTCCGCCGGGATGGGCTGGCCCACCGCGATCGATTCGACCAGGTCGAGGACGCGGTCGCGGGTCTCCTCCTGCTTGCTCATGGAAGTGGTACTACCCTCCCGCCCGGTGCCACGGCGGAAGTAAAGCACACAACGCCTAAGTGGTCAATACCACTTTCAGCGAACCCGGGCGGCGAGCCTCCGGTGGGTCAGCTCTGAGCGCAGCCTGGCGCGTGCGCCGGTGGTCGCGTCCAGCTCATCGAGCCCGATCAGCGCTGCGCCCAGCACCGGCGGCGCCGCGAGATGGAGGACCTGCGCCTGCGGGGCCTGTCGGCGAATCCCCGCGGTGATCCTGGCGATCAGGTTGTCGTCCGCCGCGCGCAGGACGCCCCCGCCCAGCACGACGTGGACATCGCGCTCGCTGAGGTGTAGCCGTTTGATTGCCGCGTTGGCGGTGACCACGATCTCCTCCGCCATCTCATCGACAAGTCCCTGCGCCACACGATCCCCGGCGCCGGCCGCCTGGAAAACCAGCGGGGCGCCTTCGCTCAGCCTGTAGCTGTTCAGCTTGCCGGTATAGACGGCCTCCATCACCGCGGTAGGCCGCGTCATCCCGAAGTGCGCGGGCACGAGTCGCTCGAGCAACGTCCGCGGGCCGCGACCGTCACGGGCGCGGATCGCCGCGCCGAGCGCGCTGCGCCCCAGCCAGCCGCCGCCGTGAGCGCGATCGCCCGACAGCTCTCCGAACGACGGGAACCGCACGGAGCGGCCATCCGGCCCGACGCCTGCGCAGTTCATGCCCGTGCCGCACACGACGGCGACCCCCCACTTGCGGTCCGTCCCCGCGCGCAGGACCGCGAATGTGTCGTTACGGACGATCGTTTTGCGTGTCCATCGCTGACCCTCGAGCTCGGCCGCGATGCGGCGGTCGTCGATCGGAATGTCGGCACCCGCGAGGCAGAAAACCCCCAACGCAGCCACTGCCCGCGAGCTGTCGACGCCGCCGCGGCGAGCGATCGCCTTGATGGCGTCCGTCAGTGTGTGGAGAGAGCCGTTGTATCCGAGGCCAAAGTGATAGCTGCCCCGGCGGCGCATGGCCGCGAGCAGGTTGCCCTTCACGTCGACCAGCGCGAGGTCGGCTTTCGACGCGCCGCCATCGACCGCAAGTACCGTCTTATCAGGAAACATCCCTAACAATTTCCGCATATTCTCGCGTACGATGCCGCCCAATGGGCGCCATTTATGGGGGTCCCGGCGACGCCACGCCGAAGGCTCTGACTTCGTGGGGATAAAGATTGCGGTCGTCGGCGGCGGCAGCACATACACGCCGGAGCTGATCGAAGGATTCCACTCGCGACGCGACCGGCTGCCGGTCGACGAGCTCGTCCTGCACGACGTCGACGATGAGCGGCTCGAGGTGGTCGGCGGGCTGGCGCGCCGCATTCTCCAGAAGCACGAATGGCCGGGCACGCTCGTCGCCACAAAGGACCGCGAGCGCGCGTTGGACGGCGCGAGCTTCGTCATCGTCCAGCTCCGAGTCGGCGGCCAGGCCGCCCGGCTCGTCGACGAGACCTTGCCACTCGAGTTCGGCTGCATCGGACAGGAGACAACCGGCCCGGGAGGATTCGCCAAAGCGCTGCGAACCGTCCCGGTAGTGCTCGACATCGCGGACGAGACCGAGCGGCGCGGGGCTCCCGGGGCGTGGCTGATCGACTTCACCAACCCGGTCGGCATCGTGATGCAGGCGCTGCTCGACCACGGCCATCGCGCGATCGGCCTCTGCAATTCGGCGATGGGATTCCAGCGCAAGTTCGCGCAGCTCTTGGACGTCGCGCCCGAGCGCGTCTTCCTCGACCACGTCGGGCTGAATCACCTGACCTGGGAGCGCGCGGTGAACGTGGACGGCGAGAACCGCCTCCCCGAGCTCATCGAGCGCGCCGCCGGCGAGATCGCCGCCGACATCGGGCTCCCGGCCGACCTGATCCGCCTGCTGCACGCGGTCCCCTCTTACTACCTGCGCTACTTCTACGCGACAGACGAGGTGCTTCGGGAGCAGGTTTCGGGTGGCAAGCGCTCGCGGGCAGAAGAAGTGATGGAGATCGAACGCGGGCTGCTCGAGATGTATCGCGATCCAGGGCTCGCCGAGAAGCCGGCGCTTCTGGAGCGCCGGGGAGGGGCTTACTACAGCGAGGCGGCCGCTCAGCTCATCGCTTCGCTCCAGGCGGATACCCGTGATCAGCAGGTCGTCGACATTCGCAATGACGGCGCACTGCCGGATCTTCCCGCCGACGCCGTGGTCGAGATCCCGGCGCGCGTCGGCGCTGGAGGCGCGCAGGCGGACACTCTCGCGGCGCTTGCGCCGGAGATGCTCGGCCTCGTCCAGCAGGTGAAGGCGTACGAGCGGCTGGCGGTCAAGGCTGCTATCGACGGCGATCGCGCAGCCGCGCTGAAGGCGCTGCTCGCGAATCCGCTGGTCGGCCAGTACAAGATCGCCAAGCCGCTGCTCGACGCGCTGCTCGACGCGAACCGCGCTCATCTCCCCCGCTTTTTCAAGGATTGAATGGGCATCTTGACGCGACCGCCGAGCATGGTTAAGGTTTCGGTAAGGAATTCTTCCTAACTATGGATGCCCTCTCGGCCGCAACTCCTCGCCACCCGCATCAGGGAGTCCTGCGCGGCGCGGCGCCGATCACCGTCGGCACGCCAAGCCTGCTCCGCGCCATCAACGAACGGACCGTGCTCGACCTGATCCACCACCAGGGTCCTCTTTCACGTGCGCAGGCTGCTCGGGTCAGCGGACTGTCCAAGCCGACGGTCTCCCTGGCCCTGACCGGGCTGCTCGAAGCCGACCTCGTGCGCGAGGTCGGCAGGTCCCGCGGCGAGCGCGGGCCGAGCGCCCTTCTCTACGAGCTCAATCCGATGGCAGGTTGGGTCGTCGGTGTCGACATTGGGCGGAAGTGGGTCCGCGCCGCGATCGCGGACATCGCGGGAACGATCGTCGCCCGGCGCGATGAGCACGCCAAGGTCAGCAGCGCGAAGAGCCTGATCGGCCAGGTCGGCTCCACCGCCCGCCGGCTCGCCACCGAGGCCGGAGTGCAGTGGTCGCAGGTCACGCACGCGACGCTCGGCAGCCCCGGAGTCTTTGACCCGGCGCATGGCTATGTCGCGATGGCTCCCAACCTTCCCGGCTGGGGCCGCACGGGCCTCGTCCAGGCCGTCCGCGAGGAGCTGGGCACCAACGTCAGCTTTGAAAACGACGTCAACCTCGCGGCGCTCGCCGAGGGCACCCACGGCCTCGGCCGCAACGTGCACAACTTCGTCTTCCTGTCGATCGGCACAGGGATCGGGATGGCGCTGATGATCGACGGTCACCTCTACCGAGGTGCACATGGCGCCGCGGGGGAGGTCGCCTATATGCCGATCGGCAAAGGCGATCCGCGCGACCCCTCAAACCGGAGACGCGGCGCGTTCGAGGAGGCGGCCGCCGCGGCGGGGATCGTGCGCACCGCACGCCGCCTGGGCATGCGCCCTCCGCTGACGCCCGAGCGAATCTTCATCGCCGCCCGACGCGGCAACGGCGTGGCCGTGCGGGTAGTCCAGAGCGAGGCGGCGCTGCTGAGCCTCGCCATCGCCACGGTCACACCGGTCCTGGACCCGGAGCTGGTGATCCTCGGCGGGGGCATCGGAAGGAATGGCGACCTGCTGGTGGAACCGATCGAACGCGAGCTCCTACAGCTGTTGCCATTCCGACCAAGGATCGCGGTGTCCGCGCTGGGCGAGGACGCTGTTCTGCGCGGAGCGGTTGCGACCGCGCTCGAGATTGCTCGCGAATACGTGTTTGCGCGGCAACCCACGCGGCACGCGCAAAAGGCGGCTGTATGAGGGCACGCCGATCTGAGCTGGACCTCACGGACCCGCGGAACGATTGGACATTCAGGAGGAAAGGAATGAGACGACGCGACCTTTTGATCAGCTCGCTGGCGGCGCTCGCGCTGCTGGCAGGCGCCTGCGGAGGTGGTTCGTCCGGGAACAACAACAACGCCCAGAAGACGGTCGGCGGCGTGCTGACGATCGACAACGAGAGCGGCGCGCTGTGGCAGTGCGACTTCAATCCGTACAACGGCTCGGTGAACGGACAGTCATTCGGCGTCCTCTACGAGCCGCTCGTCTACGACAACCTCCTGAACGACAAGAAGACGCCCTGGCTCGCGAGCGACTACCAGTGGAGCGCGGACAACAAGACCCTGACGTTCACCATCCGCTCGGGCGTGACATGGACTGACGGGCAGCCACTCACGGCCGCCGATGTCGTGTTCAGCTTCGCACTGTTGAAGCAGCACCCGGAAGCCGACCTGCAGTCGGACTGGCAGGTCATCCAGAGCGTCATTCAGCAAGGCGACGACAAGGTCGCCTTCACCTTCAACCAGTCGGCGGTACCGAACTTCTATCAGATCGCCGGACAGACCGCGATCGTGCCCCAGCACATCTGGTCGGCCTTCAAGGACCCGGCCGCGCAGGTGGTCAAGGCGCCTGTCGGCACAGGACCATTCACGATGAGCGCCTGCACCGGACAGAACATCACCTACAAGCGCAACCCCAACTACTGGCAGAAAGGGCTGCCCTACCTGGACACCGTCAACTACCCGGCGTTCCTCGACAACGACCCGGCCAACGCGTTCCTCGCCGCGGGCCAGGCGCAGTGGGGCGGCCAGTTCATCCCCAACATTGACACCTACTACGTCGCCAAGGACCCGAAGAACAACCACTACTGGTTCCCGCCGATCGACAACATCAACGTCTGGTTCAACACAACGCTCGCACCACTGAACAACAAGGCGGTGCGCCAGGCGATCGCTTACAGCATCGACCGCGGGGCCGTCTCGCAAAAGGGTGAGTTCGGCTACGAGCCACCGGGCAACCAGACCGGGGTGCTGTCGCCGACCTTTGACAGCTGGATCGACAAGAGCCAGGCGGACAAATACGGCTACAAGTTCGACGTGGCCAAGGCGCAGGGCCTCCTGCAGCAGGCAGGGTTCACCAAGGGCAGCTCGGGCATCTTCCAGGATTCGTCCGGGAAGAAGCTGTCCCTGTCGATCATCAACATCGCGGGCTACACGGACTGGGTCGCATCGGTGCAGGTGATTCAGGACAACCTCAAGCAGGTCGGCATCGAGCTGAAGCCCGTCAACCTCGAGGCAACGGCCTATTTCGACAAGCTTTTCACCGGCAACTTCGAGCTCGCCTACGGATCGGTCAACACCTCACCGGGACCGAGCCCCTACTACGAGCTTCGCAACACTCTGCACAGCGCGACCACGGCGGCGATCGGGCAAACCGCGGCGGGCGACTATGGCCGGTATAAGAACGCGGCGCTCGACACGCTGTTCGACCAGTACGGGGCCACCACCGATCCGGCCAAGCAGCACGACCTCATCAAGCAGGTCGAGAAGATCATGCTCGAGGACGTCCCCGTCATCCCGGTGACGGAGGGCGTCGCGTGGTACCAGT
>DASPYE010000088.1:0-11939 GCA_035636935.1 Candidatus Dormiibacterota bacterium | reverse complement strand
GGTAAACCTGAGGATACCGAACGTCGAGTAGGTGGAAGGTCCGGAGCAATCCGGGATGGAAACCGAAAAACGCATAGGGGACTTCAGGGTAAACAGGAAGGTCTCTTGGGGCATTACTTTTCCCCAGAACCTCCACACGCGGCTCCTAACTCAAATCGCCTGCTTTTGACGCCTTGGCGCAGGCTTTGTCCACAGCTCCGGGATCGAACTTTGCACCCCTCTTGCGCAGTCTCCTGACGCCCTCCGCAAGCCGCTCCACAGGCGCCGGGTCCTCGTAGCGGAGCCAGCGGTAGGCGGCCGCCCGCGACCAGTGACTTCCCTCCTTCTCATTGATGCTGCGGTGGGCCGCGACCACGATCTCTTCCACATCCCTTAACAAGCCTGTCTTGACGAGCGCCGCGAACTCCTGCCCCGACATCATGTCGAGCAGGCGCGAGAGCCTCGCGCCAGGACTGTCGGTCAGCTTGCCGGGAGGGGAGCCGGCGCGCTCGCCATGTCGAGCACGCTCGGGCGCAGCGTGCAGATGAAGGGCAGGTTGCGGTACAGCTCCCGGTAGTCGAGTCCGTAGCCGACCACGTAGTCGTTGGGAATCTGGAATCCGACGTACCGCATCGGGACCTTGACGAGGTGGCGGAGGGGGCGGTCGAGCAGGGTGACCACCTCGAGCGATGTGGGCTGCCGGCGACGCAGCTCGGACAGCACGTAGTCGAGTGTGAGCCCGGTGTTGATGATGTCCTCCACCAGCAGGACGTGCCTGCCCTCGATGGGATAATCGACGTCGCGCGCGATGCGCACCCGTGCGTGAGGCTGCGCGCTGGCGAACCGCTGCAGGTCGAGATAGTCGATCACGAAGGGGACCTTGATCTGGCGCGCGAGGTCGGCCATGAAGAAGGTAATGCCTTTCAAAACTCCGACGAGCACCAAGGACTGGCCGCGGTAGTCGCGCGAGATCTTGCGGCCGAGCGCGCGAATGCGCGTCTCGAGCTCGACAGGCGAGATCAGGATCTCGCCGACATCTTCCTTGCGGAGGTGTTGGACCTCGAGTGCGCCGTAGCCCGCCTTGACCAGCAGCTGCTGGTAGTCCTTGCGATAGAGGAGCCGCACGTTCAGCTCGGGGTAGAGCTCGCGGAGCATCCGCAGCTTGCGGTTCTTGGGGGTGACGAGCGACTGCTTCATCGTCGTCAGCTCGATGTAGAGGTCGTGCTCGGGCAGGTAGAAATCCGGCGTGAACATCTCGGCCACGCGCGTGCCTTCCCAGGCGATTGGAAAGGAGACCGGCTCGTACTGCCAGCGGATGCGGTAGTAGTCGAGGAAGCGGGCGAACTCCTGCTCGGACGGGTGGGCGAACTCGACACGCGAATGAGCGGGGCCGGTACGTCTGACCAGGCGCGATCTCTGCCTGACCGGGCGGCGCCACTTCTGCGGGATCGGTGCCTGGACGGACGACGCCAAAGGGTTCGGGCTGATTGTAACCTCCGATATGGACGGTTCTGAGTGAGCACACCGGCGCAGCGGATGGTGGCCGAGCAGCTGCGACCGCACGGCGTGACCGACGAGCGGGTTCTCGAGGCGATGGCGTCGGTGCCGCGCGAAGAGTTCCTCGCACCCCGCATGCGCCGTCACGCATACGAAGACCGCGCGCTCGCGATCGAATGCGGGCAGACCATCTCGCAGCCGCTCGTCGTCGCTTTGATGGCGCAGGCCGCGTCGCCGCGGCCCGATGACGTCACGCTCGAGGTCGGAACCGGTTCGGGTTACGCCGCGGCGGTTCTCAGCCGGCTGTGCCGCAAGGTGATCACCATCGACCGCGAGCCTGCCCTCGCCGAACACGCGTCATCGACGTTGCGGCGGCTGGGGTTCGACAACGTCGAGGTCGCCGTGGGCGACGGAAGCCGGGGCTGGCCCGCCGAGGCGCCGTATCAGGCGATCCTGGTCGCTGCGGCCGCCCGAGGCGTACCGCCCGCGCTCCTGGATCAGCTCGCTGACGGCGGTCGGATGGTGATCCCGGTCGCGCTGGGGGCGGAGGAACCGCAGGATCTTCGCGTTTACACGCGCCACGGCGAAGACGTGACCTACCGCTCGCTCTTTCCTGTTCTCTTTGTGCCTCTGCGTCCCGACTAAGGACTGGGAGACGGTGACGGGCTCGGGGAAGCGGTCGCCTTGCCTGTGAGCGTCTGCAGTTGCTGCAGGATCTGGCCGACCTTGGCCATCTCGGTCGAGAAGGTCGTGAGATCGCCGCGCTTGAGCGCGTCATAGGCGGCCTGGTAGTGCGCGTTCGCCTGGGTGACGAGGTCGGTGATCTGCGCCACGACCGCGGGCGTCACGCTCGGAGGAGGTTGGGTGACCGGTGGGCCTGGGCCGGTGCCCACGAGCTGCTGCAGGGCGCCGTCCAGCGTGGTCGCGTAGGCAACGCTGGCCTGGTCGGCCAGGATCACCCGTTTCAGCTCGGGCAGGCTCGACGCCGTCTTGGAGCGCAGGTAGATCGGCTCGAAGTAGAGGAAGGAGTTGCCGATCGGCACCACCAGCAGGTTGCCCTGCTGCACGCTCGAACCGGCCTGGTCGAAAAGCGTGAAGTCGGCGGAGATGGTGGTGTTCGCATTGATCCGGCTCGCGACCTGCTGCGGACCGAAGATGGTCTTGTCTTTGGGCAGTACGTAGGAAACGTACTGGCCGTACTGCGACCCGTCGTTGCGAGCGGCCAGCCAGGAGACGAGGTTGTTCTTGCCCAGCGGTGTGAACGGCATGATCAGCAGGAATTCCGGGTTCTGCTCACCGGGAAGACGGAACAGCACGTAGTACGGATCCAGGGCGATCTGCTGCCCACCCGGGCCGGTCTGCGCGGTCGGCACCGCCCATACGTCCTCCCTGGCGAACAGCACCTTCGCGCCGCTGGGATCCGCGTTGACGTGGTACGTCGAGTAGATCAGCACCTGCGCCCGGAAAAGGTCTTCGGGCACGCGCAGGTGGGCGCGAATCCCAGAAGGCATCGTGTCGATCGCCGTGAATAGCGAGGGGAACGTGGCCTGGTAGGCCTTGATGAGCGGGTCCTTCTGGTCAACCACGTAGAAGTCGGTCGTCCCTTCGTATGCGTCGATCACGACCTTGACCGAGTTGCGGATGTAGTTGATCTCGTTGTCGCCGTAGCCGATCGTCTGTGAGTAGGGATAGGTCGACGCGGTCGTGTATGCATCGAGGATCCAGTAGAGGCGGCCGTCGCCGACGACCAGGTAGGGGTCGCCGTCAAAGGTCAGGAATGGCGCCAGCTCGGAGGCGCGGTCTTTGATGTTGCGGCGGTAGAGCATCAGGCTCTTGTCCGTCACCTGTTGGGAGACGAGCAGGCTGAAGTCGCCGAGCTTCAAAGACCACAGCGCGCGGTTGACGCTGTTCAGCGGCACGCCGTGTGTTCCGCTGTAGTTGGTGAACACGTCCTGGCTGCCCTGCGGGTAGTCGAACTCTTTGACGCTCGACGGCGCCACGTCGTAGTCGTTGTCCGTGGGGACCTCGCCGAAATAGATCGCGGGCCGCGAGATCTTCAGCGGCCCGGCCGGCGGTAGGTCGCCGACGACGGATGCGGGAAGGCCTTCGCCGACCACCGCGTTCACGGGGCTGGCCGCGGCGCCGTAGCCATGCGTGTACTGGAGGTGCTCGTTGGTCCAGTTCTTGGCAGCCGATGAGAGGGCCGACGTGTCGATCTCCCGCGCGCTGATCTCGAGCTGCTGGTACTGGGTGCCAATCGTGTAGCGGTCGATGTCGATGTCGTGGAACGTGTAGTAGGTGCGGATTGTCTGCTGCTGCTCATAGGTCTCTTTCAGCTGCGTGTAGTCCCAGAGCCGCAGGTTGTTGATGGTCGCCTGGTCGTTCTGAACGTCCTTCGCGGTCAGAGGCTGATCACCGCTGAAGGTACTTGACTTGACGCTGGACAGGCCATACGCCGCCTGCGTCCCCGCGATCTCGCGCTGGATGTAGAGGAGCTCGTACTGCTGTGCGTTGGGCGTGACCGAGACGGATTGGATGACTGCCGGATAGACCTGGGTGACGATCCCGAGGAGGACCCACGCGCCCCCGGCCACGAGCGGAAGCCAGAGCCGCTGCAGCCAGGCGTTCGCGACGAGGGCGCCGGCAAGCACGATCCCGGCGCCGGCCTGGAACGTGTACAGCGGGAGGCGGGCGTTGATGTCTGTGTACGCAGCGCCCCAGACGACGGTGCTGTTGTGGGCGTAAAGCAGGTCATACCGGCCGAACCACGCGCCGGCCGCCAGGGTGACGGCGAAAGCTGCGATCAGCACCGAGACGTGCGCGATCGCCCGGGGCGTCGGTCGAAAATCGAAGCTGTCGCCCCGCCACGCATAGAGGGCGCCGATGAGAAGAATGGCGAGGAAGTCCAGTCCAAGCGACCAGTTGGTGATCGCGTGCAGGAACGGCAGGGTCAGCAGATAGAAGGAGATGTCCTGCCCCAGGACCGGGTCGACAGTGCCAGTTGGTTGGGCGTGGAGGAACAGGGCCAGCGACTGCCACTGCGTGTACGCGCCCCCGGAGAGGATCAGCGCGATGACCGCGGCGCTGCCCAGGCTCACCCACGCCGCGGTGGTGCGGAGAGCGGAGCGCTGGATCCCGACCGCGCGCAGCGCACCGCCGGAGCGAACCCTCAGTGCGATGACAACGTTGATGGCGAGCCATATGAACGCGAGGACGAAGCTGCCGATCGTGACTGCCGCCTGCAGGCCGACGCGGGTGGTGTAGACGTCGCCGTAGCCGAGTGAGTCGTACCACTGGAGCTCGGTGATGAATGAGACGATCGGGCTGGCGGCGATGAAGATGAGGACGGCGAGCGCGAAGAGGGCGACGCCGCCCCAGAACCGCCGCGGCACCTGGGGCATCCGGAACTGCTGGCCCGGCTCGAAGGGACCGCCGCCGCGGTCGAAAGGATCAAAAGGACGGTATCGGCGGGACACTCTTTGGACGGAAGCTTAGACGGACGGTGTCCCGACGCTCGTGCCCCTCTCCCGGCCCTCTCCTCTTCAGGGAGAGGAAGAGGCTAGCGCCCGATCGTCGGCCTCGAAGTCGGTGGAAGCATCCGCAGGTGGATTTTCCAGGTGCCATCTCACGGTCGTGTGCAGGGTCTCGAACGGATCCGACGTGGTCCAGCCCAGCAGCGAACGCGCCTTCATCGCGCTGGCCGCGATGTGCTGGCTCATCGTGCCGGTCGGTTTCAGGTCGTCGGGCAGCGCCCCGTCGGGGACGCGCGCGAGCTGAGCGCGCGATCCCGCGGCATCGAGGATCGCCTGGCTCCACATGCGCATCGAGTAGGTCCGGTCTTCGCAGATGTTCATCACCTCGCCGGCGACGGGCATCTGCAACGCGAGGTGTACAGCGCGACCGACGTCGCGCACATACACGCGACACGCAAGCCATGAGCCGCTGCCGAACGGAATGCGGGTACGTCCTCCGCGGACGCGGCGGAGGATGAACTCTTCGCGTCGCTGGTAGTCGTGCTCGCCGTACACCATCGGCAGTCTCAGCACCGTCGCTCCGTGCGGCAGGTAGACGTCTTCGACATCGAGCTTGTCGTAGTCATCCATGCCTGGCATCTGACCCCGATACGGATAGCGGGTCGGCCGCACCGCCGACTCCTCGTCGATCGGCACAGGATCGGTTTCGCGGTCGGAGTTCAAGGCTCCAAACGCGCGATAGACGTCGATGCTCGAGATGACGATCCGCCGCTTCACGTTGGGCAGGGCGCTCAGTGCCTGCTCGGCGTCCGCACGGGTCAGGGCGCGGCAGTCGATTACGGCGTCCGGCCGAAAGGCGTCGAGCTCACCGCGGTGCGCGGCGAGCTCGTGTCTTTCGCAGTGCAGGTGCCCGACCTCCGGCATGTCCGGCGGCTCGAGCACCCCCCGATGCACGACCAGCACCTCGTCGCCGGCCGCCGCCAGCTCCTCGACGGTCGCGCGGCCGATGAACCGCGTGCCGCCCAGAACGATGACCCTCAGGCTTTCTCTTTAGCCGCCGCGGGCTTTGCGGAACCGTTCGCCTCGGGCGCGCGCGCCGCGTTCGGATTCTTCTCGACGATCAGGTCGACCAGGCCCCAGTCTTTGGCTTGCTCGGGGGTCATGAAGAAGTCGCGCTCCATCGCGCGCTCGACCTCCTCGAGCGGGCGCTTGCAGTGCTTGGCGTAAATGCGGGCGACCTGCTCGCGCTGGCGCAGTATTTCCTGGGCGTGGATCTGGATATCCGACGCCTGACCCTGAATCCCTTGGCTGAAAGGCTGGTGGATGAGGATCTGCGCATGTGGCAGTGACATGCGCATTCCGTGGTCACCGCCTGCCAGCAGGATCGACGCCCCACTCGCCGCCAGGCCCGTGCATAGCGTGGCCACCTTAGGGCTCACGTACTGCATCGCGTCGTAGATCGAGAGCGCCGCCGTCAGCGAGCCGCCCGGGCTGTTGATGTAGAGCTGGATGTCGCGCTCCGGTGACTCGTTCTCGAGGAAAAGCAGCTGGGCGGTGATGGTGGTGGCCATATCGTCGTCAATGACGCCGCGGACGAAGATGACGCCGTCTCGAAGCAGCCGTGAGTAGATGTCGTAGGCGCGCTCGCCGCTGCCGTCGTTGGTGATCACGGTTGGAATCAGATGCATTTCCCTACCTCCTCGGAGTGAAGCCGATTGGCCCTTTTGGTCTAGGCGGTGGATTCGCCATCGCAAGGTAAGCGCTGAAGTCAGCCACGCTACGCAATGCTTCGAGGGGAAGGGACGCGGTGGCGAGGCGAAGCTTGGCGGGTGGGTCGTCAGGCCAGGCGCGGACGTCGGCGTCGGCGCCGCCAAGCAGCCGGGCGAGGTCCGAGTAGAGCTCCGCCGGCGGCACGCTGAGGGCGTGAGCCACGGCGAGCAGGCGCTCGGTGGAGACCTCTTTGCGGCCGCGCTCGACCTCGGAGAGATGCCCGGGGGAGAGACCGGCTTCGACCGCGATCTCGCTCAGCGTCCGCCCGGCGGCCAGCCGCCGCGACCGGAGGACCGATCCAAGCGCGATCCGGACAGCCTGCGCTGTTTCGCTGAAGGCGAAAGCCATTTGTTCCTGGCTAACGATACGACGACGCGCTAGCGCGCGAATGTCGGTCCGGGCGGCGCCGGGACTGCATCTCTGTCCGCTGCCGTCGGGGCGTGGCGTCGCAGGAGCTCGAGCTTCAGGCTCTCCTCTCCGCGCGCCATCGCCCAGCGGTGATTGGCGGCGAAGATCGGCCGAAAGATGAACGTGCCGTAGCGAAGCAGCGACTTCTCGGCGGAGATCCGCCAGTCGTAGGTCACGTCGACGAAGCGGCCGTCCTGCTGGAGCGTCCAGACCCCGGTGCCCTCGAAGTCGCCATGCGCGACAAGCGTGAATCCGGTTGGCGGAGTGGATTCCGTGACCGTGAAGTTCCAGCGCAGCGTGTAAGGCAACCACCCCTTTGTGTAGAGCTCGACGACGCGACCTGTCCCGGTTCGAGGGTCGGGCGCTTGCAACTCCTTCACCTCCAGGTACACCGAGGGCCACCAGCGCGCGAGGCCGAACGGGTCGGCGAGCACGTCGAACACCTCCTGCGCGGCCGCTTGCAGGCGCCAGTGCGTCACGAAGACGTACTCGGCGGCCATCAGTCCTTCAGGTTTGCGGGGTCGAGCAGCTCCTGCTTCGGGCGCTCGATCTTCTGCCGCGACCGCATGATCTCGATCAACTTCTTTCTTCCTTTCGGCGGCCCGATCATGATCGCTCCGACAAGCCGGTCATCCTTGAAGAACAGCTTGCGATAGAACTTCTCCTCGAAGCTGAAGGTCCGCACCGACTCGAGCCCGGGCTGCACGTCAGGCGTCACGCCCATCACCGCGAGCGTCGAGCCGAACATCGTCGTCGTATAGGTGGGCACGTCGAAGAAATCCTCGTCGGCGCCGGCCATGTTGCGCGCCGCGACCTTGCCATGTGCCTCAGCGTTGTCCCAGGTGCCCATCTGGTTATGGCGCTCGACCATCAGGTCGTAGAAGACAGCGATGTCGCCGGCCGCATACACGTCGGGAGCCGAGGTCCGCAGCTTGGCGTCGGTGACGATCCCGTTTTTCAGCTCCACGCCTGTCCTGACCGGCTCGGTGTAGTAATCGAGTCCGACGCCATACGTCAGCAGGTCGAACTCGACCTTCTCGCCGTTCACGGTCTCGGCGACATAGCGCCCATTGTTGCGGCTGAACTTCTGGACCTCATCCGAGGTGATGAACTGCACCCCCTGCGCCTCGCCCATCTGGTGGCACAGCTTCCCGCCCTCCTCATCGAGTACGTAGCGCAAGAACCAGGGCCCACGCATGATCCAGGTGACACCTGCCTTGTGACGAAAGCTCACGCCCTCGGCGAGCTCGTACCCGATGAAGCTGCCTCCCATCACAAGGACACGCTGCGACGTGTCGGCTTTCTCAATGATCGCGTCGGTGTCGTCGAGCGTCTGGAAGCCCAGGCACGCGGTGACGTCCGTGGAACCCGGCCATGGAGGCGGTTTCGGCCGGCCGCCGGTGGCGATCAGGATCGCGTCGTACCTCAGCTCGTGGCCGCGGTTGGTGTGCACGACCTTCTCTCGCAGGTCGATGTCGGTCGCCCACGTCTCGAAATGGATCTCGAGGTTTTGAGCCGCGTACTGCTCCACCGTTCGCATGAATACCTTCTCGCGCCGGACCTGGCCGCGGAGATAGCGCGGCAGCGCGACGCGGTTGTAGAGCGGGTGTCGCTCGGCCGCGACCATCACGATCGATGCGTCGGCATCCGCCTTGCGCAGGTCCTCAGCGCAGGTCTGGCCGGCGATGCCGTTTCCCAAGATTACGTAGCGTCTCGTCATGGCACGTGCCCTCCCCATTCATGGGGAGGGGTGAGGGGTGGGGCGCGCCGCGTCAAAGCGTCAGTGCGTAGATATAGGCGCTGTGTTCGGCATCCGCGAAATCGTATCCGGTGGCCTTGAGGTCTTCCTCCGCCGGATGCCCCGGCGGGAGGTTGATAGTGACGTGCTTGAGTCCGTCCGCGTCGGCCTCGAAACGTAAGGCCATGAGAAGCTCGCGCAGCGCGCCGCCTCGCCCGGCGAGCAGCGACACCGCAATGTTCTGGCCCCACGGCTCGCGCAGCAGCGCGACCGCGCGCCCGCCCGGTCCGAGCCGGATCAAACCGTTGCGCGCAAGTCGCTCGAGCTCGTCAGCATCGAGGTCTCGCGCGCCGTTCATGTCGGGGCAGACTCCGGCGTAGAGCGCATATCCGGGGCTGGACGCCATGACAGGCCACAGCTTCTTAGCCTCCGCCGGATCGGGCATGCGGGCGGGCTCGCCGCCCTCGACGCGGAGCCCGCGCCACCACTTCATCTCGACCATTCGCCCAAAGCCCGCCGACTCGAACAGCCGCACCGCCGGTAGGTCGCGCGTCGCCAGGCGCATCTGGCGAAAGCCCTGCTCTCGCGCCTCTCCGATCGAGGCCGCCAGCATCGCGCGGGCGATTCCACGGCGTCGCTGCTCGGCCGCCACCCGCAGGCCTTCGTACCAGACGAGGCCCGGCGCGTACGGCCGCAGGCGCTGCACGCCGACGACAACACCCTCGACCTCCGCGGCCTGGAACGAGGCGCCGGCGTCGGAGACCCAGCTGTCGAAGACGCGCGGGATGTAGTCCCGACCTTCCCAGACGTCCTTCGTGATCTCGAGGATGCGGTCGCGGTCGGCTGGCCTCACCGGCCTCAACTGGAGGTCTCCGCCGCGGTCTGCCGACGGATCTGCGGCGCCCAGGCGGCCCATCTCGGGGCTCACCTCCTACGCTGCTCGCGCACGCATACGAATGCGCTTGCTCCGCTGCTCGTCGGTTCGCCCCGATCTGAGCCACCTGGATCGCCGGATCTCTCGCCGCCCGGCCGCGGCGTAGACCTCAACTCTTCGGTGGCTGCCAATGCGCGACTCCAGAAAGGGCCATGCCGCCGTCGTAGACAAGCTCATCGCCTTCGGGTGTCAACAATTCATCCAGCTCCGCGCGCGCCGCGGTCTCGTCCCAGCCTTCGCCAAACAGCGCGCGGCAGTCCATGAGCGCTTCGCCCATATCGGCGTATCGCGTGACGATGGGATAGCGAAGGTATGCCACGTCCGGTGCGGCGCCCATTTGCACGAGCAACATGAACAGCTCGCTGAACCGCGGCAGTCGCGGGCCATCCGCCCCAAGCAGCCTGCGCCGAAGCTCGGCTCCGGGGTGCGGCAGGTCGGTCTCGCGCATCATCACGAAGACGCGTTCGCGTGCAGAGCGCTGCATCTTTTCGAGAAAGGGGACCGGCTCCGCCACGCCGTAGATGACGTGGCTGCAGATGACGAGGTCCGCCGGTGCTACCTCAGCCTCCTCCCAGCCGCTCGCGACGATGGTCATGTTGTCGAGAGGCGGGATATGCGACCGCATCCCTTCGGAAGGTTCGACCGCCGTCACCCACTCCAGACGCGATGCGAGAGGTGTCGCGTGGCGGCCGGTACCGGCCCCCACGTCGATCAGCGTCTTCTGCGGCGACAGAAACGGCTCGAGCACCTCAAGCAAATCGCCGGCTCGGTGGTGGGTCGAGCGGGCGAAGCTCTTCGCGCGACGGTCCCAGTAGTGGCTGTCCGAGTGGCCGGCGGCGAGGGTGGCGCGATCATCCACCAGGGCCTTCCAACGTGCTGCCCAGTCGATCTCGTCCACAGGAACTCCAGCGTAGAGCCGGCCCGGACCTCGGCTCTCGTCGGCGTTTCGTTGCCGGTTTTTAACAGACCTGGGGACAACCCGGGGACAACATCCTCTTCTGCATCTATCGGCTGTAGCGAGCGCCCCGCCGAACACAAAATATGGGCTTTTGGCGTTGCTTTAGACGGGGACGACGGATACTACGTTCGTGGCCGGACCTGAGTTCAACCCCGCCGAATCGGCCCTCCTCTCGCGCTACTTCACGAACATGGACCGGCCGGTTTTTGCCTTACGCAACCTGCCCGAGGTCGTCAAGGGCGCGCTCTTCTCGCGTTACTCGCGGACCGAGAAGAGCTTGCGACGCGTCCTTCTCGACGAGTTCATCAACGAGCCGGATTCCGGGTTCGACCGGCTGGCCGGCACGCCGCCTGTCGATGACGATATGGTCGCGGTCCGGCGCGCCGAGGAGTTCTACGAACGCGTCCTGGTCGGTTACGGCGACGACTCGGTCGCCGAGCTGGCCGGCGCGCATGTCGCGGTCGAGCAGACGTCGACGCTCGCCGCCAAGGCATTGGAGGACAGCCGGATCGGGATCTCGCCGCTCGAGAAATCGACGCGCTATGTCCGCTTCGACCGGGCGGGCCTCGATGGCCGCTACCTCTACTACCGTGGCCCCGAGCTCGCGCATCCGGACTACGAGCCGGCGGCGGACGCGCTGTTCGACGCTTACAGCGGTCTCGTCGAGCCGGCCACGCTCGCCATCCGGGAGCGCTTTCCGCAAGAGGAAGGGGAGACGGACCGCGCCTGGAAGTCGGCGACTCGCGCCAAGGCGCTGGACCTTTTGCGAGGATTCTTGCCCGCCGGCGCGCTCACGAACCTCGGTCTGTTCGGCAACGGCCGCGCGTTTGAGTACCTGATCACGAAGATGGCGGCGCACGAGCTGCCCGAATACAAGCGGCTCGCGATCGACCTGCACCGCGAGCTGTCTCTGGTCATACCGGCATTCGTGCGCCGCGCCCTGGACGAGAGGTACGGGACGCCCGCCGCCGAGCGAATGAAAGACGTCCGAAACCGCGTCAAGAAGCAGGCTCCCTCCCCGCTCGCGGGGGAGGGTCGGGATGGGGGCATCCGGCCAACGGTCAACCTCGTGGAGTACGACCCCGCCGCCGAACGAAAGGTAGTCGCCGCCGCGCTGTTTCCCCACTCCGACCTGCCGCTCGAAGAGCAGACCGGCGAACCCGCCGCGGTGCTCGATGCTCT
>DASPYE010000087.1:0-5351 GCA_035636935.1 Candidatus Dormiibacterota bacterium | reverse complement strand
CTGCGAGGGATGCCCGACTCGTCGCGGTCATAGAACGCCGGCACGACCTCGCGCTCGAGCAGGCGGAACAGCCCCTCGGCTTCGGCGACGTCGTCGATCTCGGGCCGGTCGAGCGTCGCGCCGGAAGGGATCGCCCAGCCGAGCTCGGGGCGGTAAGCCTCGTCCCACCATCCGTCGAGGCCGCTGACGTTCAACGCTCCGTTGGCCCCGGCCTTCATGCCGCTTGTACCGCTCGCCTCTAGAAAGCGGCGTGGGTTGTTGAGCCAGACGTCTGCCCCCTGCACAAGATGACGCGCGAGGGCGATGTCGTAGTCCTTCAGAAACACGACGTGAGGCTCCTCGCGGGCGAGGCCGACGATCCCCGCCACGATGTCCTTGCCCGGCTGATCCGCGGGATGCGACTTGCCCGCGAAGAGAATCTGCACCGGTCGCTTGGTGTTGCGGAGCAGCTTGGTCAGGCGCGGCCGGTCCCGCAGCAGCAAGTTCGCGCGCTTGTAGGGTGCGAACCTGCGGCCGAATCCGATCGTCAGCGCGTTCATGTCGATCTCGTGCGGCGTCTCGGCGCGCTCCTTCGAAAGCTCGAGGAGCCGTCGCTTGAGGTCGCAATGGATCGTCCACAGCTCCGCCGCGGGTATCTCGTACACGGCGTGCCATCTGCCATCGGCCGGATCGAGATCCCACCAGTCCGGGCCGACGTACCGGCTCAGCAGCGAGGCGATCTCCGGGGCGACCCAGGTCGGCATGTGGACCCCGTTGGTCACCGATCCGATCGGCACCTGCGCATCGGGCAGCCCGCGCCAAGCGTCTTTCCAAAGCCGGCGCGAGACGGCCCCGTGCAGCCGGCTGACCCCGACTGACTGATCGGCCAGGCGGAGTGCGGCGTACGTCGTGCACAGCCTCTCGCGCGGATCGCCGGGGCGCTGCCGGCCGAGGTCCATGAAGCGATCGAAGGAGATGCCCACCTGCGCCAGGTATGGGCCGAGGTGGTCCCACACCAGGCCGGCGTCGAAGTAGTCGCTGCCCGCCGCGATGGGCGTGTGCGTCGTGAAGACGATGCCCGCGCGGGCGACGAGCCGCGCCTCCTCCAGAGTCATCTGGCGCGAGGCCCTGAGCTCACGGATCCGCTCGATCGCGCAGAGGAAGCTGTGTCCCTCGTTGAGGTGGAACACGCCAGCGTCGAGACCCAGGGCGCGCAGCACACGAACTCCGCCGATGCCGAGCACGATCTCCTGGCGCAGGCGGCGGTCCGGCTCAGGGACGTAGAGGCGGTCTGTGATGTTGCGCAGGTCGTTGGGGTTGGACTCGAGATCCGTGTCGAGCAGGAAGAGCGGCACACGGCCGACCTGGGCGCGCCAGACTGCGATGCGCACGTTGCGCTGGCCGATCGGAGCCTCGACCTCGACGCCCTCGACCTTGTTGACCGGCAGGTCGGAGCCACGGTTCTCGGCGTAGACCTCGAACTGGCGGCCGGCGGCGTCGATGTCCTGCCGGCCGAAGCCCTGCTTGTACAGGAGGCCGACCGCGACGAGAGGGAGACCGAGGTCGCTGGTGGCCTTCAGGTGATCCCCGGCGAGGACGCCGAGGCCGCCTGAGTAGATCGGCAGGCACTCGGTGAGGCCGAACTCGAGCGAGAAGTAAGCGATGCCAAGCGGCGCCTGCGCGTCCATGAATCGAGGCTTGCGCTCGTAGTACTCGTGGTAGGCGGCCCTCGCATCGTCGAAGACGCGCTTGACCTCCTCTCGCTCGCAGGCCTTCTGGACACCTTCCTCGCCTAGCTGGGCGAGGAGCAGGACGGGATTTTCACGCGTGGATTTCCAGAGTTCGGGGTCCAGCACCCGAAACAAAGCCTCGATGCGGGGCTGCCAGGTCCAGAGCAGGTCGTACGCGAATCGTTTGAGTTCTTCCACGGCGCATAAGATCCTAGTGAGGAAGGGGATATGAAGGCTGTTGTCATGGCCGGCGGGGAGGGGTCGCGTCTGCGACCGCTCACCAGCAACATGCCCAAGCCGCTGGTACCTGTCGCCGGTCGGCCGATCATGGAGCACATCCTTCTTCACCTGCGCCGCCACCAGCTGCGTGACGTGGTGGCGACCGTGCAGTACCTCGGCGCTTCGATCCGCAACTACTTCGGCGACGGCTCCGAGCAGGGAGTCGCGCTCAGCTACTCCGTCGAAGACTCGCCCCTGGGAACGGCCGGCTCGGTGATGCTGGCACGGCAACAGCTGAACGAGCCATTCGTTGTCATCTCGGGCGACTCGCTAACGGATATCGATCTCGGCGCCGCCGCCCGGTTCCACCGCGAACGCAAGGCCATCGCGACCATCGTCTTGAAGCCGGTGCCGAACCCGCTCGAGTACGGGGTCGTGGTGGTCGACGAGGGCGGCGCGGTCCAGCGGTTCATCGAAAAGCCAAGCTGGGGCGAGGTCATCAGCGACCTGGCCAACACCGGGATCTACATCCTCGACCCGTCGGTGTTCGAGTTCTTCCGGTCCGGCGAGGTCACCGACTGGTCAGGCGATGTCTTCCCGAAACTGCTCAAAGAGGGTGAGCACGTCTTCGGCTGGATCGCCGACGGCTACTGGGAGGACGTGGGCAGCCACTCCGCGTACATGAAGGCCAACTTCGACTGCCTCGAGGGCCGCGTCAAGGTGCAGCTTCCAGGCGAGCGGGTCGGTGAGTCGACCTGGATCCATCCGGACGCCGAGGTCTTCTCCGGCGCGAGAATCGACGGCCCGGCGCTGATCGGCGCCGGTGCAAAGGTGCGAAGCGGGGCCTGGGTGAACGGGCCGGCAATCATCGGCGCGTACACCACGGTCGATTCGGGCGTGAAGATCTCGAACTCGATTGTCTGGGACCACAGCTATATCGGTCTGAACTCCCGCCTGCGCGGCGCGGTCGTGTGCCGGTCGGTCACGGTCAAGAACGGCTGCCTCCTCGAAGAAGGAACCGTCATCGGCAGCGACGTCACGATTGGCTCGGGGTCGACGGTCAATGCCAACGTGCGGATCTGGCCGAACAAGGAAGTCGAGCCCGGTGCCGTGGTCCACGAATCGATCATCTGGGCCGGCTCCTGGAAGAGAGGGCTCTTCAGCTCCTACGGCCTCACCGGTTTGATCAACATCGAGATCACACCCGAGTTCGCTTCGCGTCTGGGCGCGGCGATCGGGGCGCTGACGCCGAAGGGGACGGAAATCGCATTCTCGCGCGACTACACACGTTCGGCACGGATGATCGGGCGAGCGTTGATGTCCGGCATCATCTCGTCGGGCAGCAACGTGATCGACCTGTCGGTGCTGCCCGCGCCCGTGTCGCGGTACTGGTCGCGCCGCAATCACGTGTCCGCGGTACATGTGCAGACCTCGCCCGTCGATCCGCGCGCGGCGGACGTCCGCATCTTCGACGACCACGGCCTGGACGTCGACAAGCGGAGCGAGCGCAAGCTCGAGGGCCTTTACTTCCGCGAAGACATCCGCCGTGTCTCGCATTACGAGATGGGGCGGATCACCCGACGAGACCAGCAGACCGAGCGCTACATGGAGGATATGCTCGCGAACCTCGACCTGGAGACGGTGCGAGGTCAGGCGTTCAAGGTCGTCATCGACTACAACAACGGGGCCGCGGCGATGGTGCTGCCTCAGATCCTGCGCGAGCTGAACTGCTCGGTGATCCCTCTCAATGCGGCGCCCGCGGAGGTGTTCCTCGAGGAGGACGACGAGACTTTCCAGGCTCACCTGCAGGAGATGGGCGTGATCACGTTGGCGGTGAAAGCCAAGCTTGGTGTATTCATCGACACGCCGGGCGAGCGGTGCTTCATCGTCGACGAGACGGGGACCCTGCTCAGTCACGACGAGGCGTTCGCGGTTCTGACTCAACTCGTGCTTACGACCAAGGCGGGCATGGTGCTGGGTCCGGCTTCGTCGTCGCTGGCGTTCTCGATGATCGCCGAGCGGTTCAAGAGCCGGTTCGTGCCGACCAAGATCACGCCGGGGGCTGTGTTGAGAGCGGCCCAGCACGCCGAGGCGGTCCTCGCGTCGGACGGGGGCGGGGGGTTCTGCTGGCCCGACTTTGCCGTCTCGTTCGACGCCATCTTCACGGTCGCCAGGGTGCTCGAATTGTTGGCGAAGACGGGCACCTCGCTGGGGACGTTACGCTCGCGGATTCCACAGGTCACGCACCGGACCGCGGTCGAGTTTTGCCCGTGGGAGGTCAAAGGGCGCGTGATGCGGACGATGATGGAGCGCCATCTGCGGGACCGAGTCGATCTGACTGACGGGGTGAAGGTTTTCGTGGAGGATGGGTGGGTCCTCGTGGCGCCTGACGCCGACCGGCCCGAGTACTACATCATCGGATCGACGACCGACCCGGGCCACGCCGGCCGGCTGGTGGAGGAGTACTCGCAGCTGGTGCGTTCGGTGGTCGCGGAGGCGGCACCCCAGGCGGAGGCGGTCGTCGAGACCTAGAATCGATTTTCTGCCGAGCGGGCGTAGCTCACCTGGTAGAGCGCAACCTTCCCAAGGTTGAGGTAGCCGGTTCGAGGCCGGTCGCCCGCTCCAACCACATCGACAAACTGTGCCGAAATTCGGCAACTTAGCCCCCAATGGGGCGCTTTTCGGCACAGTTCTTAACGGCCGAGGTTTGAATCGGCTCGGTGGGCTACGAAGATCTACGACGTGGCTCGCACTCTCGCAATTCCGGCCGAGCTGGCGGCGGTAAAAGGCCGTCTCTCGCCCAATGCCGCCTTTTCGGGCCGGACGGCCGCGTGGCTCCATGGACTCGATTTCCCCCCGTGCGATCCGATCGAGGTCACTCTTCCTATGGATAGCCGGACCTCGCATCTGGCGTCTCTCCGGCTCACGAGATCGAATCTTTCGGAATCAGAGGTGGCAACGGTTGGCGACTTCCGCGCGACATCGAAGATCCGCACGGTCGCGGACCTCGGCCGCTGCCGGCCCGTGGTTGACGCGGTCGCGATCCTGGATATGGGTTTGCATGCGCGAATGGTTACCACGAGCCAACTTCGCGAGTGGATCGCCTCGCACGCTGGGTACCGCGGAATCGGAACACTGCGCCGGGCGATCGAGCTTGCCGAGCCCGCCGCCGAGAGCCCCATGGAGACGAGACTGCGATTGCTGCTCATGCTGGCTGGGCTGCCCAAGCCTCGCGTCCAGGTCTCGCTCCGCGACGGCCGTGGAATCGTCATGGCCCGGGCAGACCTTTACTATCCGGGTCGGCGACTGGTGATCGAATACGACGGTGGGACACATCGGGACAGCCTGGCGGCCGACAATCGGCGCCAGAATCGCTTGATCGATGCTGGCTGTCGAATCCTCCGCTTCACGGCGGTGGATGTT
>DASPYE010000086.1:0-2137 GCA_035636935.1 Candidatus Dormiibacterota bacterium | reverse complement strand
GCGTACAACAGCGGCAAGGTCGCTATGTGGTACGACGCCACCGTGGCCGCGAGCAACTTCACGGGCGCGGCCGCCGCCAACTCCGGCTATGCATTCGCTCCCCACGTGGTCAAGGATTGGTCGGGCTGGCTGTGGGCGTGGTCTCTCGGGATGCCCTCCAGCAGCAAGAAGAAGGACGCCGCCTGGACCTTCGCCGACTGGGCGACCAACAAGGATTACATCAAGCTCGTGGGCCAGAAGCTCGGCTGGGCGCACGTGCCCCCTGGGACACGAACCTCGACCTACTCGATCCCCGAGTACCAGCAGGCGGCCGGCGCTTTCGCGCAGGTCACCCTCGACTCGATCGCTCATGCCGACGTGACGCACCCCACCGTGCAGCCGGTGCCTTATGTAGGCGTCCAGTACGTCGACATCGACGAGTTTCAGCAGCTTGGTGACCAGGTCTCGCAGGAGTTCGCCAAGGTGATCGCCGGTGGACAGACGGTGGATCAAGCGATTGCCAAGGCGCAGTCGCTCGCGACCGCCGTCGGTAAGAAATACCAGACATAGCAACGCTGGTCGGTTCGGCAAACAGGGGCGGGGGCGGAGGCGTGCGGGCGACCGCCGCTTCCGCTCTCGGCCGGGAGGCGTGGGCGCGCCGCCTGCCCCTGCTGCCTGCCTTCATCTACGTATTTCTCGTCACCCAGATTCCGTTCGTGCTGACGATCTACTACAGCTTCTTCTCGTGGAACCTGCTCAAGCCGGGCAGCTTCCATTTCGCCGGGCTCGAAAACTACGGATCGATTTTCACCAACGAGAGCATCAGGATCGCCGTTTGGAACACCGTCCTCCTGACTATTTCGGTGATCGGAATCTCGGTCGTCCTCGGGCTGGCCGTCGCGATGATCCTGAACTCGGAGGTCTTCGGCAAGGGCCTGATGCGAACGCTGATGATCGCGCCCTTCCTCATCATGCCGACGGCCGGTGCGTTGATCTGGAAGGACACGCTGCTCAACCCGCTGTTCGGCCTGCTTCCTTACCTGTTGAGCCCGTTCGGGCTGGGTCGCGTCGACTGGGTGAACCAGTACCCGATGGTGACGGTCGTGACCGTGGAGGTCTGGCGCTGGACGCCCTTCATGATGCTCATCATCCTGGCCGGGCTCCAGTCGCAGAACCCCGAGGTGCTGGAGGCCGCGCGGGTCGATGGCGCCAATGCGTTCCAGTCCTTTCGGCGGATCACGCTTCCGCTGGTCAGGCCGTTCATCGAGCTGGGCGCGCTCCTCGGATCGCTATTCGTCGTGCAGACGTTTGACTCGATCTTCATGCTGACCTTCGGGGGTCCCGGAGAGGACACCACCAACATTCCGTTCCTGCTCTATCTCGTGGCCTTCCAGGGCTTCAGCATCGGCGAGGCGTCCGCGATCGGCGTCGTCGCCGTGATCATCACGACCATCGTCGCGACGCTCGCCCTACGAACGCTCTTCTCCATCTTTCAGATCGAGGCCAGGCGCTGATGGAATCCACCGGCCTCCGCTCGAAGCTGCTGAAATCAGCACTCGGCTGGCTCGTCGTGTTCATCTTCTTTTTCCCCGTCTTGTGGATGTGGCTCGAAGCCCTCAAGACCGAGCCCCAGGCAGCCAGCAGCCCGCCGACCATCTTCTTCGTCCCGACACTCGAAGAATTTCAGACCGTGCTGTCCGGCGACTTTCCGCCGTTCTTCATCAACTCAGCGATCGCGAGCATCCTCTCGACGTTCCTGGTCATCGCGCTCGGACTGCCCGCCGCGTACGCGCTCGCGATCCGGCCCGTGAAGAGGACCCGCGATGTGCTCTTCTTCTTCATCTCGACCCGGTTCCTGCCGTTCGCGGCGAGCCTGGTGCCGCTCTACCTGCTCGCGCGCGACCTCCACCTGCTCGACAACATCTTCGCCCTCGCCCTGATCTACACGACGATCAACCTGCCGCTCGGCGTGTGGCTGCTGCGGTCGTTCCTGCTCGAGATCCCGCACGACCTGTTTGAGGCCGCCCGCGTCGACGGCGCGCAGTTCCGCCACGAGATCCTGCGCATCGTCGTGCCGCTCATCGCCCCGGGCATCGCGGCGACTTCGTTGATCTGCCTCATCTTCAGCTGGAACGAGTTCTTCTACGCGGTCAACTTC
>DASPYE010000085.1:0-1702 GCA_035636935.1 Candidatus Dormiibacterota bacterium | reverse complement strand
CCTGAACAGCCTCGGCTGGAAGATCAAGCCGCCGCGCGCGACCTTTTATGTGTGGGCGGCGGTGCCCGACGGGTATGACTCGATTGGTTTTGCGTCGCACGTGCTCGATGAGGTCGGCGTGAACATCACACCCGGTGTCGGTTTCGGCCCGCACGGCGAAGGCTATTTCCGGCTTTCGGTCACGGCCCCTGACGCGCGGCTCGAGGAAGCGATGGCGCGGATGAGGAAGCTCAAGCTCTGAAATCCCCACGAAGTCAGAGGCTTCGCCGCGATTTCGCGGGGGCTCCTGAGTGATCACGACGAGGAGTCCGCGCGAGCGGGCCTATCTCGTCGGGATCCTGCTCCCGGGCGCCACTCCAGAGAGGGTGCGCGACCAGATGGCCGAGCTTGCCGACCTCGCGCGGACCGCGGGGACAGAGGTGGTGGGCACCGACGTGCAGCGGCGATCCGAGGTCGACCCTGCGCATTTCCTCGGTATGGGCAAGGTCGCTTCGCTGCGCGACATGAAGCTCGAGGGCGAATTCGACGTCGTGATCTGCAATGAAGACCTGAGCCCGCGCCAGCAGCGCAACCTCGAGCTCGAGGTCAAGGCACGGGTTCTCGATCGCACGGAGATCATCCTCGAGATCTTTGCTCAGCACGCGCGCACGCACGAGGGCCGGCTCCAGGTCGAAGCGGCGCGGCTGCATCACCTGCTGCCGCGGCTGATCGGCGCTTACGCCTACGACCGCCAGGTCGGCGGGCGCCGGGGGGGAGTGGGGGCACGCGGCGGCTTTGGCGAGCAGCAGATCGAAGTGGAGCGCAGGCGCATCCGGAAACGGATGCGGGACCTCGACCGGGAGATCGAGCAGGTACGCACTCAGCGCCACCAGCAGCGAACGGGCCGCCGTCGGGCCGCCCTCGAAACTGCGGCGATCGTCGGCTACACCAACGCCGGCAAGTCGACCTTGCTCAACGTGCTCACGGGTGCCGACGTCAGGGCCGAGAACCGCTTGTTCGCGACACTCGACCCGACGACACGGAAGCTCGAGCTGCCTGCCGGACGCGAGCTGCTCCTCACCGACACCGTCGGATTTATCCAGAAGCTGCCGACCGACCTGGTCGCCGCGTTCCGCGCCACGCTGGAAGAGGTCACTGAGGCGGACCTGATCATCCAGGTCCTGGATCTGAGCTCGCCCGCGGTCGCACAGCAGGCGGCGACCGTGGAGAGAGTGCTGGCGGAGCTCGGCGCGGTGGACAAGCCACGGGTGGTCGCCCTGAACAAGGCCGACCTGCTGGGTCCGGCCTCGCGACGGCGGGCGATCACCGCCCTCTCCGAGCGCTATCCGGGCGCGGTCGCCATCTCAGCCCTGAAGGGGACCGGGTTCAGCGACCTACTGAAAGCGATCGATCGCGCCAGCCGCGGCGATGCGGTCGAAATCGAGATCCTGGTGCCTTACGGGCGCGAAGGCGTGCTCGCGGAGCTTCGCAAGATCGGCGGCGTGGAGCGGACCGAGTACGTCGACAGCGGGACCCTGGCGTGGGGGTGGGCGCCCCGCCATGTCGCGGGGCGGTTCCAGACCTATTCGGCTAACGGAAAAGCCTGATCACACCTCGGACCTGGCCGACCAGGCTGACGTTGCTGGTCACGATCGGCTCGTAGGCAGGGTTTTCGGCGATCAGCTTGACGTGGCCGTCCTCCCGCTCGAAGCGCTTGACTGTG
>DASPYE010000084.1:0-2960 GCA_035636935.1 Candidatus Dormiibacterota bacterium | reverse complement strand
GGCGAGCTTCCATGGCGAGACCTGGGGGTGGACATCGTGGTCGAGTCGACCGGCCTGTTCACCGACGCGAACAAGGCCCGCGTCCACATCGACAAGGGGGGCGCCAAGAAGGTGGTCATCTCCGCCCCGGCGACCAACCAGGACTACACGGTTGTCATGGGCGTGAACCACAAGGGCTACGACGCCGCCAAGCACAACGTACTCTCCAACGCGAGCTGCACGACCAACTGCTTTGTGCCTCTCGCCAAGGTCCTGCACGACTCATTCGGGATCGAGCGCGGCATGATGACCACGATCCACGCGTACACCGCGGACCAAAAGCTGCAGGACCTCCCGCACAAGGACCTGCGCCGCGCGCGCGCCGCGGCCGACAACATCATCCCGACGTCGACGGGCGCCAACCGAGCGGTGGCCGAGGTGCTGCCCGAGCTCGCCGGCAAGTTCGCCGGGATCTCGTTCCGGGTACCGATCCTGGATGTCTCGGTCGTCGACCTCACGGTGCAGCTTGGCAAGACCACCACCGCCGACGACATCAACGCCGCCTTCGAGGAAGCCGAGAGCGGAGAGCTCCGAGGCATCCTGGCGGTAAGCCACGAAGAGCTCGTGTCCTCGGACTTCAAGAACGACCCGCACTCGTCGATCGTCGATGCACCGTCGACCGCGGTGCTGGCCGGCGACTGGGCGAAGGTCGTGAGCTGGTACGACAACGAGTGGGGCTTCAGCTGCCGCATGGTCGACCTGATCTCGTACATGGCGGAGCGGCTCTGAAAGCTTCGATCAACTCCGTGGACGTCGCAGGCAAGCGCGTCCTCGTCCGCGAGGACCTGAACGTTCCTATGTCGAACGGCGTCATCGCCGACGACGCACGTGTGCGGGCCGCCGCGCCGACTGTGCGGCACCTCATCAAGCGGGGCGCCAGGGTGATCGTGATGTCACACCTCGGCCGGCCGAAGGACCGTGAGCCAGACCTCTCGCTCAGGCCGATCGTGGCCGATCTCAGCCGCAACATCGGTCGCGAGGTTCAGTTCGCCGAAGACTGCGTGGGCGCGCCCGCAACGGCGGCGGTTGATCGGCTGCTTTCGGGGCAAGTGCTCTTGCTCGAAAACGTTCGCTATCACAAAGAGGACGAAGCCAACGACACCGCCTTCGCGAGGGACCTCGCGTCCCTGGGCGATCTTTTCGTGAACGACGCGTTTGCCGCGTCGCACCGCGCGCATGCTTCCGTCGTGGGCGTCGCTGCGTACCTGCCGGCGTTTGCGGGCGAGCTGATGGAGGCGGAGCTCGACGCGCTGCACAAGGCTCTCGACAATCCGCGCCGTCCCATGGTGGCGGTGGTGGGCGGGGCCAAGGTCTCGACCAAGGTGGGCGTTCTGCGGAGCTTGCTCAAGAAGGTCGACGCTCTGCTGATCGGCGGGGCGATGGCCAACACTTTTTTCAAGGCGCGCGGCTGGCCGACCGGCAGCGGCCTGGTCGAAGACTCCGCGCTCGAGGAGGCGCGCGAGGTGGCAGGGGAAGCCGGGGACAAGCTGGTGCTCCCGGTCGACCTGGTTTGCGCACGCAGGATGCAGGCCGGCGAGGCGCTGCGCATCCTGGAAGCCGACAAGGTCGAGCCTGAGTGGATGGCCCTCGACATCGGGCCGAGGTCTGTGGCTCTGTTCAGCGACAAGCTGCGTGGCGCAGGCACTGTCATCTGGAACGGGCCCGTCGGCGTGGCCGAGATCAAAGACTTCAGCGACGGGACGAAGGCGGTGGGCAAAGCCATCGCCGCGTCGGGGGCGTACACGTTGGTGGGCGGCGGCGACACGGTCGCGGCGATCGACTCCCTCGGGCTTGGCGGCCTCTACTCGCATGTCTCGACGGGTGGCGGGGCCACGCTCGAGTACCTGGAAGGCAAAGAGCTGCCCGGCATCGCGATTCTCAAAGAGGCCTGATGAGCAGCCGGCCGCCGGGGATGCCGCTCGTCGCGGCCAACTGGAAGATGAATCCGACCAACGTCGACGACGCGCTCGACCTCGTGCGCGGGGTGATGTCTGTCGCCCGAGGGCAGGCCGACAAGGTGGAGGTGGCGCTCTTCCCGCCATTTCTGTGGCTCACCGCCGTCTCAGAACTGCTCTTCGAATCCGGTGTCAAGCTCGGCGCGCAGAACACGTTCTGGGAGATGGCGGGCGCCTTCACGGGCGAGATTTCGCCTGCCATGCTCAAGCCGCTCTGCCAGTGGGTGATCGTCGGCCATTCGGAGCGCCGGCTGTTCGTCGGAGAGACCGACGAGATGGTGGCCAAGAAGACGGCGGCGGCGCTGTCGTGCGAGCTGAGCGTGATCATGTGCGTGGGTGAGCTGGCCGACCACTACGACGCGGGCACCTCGGACCAGGTGGTGTCGGCGCAGGTCAAGGCGGGTCTGGCCAGCTGCTCGGCGGACGACTCGGCGCGCCTGGTCATCGCGTATGAGCCGGTGTGGGCGATCGGCAGCGGCAAGAACGCCGACCCCGAGCACGCCTACAAGACGATGCGCCTGATCCGCAAGATCGTCGGCGAGATGATCGGTGCAGGGGCGGCGCGCAAGGTGCGGATCCTCTACGGGGGCAGCGTCAAGGCCGACAACGTGCAGCAGTACGTGGAGCTGCCTTTGTGCGACGGCGTCCTCGTCGGGGGCGCGAGCCTTGTCGCCGAGGAGTTCGCCCACATCGTCAAGGTCACCGCCGAGGTGTATGGCCACCGCTAAACAACCCGGCACGCTAGTCCTCCTTCGCCATGGCGAAAGCACATGGAACCTGGAGAACCTGTTCACCGGATGGCACGACGTCCCGCTCAGCGAGCGCGGCGTGCAAGAGGCGAAGGACGCCGGGCGCCTGATGAAAGAGGCCGGGCTGCGGCCGGCGGTCGTTCACGAATCGCTGTTGCTCCGCGCGATCCAGACGACGCAGCTCGCCCTGGCCGAGATGGAGATGTCGTGGATCCCG
>DASPYE010000083.1:0-8960 GCA_035636935.1 Candidatus Dormiibacterota bacterium | reverse complement strand
TTAGCGCCGGGCCCGAGCCGCTGGGTTCAGCGACCGGGCGTTATGGGAGGGGAGCGCCATGGCCGTCGCGGTGAGCAAACGAGAGCGAGACGTCGTCTATCCGGAGGATCGGCTTGGCTGGCCCCAGACCATCCTGATGGGCCTCCAGCATGTGATGGCCATGTTCGGGGCGACGGTGCTGGTGCCGCTGATCCTGGGCTTCAACCCCAACACGGTGATCTTCTTCAGCGGCGTCGCCACGCTGATTTTCCTGTTCGTCACGGGCTTCAAGGTACCGAGCTACCTTGGCTCGAGCTTCTCCTTCATCGGCTCCGTGCTGGCTGTGCAGGGCGCGAACAACCCCAACCACGGCCTCGCTTACGCGGGCATCGTGATTGCTGGCGTCATCTACCTGATCATCGGCGGGATTGTTCACGTCGTAGGCGTGAACCCCATCCGCTTCCTCCTCCCGCCGGTCGTAACCGGCACCGTCGTCGCCGTCATCGGGCTCGCGCTCGCCAGCGCGGCGACCGGCAACTATGCGGGCGAACCCTTCACAGCGACCGTCACTCTGCTGGCGGCAGTCGGCGCGGCCGTGTACCTCCGCGGCTTCCCGAGGTTGCTCCCAGTACTGATCGGCATCGTGGTCGGATACCTCGTCTCGATCGTGTACCCGCCATGCTCGGCGGCCGCGTCCGCCTGCCATATCGACTTCAACGCGATCGGCAAAGCATCGCTCCTCGGCGTGCCTTCTTTCAGCTTTCCCGACTTCAGCCAGTTCGGCACTGAGCTGAGCCTGTTCTTCTTCATCCCCGTGATCCTCGTCGCCGAGAACGCCGGCCACGTCTACGCGATCAGCGGCATCATGAAGCGCGACCTCAGCCACATGCTCGGCCGCACGTTCATCGGTGACGGCCTGGGCACGACGATCAGCGGCTTGCTCGGCGGCACCGGCGAGACGACCTACGCCGAGAACATCGGTGTCATGGGCATCACGCGCGTCTTCTCGATCATGGTGTTCGTGGTCGCTGCGGTCTTCGCCATTCTGCTGGGCTTCATTCCCATGTTCGGCGCCCTCGTGCGAAGCATCCCCGTGAGCGTGCAGGGCGGAATCGAGATGTATCTCTTCGGCCTCATCGCCGTGATCGGGGGCAAGATCTGGGTCGATGCGCGTGTCGACTTCTCCAAGCGTGCCAACCTCGCGGTGGCTGCGATCCCCCTGGTCATCGCGGCGGGCATTCCCGCCACCCAGGCGATCCCGATCCACCTCGGCGGCCTGACCCTCACGTTCAACAACCTCGGTCTGGGCGCGCTCAGCGCGATCGTCCTCTACCAGCTGTTACGGCCCGGTCACGTGCGTGATAAGGAGAGTGAGCCGGCGGAGGTCGTCGCCACCGAGTAGAGCCCTCGAAAGCGTGGTAGAAACAAAGGTGAAGTGAATCCGGGCCTCATGGCGCTGCCGGCGGCTTTCGGACTCGCCGGAGCGAGCGGCCTCAACGCGACCCTGCCGCTGCTGATCGTGAGCCTGCTTGCACGACTCGGCTTGATCCACCTCGCGCCGCCGTTCGACGCTCTCAGCTCCGATATCGCTTTCTGGGGACTGCTCGTGCTCGCCGTCGTCGAGTTTGCCGTCGACAAGGTGCCGGCGCTCGATTCGGTGGGGCACGCCGTGATGCTGCCCGTGTCGGCCGCGGCCGGCGCGATCCTGTTTGCCTCGCAGACCGGAACCATCACCTCGATGGATTCCGGGCTGGCAGTGATCGTCAGCCTTCTTGCGGGCGGCGCGACCGCGGGAACGGTGCATGTGACGAGGGCGGCGGTCCGGCCCGTTGCCAATGTCGCCTTCCTGGGTCCGCCTCTCTCCTTGGTGGAGGACATCGCCTCGGCCACCCTATCGGTGACGGCGGCGTTGATTCCGATCTTGGTGCCGTTCCTGGTGGTCTTGATCGCGCTCGGTGCGATGCTGCTGTGGCAGCGACGTCGCGCCACCCGACCGTCGGTGACCAGCGCGCGCTGATCGGTCATCCTTTGGCCCGTGGCGCGTGACGTCCTGAGACCGACTGCGCTCGACGAATTACGGCGGAAACTTCGCTCTGGCAACCTGGCTGAGGAGCTGCTCAAGCCTGGTAAGGAGGTCGTCCTCCGCACCGGCGACCGGAAGATGACCCGAGACGAGTTGCGCGAGCAGACTGAAATTGTTGCGGGCGGGCTCCACCGCGATGGTGTGAAGACGGGCGACCGAATCGCCATCTATGCCGCGAACTCCCTCGAATGGGTGGTCGCATACGTGGCTGTGCTGCGGGCCGGCGCGAGCGCTGTGATGATGAACCCTGACTACCACTCCGCCGAAGCCGAGCACATCCTCCACGACTCGGACCCGCTGCTCGCCATTGCAGACGCGCCGCGAGCTGTAATCCTGAACAAGCTCGGCCTTCGAGTTATCCCGCTCGAACGGCTTCCCCGTGGCGATGCTCCGCCGATGCCGCCGCTCAGTCCCGAGAGCCCCGCCGCCATCCTCTACACCTCTGGGACCACCGGTCGCCCCAAAGGCGCAGTGCTCGACCACGGCAACTTCCTTGCCCAGGGACGCGGTGCCCTCGAGGTCTGGCGCTGGACGTCGCGCGACGTCCTCGTCCACGCGCTGCCGCTCTTCCACCTGCACGGCCTGGGCATGGGCCTCCACGGCACGCTCCTCAGTGGTGGCAGCGCGATCCTCATTCCATTCACTCCGGAAAACGTCGTCCAGCAGCTCACCCATGGCGGGACGATGTTCTTCGGCGTCCCTTCGATGTACCAGCGCTTGTGTGACTGGCTCGATGAGCGCCCGACCGACCTGTCGCACGTGCGGCTGTTCGTCTGCGGGTCGGCGCCCCTGCCGCCGGCCTTGTTCGAGCGCTGTGAGCGGCTGCTCGGCCAGCCTCCCGTCGAGCGATACGGAATCACCGAAGGCGGCATCGTCGTAACGAACCCCTACGACGGGCCGCGGCAGCCGGGTCGCGTCGGTTATCCGTTTCCCGGGGTCGAGGTCAGGCTGGGCGAGCTGGACGAGGTGTTGCTCAAAGGCGGCCAGGTGTTCCAGGGCTACTGGCGCAATCCGAAGGCGACCGAAGAGGCTTTCACGCCCGACGGTTTCTTCAAGACCGGCGACATCGGCGAGATCGCCGAGGACCGCACGCTCGCGATTCGGGGCCGGATCAAAGAGCTCATCATCACCGGCGGTTTCAACGTCTACCCACGCGAGGTCGAGCTCGTGCTCGAAGCGCACCCCGCCGTTCAGGAGGTCGCGGTCGCAGGTCTGCCGAGCGACAAGTGGGGAGAGGAGGTCACGGCCTTTGTCGTCCCGTCGGGCTCCGCGCCAGTGGTCGAGAGCGAGCTCATCGCGTTCGCTCAGGAGCGGCTCGCGTCCTATAAGTGCCCCAAGCGCGTCATCACGGTCGACAAGCTGCCCCGCAACGCGATGGGCAAGGTGCAGCGCTCGGTGCTTACCGCCATGAAGCCCTCGTGAGATTTCTCGACCTCACGCAGGACTTTTCGCTGCACACCCCGGCCTTCGCGGGCTATCCGGGCCCGGCGATCCGTTGGATCAAGCGGCTGGCGTTCGAAAAAGCCGGCGGCCAGGAGATCACGATGACCCTCCACGTCAGCACCCACCTCGACGCACCGGCGCACTTCATGACCGGCGGCAAGTTCATCGGCGACCTGCCGCTGGACTTCCTGATCGGTCCCGCCGCGGTGGTCGACCTCGAACGACTCGGCCTCGGCGACTACGACCTGTACGGGCCCGAGCACTTCGAGCGCTGGGAGAAGGACACCGGACTTCGCATCGAGCGCGGCGACATCCTCGTCATCCACACCGGCTATCACCGCCACTATCCCGAGAACTGGACAGACCGCTCGAGCCTCGACGAGACGAAATACTTCATTCGCCATCCCGGTCCCACACGCGCATTCGCTGAGTGGGTGCTCGAGCGTGGCGTGCGATGGATTGCGGTCGACGCGGGCAGCGCGGACCATCCCATGAACACGGTCATCAGGCGCATCCGCTCGGACGAGGCGGAGGACGCCGAGAAGAAGTTGGGCCGCAGCCTCGACGAGATCTTTCCGAAGGCCGACTACCAGATCATGCACACGCTTCTGTTTCCGCACGACGTCGTGCACATCGAGAACCTGGGCGGCCAGATCGACGACGTCCTCGACCAGAAGATCCTCTTGGGCTGCTTTCCGTGGCGCTTCCAGGGCGGCGAGGCGGCGCTTTGCCGTGCCGTGGCCATGCTGGAGTGAAGCCGCCACCCTTCACCTATCACGCGCCGGGTTCGGTGGACGAAGCGTGCACGCTCCTGGGCACGCTTGAGGACGCGAAAGTGCTCGCCGGCGGCCAGTCGCTGATTCCCCTTCTCAACTTCCGGCTCGCACGGCCGCAGCACCTTATCGACATCAATCGCATCGCGGGCCTGGATCGGATCTATGAGCGCGATGGCGGCGTCGCGGTCCAGGGCCTGGTCCGTCAAGCGATGGTCGAGGACTCGGATGTCGTGGCGCGCGTCTGCCCTCTGCTCACCGACGCGATTCGCCTGGTCGCCCACCGCGTCATCCGCAACCGCGGCACGGTCTGCGGCAACGTCGCCCACGCCGACCCCGCCTCCGAGCTGCCGGCCGTGTTGCTCGCGCTTGGTGGGAGCGTGGTAGCGAAGTCGGTGCGCGGCGAACGGGTCATCGAAGCCGGCGCGCTATTCGCGGGCGTGTTCGAAACCACGCTCGCACCTGACGAGATCCTCGTCGAGGCCTGGTTCCCGTCCTCCAGCAAGCCGTACGCGGTGATCGAAGAGTCGCGCCGGCACGGCGACTTCGCGCTCGCGGGTGTCGTGCGAGCGGGCGACCAGCTCGCGCTCTTCGGAGTGGCACCGACGCCCGTGCTGGCAGATCGACTCGACCCGGCGCGAGGGCTGGAACCGAGCGGCGACCTCGAGGCGTCACCCGACTTCCGCCTCCACCTCGTTCGGGTACTCACCGCGCAGGCCTTCGCCGCGTGAAGGTCAACGGCGTCGAGCGCGCGGCGCCCGATGAGACACGCCTGCTCCTGTCCGACCACCTGCGCCACGAGCTCGGCCTGACCGGGACTCACGTCGGGTGTGAGCACGGCGTGTGTGGTTGCTGCACGGTCCTGCTCGACGGCGCGCCGGTCCGTTCGTGTCTCATGCTGGCGGTGCAGGCGGAAGGTCACGAGGTGACGACAATCGAGGGACTCGCCCGCGATGGCGGCGCCCTGCACCCGGTGCAGCAGGCATTCCACGAATGCCACGCCCTCCAGTGCGGATTCTGCACGCCCGGCTTCGTGATGTCCGTGGTGGGACTGCTGGCGCAGCATCCGCGCCCGACCGAGCAGGAGGTCGAGGAGGGAATCTCCGGCAACCTGTGCCGCTGCACCGGTTACGCCTCGATCCGCCGGGCGGTGACGCGCGCGGCAGAGTTGAACTCTTCCCCACTTGTGGGGAAGTACCCGCCGAAGGCGGGGGATGGGGCATGACTACCCGCTGGTTCGGTTCGCCCGTGCAGCGCGTCGAGGATGATCGCCTGCTGCGCGGAAAGGGACGCTTTACCGACGACTTCGACGAGGGTGCACTCGAATGCTGCTTCGTCCGCTCTCCATACGCGCACGCGCGGATCAAATCGATCGACGCGACGGCCGCGCGCGCGATGCCGGGAGTCGTAGCCGTCTACACGGCCGCCGAATTGCCGTTTGGCGGGGTCGACCTCCCACTCTTGATCCCGCATCCGAACCTCACCCACGGCCGGACGCAGCGCTGTTTGGCCGCGGAGCGCGTTCGTTACGCGGGTGAGGCCGTCGCCTTCGTGGTTGCCGAATCCAGATACCTCGCCGAGGACGCGGCCGAGTTGGTCGACGTCGACTACGACCCACTGCCGGTCGTGATCACGCCGGAGGCGGCTCTGGCAGCCGAGCACCTGGTGCACGACGACGTACCGGGCAACGTCGCGGCGGAGATGCTGCAGGAAGTCGGTGACGTGGAGAAGGCGCTGCGCGCAGCGCCCCACAGCAAGCGCTTGAAGTTGCGTTACGAGCGCGCCGCCGCGAGCCCGATGGAGGGTCGCGCGGTGTGGGCGCGATGGTCGGCCGGTGATCGCAAGCTGATGGTCTACGACTCGACGCAGTCGCCGACCTCGATCCGCGGCGGCCTCGCGGTCCTGTTCGGCTTGCCCGAGTCGAACGTCGAGGTCATCGCGCCCGACGTGGGCGGCGGGTTCGGGCCGAAGATCATGCTCTTCTATCCCGACGAGCTCCTCGTCCCCTACGCGGCGATGCAGCACGGCCGGCCGGTCAAATGGACCGAGGACCGCCAGGAGCACTTCACTGCCGTGAATCAGGAGCGCGGACAGGTCCATGAGGTCGAGGTCGGCTTCGACGGCGATGGGCGTGTGCTCGCCCTCAGCGACGACTTCATCCACGACGGCGGCGCCTATACGCCCTACGGCATCATCCTGCCCATCATCAGCGCGGCCCAGCTGCCCGGGCCGTACCGGATCCCGAACTACCGGGTGCGCTTTCGCGACATGTATACCAACGCGACCCCCACTTCGCCGTATCGCGGCGCGGGCCGGCCTCACGCGTGCTTCGTGATGGAGCGCACGCTGGACGCGATCGCCGCAGACCTCCATCTGGATCGCATCGAGGTCAGGCGGCGCAACCTCATCCAGGCCGGCGAGTTTCCCTACGACGTGGGGGTCGCGTGGCAGGACGGCAACACCGTCATCTACGACAGCGGCGACTACCCGACGTTGCTCGACAAGGCGATCGCGAAACTGGGTCCGAAGCCGCCGGGCGACAACGTCGGCATGGGAATCGGGATCTACGTCGAGGGCACCGGCGTGGGGCCCTACGAAGGCGCGCACGTGCAGGTCCTGGTCTCGGGCAAGGTGGTCGCGGCGACGGGCATTCCGAGCCAGGGACAGAGCCACGCGACGGTGTGGGCCCAGGTGGTGGCCGACGAGCTCGGCGTCGATGTGGGCGACGTCGAGGTGACGAGTGGCGACACGCGGCGTTTTCCGTGGGGGGTGGGGACCTTCGCCTCTCGTGGTGCCGTCACCGCGGGCAACGCGATGCACGTCGCCGCACGCATGGTCGCCGACAAGGCGAAGCACATCGCGGCCGACCACCTCGAGGCCGCGGTGGAGGATCTCGAGCTGTCGGGCGGGGCTGTCCGCGTCAAAGGCTCGCCCGATCGAGGCATTCCTCTGGGGGCCGTCGCCGTGCTGTCGAATCCGGTGCGCTACGCCTTTGGCGGCGGCACCGAGGCGGCGACGCAGTTCGCCGCGCAACCCCGCGAAGGGCCTCCGTTGCGCGATGGCGAGCAGCCGGGCCTCGAGGCGACCGGTTACTACAGCCCCCCTGGCTCGACGTGGGCGTCAGGGTGCCACGCCGCCTACGTGCGCGTGGACCCCAAAACGTTTCGCCTCGAGATCCTCAAGTACGTCGTCGTCCATGACTGCGGGCGCGTCATCAACCCGCTAGTCCTGCAAGGCCAGATTGAGGGTGGGGTTGCGCAAGGGATCGGCGGCGCGTTTTACGAGCGGCTCGCTTACGACGGCGACGGACAGCTGCGCAACGCGTCCTTCATGGAGTTCCTGATGCCTTACGCGACCGAGATCCCTTCGATCGAGATCGACCACATCGAGACGCCCTCACCCCTGAACCCGCTTGGTGTGAAGGGGGCGGGCGAGGCAGGGGTGATCCCGGTCGGCGCCGTCCTCGCATCGGCGATCGAGGACGCGACCGGCATGAAGATCACCGAGATGCCGCTCTCACCTTTGAAGCTCTACGAGCTTTCTATGCTGAAGAAATGAACGATCACGCAAGCGTTGTGAGGGTGGCTCGGCACAAGCCGGCGGCCGGGCGCCGGGATGAGGTGGCCGGCGTTCTGAAGTCGGCGGCCGAAGCGGCGCGGGATGCGTCGGGCTGCTTCGGCGCCCAGGTCGCCAGCTCTGACCACGATCCCGAGCAGGTCGTGCTGATCGAGCGTTGGGAGTCGAGCGAGGCAATGCGCAAGTTCCACGCGCAGCCGGACTTCACCAGCCTGCAGCGCACCATCGAGGGAAGCCTCGAGGGAGCTCCGGCGGTGGAGGTCTTTACGACGGCCTAGCGGCTCATCGACCGGTAGCGCCACACCCCCAGAGGCGCGAAGATCGCCAGCAGGACCACGACCCAGATCAGGGTCAACTCGATCGGGTGCTCTGCCGGCAGCCCGCTGGCTGCGAAGGGATTCGGATTGCCCCAGAGATGTCGCGTCGCGGCGGTCAGGGCGCTCACCGGATTCCACTCGGCCGCCGGCTTCAACCACCAGGGCAAAGTTTGGGTCGGCACAAAGGCGTTGGACAGGAACGTCAGTGGGAACAGGACGGTGAACGAGACCTGCTGGGTGACCTCGACCGTCCTCAGCGTCAGGCCGAGCCACACGCCGATCCAGGCCATCACGAAGGCGAAGAGCAGGAGCAGCCCGACGCCGGCGAGAAACTCCGGCAGGCTGCTGTGGACTCGCCATCCGACGGCGAGGCCGGACAGCATGAGAACGATCAGGATCCCGGCGTTGTAGACAACATCGGACAGAGTCCGCCCGCTCAGCACCGCGGAGCGGGCCATGGGCAGGGAGCGAAACCGATCCAGGATTCCCTTGCTCAGGTCGTCCGTCATTCCGATCGCAGTCGTGGCGGTGGCGAAGACGATGGTCTGGGCGAAGATCCCAGGCATCAGGTACTCGCGGTAGGAAGCGCCGCCCGGAAGCGGGATCGCCCCTCCGAAAACGAAGGCAAATAGCAGCACGAACATGATTGACTGCAGGATCGCGAACAGCGCCAGCTCCGGGATGCGGGGCACGCGCTTCAGGTTTCGCCACGCGATGACGAGACCGTCCTCGAGCGCCTGGCGCGCTCCGCTATCGGTCATCCGATACCCCCGACGCAGCGGCGACCTC
>DASPYE010000082.1:0-2539 GCA_035636935.1 Candidatus Dormiibacterota bacterium | reverse complement strand
GAGGCCGCCCGCGTCGACGGCGCGCAGTTCCGCCACGAGATCCTGCGCATCGTCGTGCCGCTCATCGCCCCGGGCATCGCGGCGACTTCGTTGATCTGCCTCATCTTCAGCTGGAACGAGTTCTTCTACGCGGTCAACTTCACGTCTTCGGAAGCGGCCACGGCGCCGCTGTTCCTGGTGAGCTTCATCAGCGGGCGCGGTCTCTTCTACGCCAAGCTCGCCGCCGCGGCCACCCTCGCCAGCCTGCCTGTCTTGCTCGCCGGTTGGATCGCACAGAAGCAGCTCATCCGCGGCCTGACCATGGGTGCTGTCAAATAGAGGGCAAGTGAAAGCCGTCGTCATCGAGGCCCCGAACGACCTGAAGGTCAAGGAGATCGCCGATCCCTCGCCCAAGACCGGGGAGGTCGTTGTCAGGGTCGACGCGTGCGGGATATGCGGTACTGACATCCACGTCCTCCGCGGCGAGTTTGCCCCCACCCGGTACCCGATCGTGCCCGGTCATGAGTTCTCCGGCGAGGTCGTCGCGCTGGGGTCGGGTGTCGATCACCTGAAGACCGGTGACTTCGTGGCGGTCGACCCATCCCTGTTCGACGGCACATGCCGACAGTGCCGCGCGGGTCATTTCAACCTGTGCGAGAACTGGAACGCAATCGGCGTTGGGTCGGCGAACGGCGCGTGCGCCGAGTTCGTGGCCGTGCCGGCTGCGAATGCGTTCCGGTTGCCCGCCGACCTTCCACGCGCGTGGGGCGCGCTGGTCGAGCCGCTTTCCTGTGCCGTCCACGGCCTGGACATGATCGACGCCCAGGTCGCGGGCAACTACCTCATCTACGGCGCCGGCACGATGGGCCTTCTCCTCGGGCAGCTCATCAAGCACAGCGGGGCAAGCGGGATCGAGATGATCGAGACGAACCCCAAACGCCACGCGCTTGCCTTGCGGCTGGCGGCGGATCGGGTCGCGGTCTCCGCGGATGAGCTGGACCGCCCCCAGGGCTGGGACGTCGTGATCGACGCAACTGGAGTGGTCCCGGCTATCGAGGACGGACTGCGAAGGGTCGCCCGGGGTGGCACGTTCCTGATGTTCGGGGTGGCGCGGGCCGATGCGACGGCCACGTTCTCGCCTTTTCGCGTCTACAACGACGAGATCAAGATCGTCGGCTCGATGGCCGTGCTGCACAGCTTCGAGCGAGCGCTCGCCTTGCTGGTCAAGGGCGTGATCGACTGCGAGGCGATGATCACGGCCCAGTTCGGCCTGGACGACTACTCGAAGGCGATCGACGCCTTTCTCGCGGGAAGCGGACTCAAGACCCAGGTGAAGCCCACGCGATAATTCGGTCGTGGCCCGCGAATACACCACAATCGTTCTGCACATTGCGAAAGACCGCGCCCAAGAGTTCGAAGCGCTGTTTGAGAAAGACGAGCTCAAGCGCTGGGACGACTTCACCGCACGAGGTCGATTCGTCGAGGCTCGCCTGATCCGCTGCCGATACAGCGCGCTCGCCTCGGAGGAGATCCAGGATTACGTGCTTCAGGTGGTGACCGCCGACGGGGACGCACACCACGAGCACGATTCCGATCCAGGCTTCGAGGATTACAACCAGCGTGCCGATGTCTTCCAGCCCGATGAACCCACGGTCACGTTCGGCGATCTCGTCTTCGAGCGGAAGGCGCAGGCAGACTCCTAGCTGACGGTCTCGTCCCAGACGCTCGCGTCCGCTCCATCGGCGTGGTTGTTGACGTATCCGAATGGGTGGACGAGCGCACGCAGCGCAAGCTCGAAGTGGAAGGTCCCCGCGGTGCTCGCGATGCCGCGGAAGGAGTAGCTCCTGGACTCGTGCGCAGGCAGGTCGCCGCAATCGAACGCGGACGCATCTTCCGCGATCGTGCATCCACCGAGGTCGGTCATCTCGTGGCGCTCGTACCAGCGGTCCGGGGTCCGGAAGACAAGGGCGAGGTGGGAGATGGAGGGCCCCGTGTTCTTCACCGCGACCACCAGCTCAACAGGGCCGCCGACTTTCGCGGATTGGGTCGCCACGGCATCGACGATCGCGCTAAGGGGCTCCGGCGTCGAGCACAAACCGGTGGCGAGGAACACAAACATGACAATGGAGCGGGCCATCGTCGTCGATCCTTAACCCACCACTAAACGACCACCCGGTATTCTGTGCGACTTGCGGCAGGAGTGGAAGCGCGTAACCCGGCCGTACGTCTTTTCGTTCCAATCCACCGTGAGGAAAGGGGTAGTTCTCCTCGTCGCCCTGGCGGCGGTCGCCTCCTGCACTGCCAACGGCCCGCTGGCGCCGCAGGCGAACCACTCGCCGGCCTCGGCCTCGGCTTCCCCGAGCCCGACGCCAACCCCCCTCGAGAGCCCGACTCCCAGCCCGTCGCCGTCTCCGATCCTGCCGCCCAGCCCGGTCGCGGTGCCGGCGTGGGCAGCCCTGCACGCCAGCTGCTCGGGTTCACCAACGGCGCAGGAGGCTGTGCTCAAGCTTCAGGGCGCCGCGAACCCCGTGCTGGCGGACGTTTCCAACGCGAAGAGCCC
>DASPYE010000081.1:0-1791 GCA_035636935.1 Candidatus Dormiibacterota bacterium | reverse complement strand
CGGGTCCTTCTCGTAAGTCTCCGGATCCTGGGCTCGCTCCCGCAGACGTGGGTAGAGATCTTCGCCGCCACGCTCGAGCTTCGTGAACCATGCGTTGTGGTTCAGCCCTGCGCACTCCCACGTCATCTGCTCATACGGAATTTCCAGGTATCCGGCCAGCTGGCGCGACGTTCCCTGCACGCTGTGGCAGAGACCCACGACCTCGAGGTCGGTCGCCTTCAGAGCGGCCAGCGTGAGGATCGACATCGGGTTCGTGTAGTTCATGACCACCGCTCGCGGAGCGACGCGCGCGATGTCAAGGACAATCTCGAGCCAGGCCGGTCCCGTGCGCAGCGCCTTGAAGATCCCGCCCGGTCCGATGGTGTCGCCGATGCATTGGTCCACGCCGTAGCGCAGAGGTATCTCGTAGTCGTGTCGCACGTTCTGCAACCCGGCGACCTCGATCGAGTTGATCACATACTCGGTGCCGGTCAGGACGTCGAGCCTCTCGGTCGATGCTTCGACGCGCCATCGCTTCCCTGTGAGCTCGACCAGCCGCTCGGCGATTCCTTTCGCGAGCTCGAGGCGGTCCGGGTCGACGTCGACCAGCGCGAACGTCCCGTCCTCCAGGCCGTCGACCGCAAGGATGTCGGTCATCAGCTGGCGGGCGAAAACCGCGCTGCCGGCACCGATGAATGTGACCCTGGGCACCGCCATAGTGGAACACGACCCAGGCCGCCAACGGTGCTTGACAGGTGACGGGATGCCATGACGAAGCCCGAGTTCACGCATCGGTACCTCTACGGCAGCGAGCCCAACACTACCTGGAAGCCTGGCTCGCGGCTGCACTGGACCGAACACGGCACGGGCAACTCACTCGTCGACGGCGAGGTCATCGAGTACGACAAGCCGCGACGCCTTGTATTCAGCTGGATCGTCGAGTACGACCCGGAGCTGACCGCGGAAGGCCCGAGCCGGGTCACCTATGAGCTCGAGGAGACCGACGGCGTCACCAAGGTGACAACCATCCACGACGACTTCCCGAGCGGCAGCAAGGTCTACGACAACGTCGCAGGCGGCTGGCCGTACATCCTGAGCGGACTGAAGACGCTGCTCGAGACGGGCTCACCGCTGAAGCCCGAGAAGGCGGCCGTCTAGCAACCATCCGGGCGCGCTCGGCGTCGGGCGCGCCCTCGCCCCCTAACGACCGAACAGGCGGCGGAGAACGCTCGCGATCGCGCCGATAAAGTCGAGGCTTCCCTCCGGCTCGATGGGCTGGCTCGACTCGGTGCCGGCGCGGATTGTGGGCGCGGACGCGGTTTCAGCGCGGCGGTGACCCCTGCTTCGCTCGTAGAAGGCGCGAGCGTTTCGCTCGACCTCGGCCGGGATGCCATCGCGCTCCATCGCGGCCCGGCAGGCGGCCCGCAGAATGTCTGCCCGCTCGTCAGTTCCCGTGAACGGCATCCCTTCGAGCGTCTTCTCCATCGCGTCCGCTCCTGGCGTGCCTTGCTCGATGAGCATCTCGGCGGCCGGCCGGGCGGCAAATCGATCCTCCCAGGCGCCGATCGACTTCGCGATCTGCTCGATCTCTTCGAGCGATTGCCCGCCTGAGCCAAGGCCCGCTTTCAACCGTTGCAACTTGGTCGGTTTCCGCTCGCTCATTCCTTACAGCTCACCCCCCGATCGTGGAAGATGCTAACCCGTGCATAATGCCCGCGAGCAAGGGAGCTGTCCCCTTCGGGGCGCCCTCGGCGCGGACCAGCCACATGCATCTGGAGGCCTGTGAGGGCGGGCGCGTGCGGTACGCCTGCG
>DASPYE010000080.1:0-2677 GCA_035636935.1 Candidatus Dormiibacterota bacterium | reverse complement strand
AGGTAGTAAAAGATGTTCTCGAAGTCGATCACCGACAGGTCCGCGCCCCACTTGGGCATCGGCTTCTTGCGGAAGATCTCGAGCGAGCGGAGGCGCATCTTCGTCATCCACTCCGGCTCTTGCTTCATCCACGAGATCTCCTTGACGATCTCGGGGTTCAGGCCGCGCTTGGCCTTGAAGACGTACTCCTCGGGGACGAAGAATCCGTACTTCTCCTTGTAGTCGGTCCCGACTTCGATCTTCGGTACGGTGGCCATCAGGCAACCTCCTGTGGCGTCTCTTCGGCGTGACCCCACTCTGCATAGCCGGTCTTCTCCAGCCGATCCGCAACTTCCGGACCGCCGGACAACACGAACTTTCCATCCACCAGCACATGTACGAAGTCCGGCTTGATGAACTCGAGCACCCGCGTGTAGTGCGTGATGATCAGGATCCCGAGCTCCGGACCCCGCATCCGATTCACCGCCGCGGCGACGAACTTGATGGAGTCGATATCGAGACCCGAGTCGGTCTCGTCGAGGATCGCGATCTCGGGCTTCAGCATCGCCATCTGTAGGATCTCCGCGCGCTTCTTCTCCCCACCGGAGAAACCGTCGTTGATGTAACGCGGGAGGAACGAGTCGTCCATGTGCAGAACCTCAAGCTCGCCCTTGAGCATCGAGCGGAACTCTTTTGGCGTCACCTGCTTCGACTTGTCCTTGCCGTCGTACCCGCGCTTTGAGTTCATGGCGGTGCGGAGGAAGTTGGTCATCGAAATCCCCGGCACCACGACGGGATACTGGAAGGCGAGGAACATGCCGAGCCGCGCGCGTTGGTCAGGTTCCAGCTCGAGGACGTTTTGCCCCTTGAACAGAACGGAGCCGCCATCGACCGTGTAGCCGGGATGACCCATCAGGGTGTGCGACAGCGTCGACTTGCCGGACCCGTTCGGGCCCATCACGGCGTGGACCTCGCCCCTGGAGATGGCGAGCGATACGCCCTTGAGGATCTGGCGGCCCTCCACGCTGGCGCGCAGGTCTTTGATCTCGAAATCAGCCAACTTTCTTTCCGCTCTCCTTCATCACGTATGTACAGTCGCTGGCCGCTTCAGCCATCCATGTGGTGCGTGCCACCTCGGCATTGAGAAGTCGCTCGTACATCTGCTGCTCGTTGAGGCACGGAAGCCCCGTGCGGGCGGCCACGTCCTGGATTGGGCAGTTGCAATGGCGGATCGCGAGCCCACCCTCGCCAAGCTCGACGACCTCGGCCATGTGGCCGTGCTCCGAAGCGAGCCTCGCGAGCTCGCGGACTCGCGATGCAAAGTCTAGGCCCGCCAGTCGAGGCGCATATTCCGCCTCCAGCCGGGCGGCGCGCCGCTCGAAGAACTGCTTCAGCTGCTCCGTCGACATGAAGTCGACGAGCTCGCCCGTCAGCTCGCGGTGGCCGTCCGGGAAACGCTCTCCCGCCGCCGCCGTCAGCTTGTAGACGTTCTCCGGCCGGCCCGGGCGATGGGCCTCGGCCGGCGCCACGGTGGCCAGCCCGTCAGTCTCCAGAGTCTCGAGGTGGCGCAGGGCGCCTTGCTTCGAGACTTCGAGATGCGCCGCAATCTCGCCTAGAGTGGCGTGGCCGCGCGTCTTGAGGAAGGCAAGGATGGTGTCCCGCTTGGAGTCCACGGATTCAATTCTAGGAGTTTTTCAACAGGGATGTTGAAATACCGGGTGGCCGCCATGGCCGCGACGATCAGCGCGGCCTGGATCGCGCTAACCCCCATGACGGCGGCTTCGGCGACGACCGCCTGGGAGCAGTGGACTCAGATCAAGGGAGTCTTCGACGTGGACGGTCCGCGGACCGACGGCAGCCTGGTGGTCGCCGGATCGGCCGCCCTCTACCTGGTCGACGCCGCAGGCAGCGCGACGCCGTTTGCGCGCGGACCGGGCGGTTACCACGAAGACGCGGGCGCCGAGGCGTACCTCGCCGTCTCGCGGGGCGGTGACGTGGCGGGAGCCCAATGCAGCTTCGCTCCCGATGAGACGTTCCTGCTCCGCCTGCATGTGCCGATCGGAATCACCCGGGTCAATGCGGCGGGCGACGAGACAGGATCTTTCGCCAATCTGACGGGAGTCTCGACTCTCAACGGCATCGCCTTCGACACGGTTGGCTCCTTCGACCACCGGCTTCTCGTGACAGGGCCGGCCGGCGGCAAGACCACTGTTTTCGCCATCGACTGCAACGGCGCGGTGAAGGTCATCACCCGGTCGGCGCCTGCCCTCGAAGGCGGTTTGGTCGTCGCGCCCTCGACGTTCGGATCCTTTGGCGGTGACCTGATCGCACCGGATGAATTGGGCGGAAAGATCTACGCGATCGCCCCCGATGGCAAGGTCACACAAGTCGCACGGCCTGCTCTCCCGACGGGTGGAGACATCGGCGTGGAAAGCCTGGCTTTTGTCCCGGAGGGATTTGTGAGTCGGGGAGGGGCGGTCTACTACCCCGATCGGCTCACACCTGGCAATGCTCACCCTGGCACCGATCACCTGCTCCGTCTGACATCCAACAGCCTTGGCGCGGCCGGCGTGCAGGAAGGAGACATGCTGGTGGCGACGGAGGGAGGCGCATCGCTGATCGCCATTCGCTGTGGGCCCAGCTGCAGCATCGTGCCGGTCGTCAGCGCGGCGACCAAAGCTCATGGGGAAGGACATCT
>DASPYE010000079.1:0-3883 GCA_035636935.1 Candidatus Dormiibacterota bacterium | reverse complement strand
AGGTGAGCATGAGCCTTCATCGGGGGGCAAAAAGGTGAGCATGAGCCTTCATCGGGGGGCAAAGAGGTGAGCATCAGCCTTCATCGGGGGGGCAAAAAGGTGAGCATGAGCCTTCATCGAGGGGGCAAGAAGATGAGCGTGAGCCTTCGTGGAGGGCACACGAAGCTCAGCGAGAGGCTTCGGCGATCCGATCCAGGACCCGCATGTTGGCGATCGACTCCGAGAGCGGGATCGCGACCGGTCGGTCATGGATGACGCTGTCGCCGAACGACTCGACCATCAGCTGATATGGGTCGTCGGGATCCTTGCGCGAGGTGAATGCTGTGGTCCTTCTCTGCCTTGACTCAGGTGTGATGACAGTCACCTCCTGGATCTCGGCCGACTCCAGGCTGCACCACGCGCTGGCCGTCGCCCCGCCGGCGAAACCAAGCAGAGCGCTTGTCGTCACGTCGACCCCGTTGCGGATCGTCGAGCGTGCCCCGACGTACTCCGGCTCGCCCAGGATCCAGCGCGCGAAGCTCACCGTGTAGCAGCCGACATCGAGCAGCGCGCCGCCTCCGAGCGCCTGCTGAACACGGATGTCCGATAGCTCCCGCACCTGGAAGCCGAAGCTGGCCTCGACATGGATCGCGCCTCGCGCGCTTGTGACGAACTCGCGCATCGCGGGATGGAATCTGTACATGAACGCTTCCATCAGGTGCTTGCCCGAGGCGCTTGCCGCCGCCTCCATCTCCTCCGCCTCGCCCGCGTTCAGACCGATCGGCTTCTCGCACAGAACGTGCTTGCCCGCCTCCAGCGCGCGAAGCGTCCACTCCCGATGCAGGCTGTTCGGAAGCGGGTTGTAGACGACGTCGACGCGCGGGTCCGCGAGCACGGAGTCGTAGCTCTCGAGGACACGCGCATCCGGATATGGGCCCAGCATCTCGCGTGCCCGCGCCGGGTCCCGGCTCGCCATCGCAACGACCTCGCCGTTGCGCGAGGCTGCGATCGCCTCCAGCAGCGCGCCCCGGGCAATGTGCGCGGCACCGAGCACGCCCCAACCCAGACGGCGGCCGTTGCCCAGCTAAGCCACCTTCTCGTGCGAACGCCGAGAGATTCGGCGCAGCACATCATGCGTGCGGCTCGCCGCGTTCGCCCACGTGTATCCCCGCGCCCGACGCCTACCTTCCTCCCCGAGCTTCTTGCGGAGACCCTCGTCGGCCAGAAGCCTCTCCAGACCGCCCGCGATCCCGGCGATGTCCTCACCGTCGACCGAGATCGCGGCGCCCAGCGCGAGCTCGGGCAGCGCCCCAGTCGAGCCGACCACCGCCGGTACGCCATGCGACATCGCCTCGAGCAGCGGCAGTCCAAAGCCTTCATAGAGGCTCGGGAACGCAAGCACCGAGGCCGACTCGTACAGCGCGGCCAGCGTCGGCTCGTCGACGTGGCCCAGGTAAAGCACGCCAGGTTCGCCGCCGATTCTTTGGAGCGTGTCGCCGTACGCCCAGCCCGGCCGGCCGGCGATCACGAGCTGCGGCACGCCCGGCCGGCCGTTGATGATGAACGGCAGCGCGCCGCGACCGCGCAGCTGGCGATACGCGGCCAGCAGGCGAGGGTAGTTCTTGCGCGGCTCGACCGTCCCCACCGCGAGCACGAACCCGGGCTCGACACCGTTCGGCAAAGGTCCGGCCGCGACCCCGGTGGTGAGGCCCTCCGGGATCACATCCAGCCTCTGCGCCAGCCCGGGAATCGGATAGAGGCGAAGCAGGTCTTGCCTGGTCGATTCGGACGGAACCAGGACCGCGGAGGCCTGATGAAGCGCGCGCCTCAAGACCGTTCGAAAGTAGAGTCGCTGCTGCCACGGCACCTCGCCGGGCCGGATCCGGAACGCGAGGTCATGGACGAAGATCGCCGCCGGCGGCGCACCCGGCCGGCGGAATGGCGGGCTTGGCCAGTACGGATACAGGATGGCGTCGCATTCCAGCAAGGGCTCGACCGTGGGCAGCCAGCGCGACTTGAGCACGAGCTCGTGGCGGTACGGCGCGAAGACCGCCTCGCAGTCCAGATCCGCCAGCGACGCGGGCCGCTCGCGGCTGCACAGGAGCACGAATTCGTCCTGAGCTCGATTCGCGACCAGGGCCCGCGACAGCTCGACCGCCACTGTGACCATGCCGACACGCTGGGGCCGCCAGCACGCCGTCACGTCGATCGCGAACCGCACCGGAAGACTCTAGAAGAGGACGAAAACCCGGCGCGCGCGCCGTCCGGGCCGGGGGTAATATGGCCTTAGAGCTAGTTCGCCCTCCCTCCTTTCTGAAGGTCCTCTGCCCCCCGGTGGAGGGCCTTCTCTATCACCTCGCCGGGGGCGGCCCGATGCCGCGAGCTAGATCGTTTCGGCGCTGCGGATCGCGAACGCGCAGTCGAATGTGCCGGTCACCGAACCGCACTCGACCTCTTCCACGTACCAGTCGTTGGCCAGGCCCGCCCATCGCAGGATCGTCTCGATCGCGGACGTCCAGACGTAGCACGACTTCACGGTCTTGATCCGTCCCAGGGCGAACATGTTGGAGAAGTTCACGAGCCAGAACTGGTGCTCGTCGACCTGGAGCCATGCGTGCGTGTGCTCGCCGCGGACGTTGTCCATCGCCTCCGTGAAATTCTTGACGACACCCGCGAGCTTGCGCTGCCGGCCCGGCACGAACCGTCGCGCGCCGCCCAGGCCGTGCCTGCCGTCGGCGAGCCAGCGCTCCGTCGCGCGGCGGCCCCACGCCCGGATCATGTCCTCCGCCTCCGGTCCGAAGATCGTCTCGAACGCCTCGTTCAAGCGGCTCAGCGATTCGACTGGAGACGAGAGCTGGTCGTCGTGAGGTGCGTCCTGCTCGATGTACTGGACGAGGCCCGCGGCGTAGGCGACCTCCGGCCAACGGTCACCTGTCACGGTCCGAGCGACGTGCACGAAATTGCTGAAATGGGAGTTGAGGATGAACCGGCCCCTCGCGCGTGCCGGACGCACACCCATCAGCTCCAGCGTGCGAATCGTCGACGCGCCGGCGGCTGTTGGCGTCGGCGGCGGCGATCCATGGAACCCAGGCGGCGGCACTGACTGCTGGATCACACGCATCGACGTCGTGTCGGGTCCGTTCGACGAAGTCGTCAGCCGCGGCATCACCGCGACTCCACCTGTCGACGCGGCCGCCGCTACCGGTGTCGCGGCCGCGACTCCAGGAGCCGTGGTTCGTCGCTGCGGCAAGCGCGCCATCTGGGCGAGTAGCTCGCGCACGGTTTGTGGACGCTGCGCCGGATCCTTCGCCAGCACTCTCTGGAGCAGCTGGTCGAGCTCATCAGGCAGGTTCGCGTTGAGCTTGACCGCCGAAGGTATCGGCGTGTTGACCGTCGCATACGCGACCTCCATGCGGTTCGCGCCGATGTACGGCAGACGTCCCGTCAGCATCTCGAACGTCAGCGCGCCCATGGCGTAGATGTCGGCGCGCTTGTCCACGTCGTGCCCCATCACCTGCTCCGGCGCCATGTAGCCCGGCGTGCCGATCGCGAGGCCGATGGTGGTGAGGTGCGTCGGCTGGCCCGCGCCGCGGGCGAGGCCGAAGTCCGCGAGCATCGCGCGTCCATCTGTGTGAATGAGGACGTTGGTCGGCTTGAGGTCGCGATGCACGATGCCTGCGTCGTGCGCGTGCTGCAGGCCATCGCCGATCTCGCGCAGGTATCGCCACGCGGTGAGCGCGTCCATGGGCCCGCGGTTGAGGATGTCGCGAAGAGTTCCTCCGCGGATCAACGGCATGGTCAGGAACGCGTTGCCGTCGAGCACCTCGAAGTCGTAGATGGGCAGGATGTTCGGGTGATCGAGCTTGGCGAGCGTCTTGGCCTCCGTCTCGAACCGCTTGACGAA
>DASPYE010000078.1:0-32305 GCA_035636935.1 Candidatus Dormiibacterota bacterium | reverse complement strand
ACAGACTCGATGGGCCGCGCGCTGAACAGGTCGCCGAACACGGATTTGTGGCAGAAGTCGCAGCGAAACGGACATCCGCGCGTGGACATCAGCGGAGTAGTGGCATCCTTCCAGTGCTTGCGCCAGTAGGCGATGTACTGGTCGTTGGGTATGTCGCCGCGATACGGGAGCGGCAGGTGTGTCATGTCCTTGGTACGTTGCCGCGCTGTGCTCCGGACCACGTGGCCATCGCGTTTGAACACGACACCCGGGATCTCCTCGAAGCGGCGATCGCCGAGGTGCTCCATGATCGAGACGATCGTCTCCTCGCCCTCGCCGACGGCGACGAGATCGAACTGGTCCACGAAGGTCTCGGGCTCGCCCGAGGGGTACGGACCGCCGACCACCGTGAGCGCCTTGCCTCGCACCTGTTCCGCGAGCGAGAGCGCCTCGTCCTGCATCGTGATCATGCAGTAGATGCCGATCACCGAGGGTCGCAGACGGTCGATCTCGGCGAGGACGTCGCGACGCTGGAGGAACGTGTGGTCGATGTGCTTGACCGCGTATCCAGCGTGACGCAGCGAGGCGCTGAGGTACATGAGGCCGAGCGAAGGCATGATCCAGTGGCGGCCCTGCGCCGGAGCGCGCTGCGGGTAGACGAGGACGACATCGGCGTGCTCGGTCATGGCATCTCTGGCTCCCTCTCCATTCATATGGAGGGACGCGGGGTGAGGACCCATCTAGGCGGCCTCCTTGATGTTGATGTGGTACGAAACCCCGTCGAAGTTCGACGGGAACATGTAGTCGAGGCCGGCCCAGTCGAAGTCGGGCGCGGCCAGCTCACGCCCGGCGTATAGAGAAGCGCCGGCTACCCCGGGCAGCGACCACTCGACGCCCAGCGACCCGGAGCGCAATCGCGCCCAGCTCCCGGTCACCGGGATCCAGTTGCCAAATGCTGCGCCGGTCAGGGTGGGCTGTCCGTCGGCGGCGAAGTCGTTGAAATCCGACGACTGTTCGTTGAGGATCCCGACGTCCGAGTAGCCGGGCTGGAGCCAAAGCGGCTTCACGGAGATCGCCACGCCGGTACCGTCGAGCGTGTACGTCACCTCGACCGCGCCCCGCGATGCGATCGGAACGAACCTGTAGCTATGGGCCCCGTCTCCGCCCATCTCGTCGAGCTGGAAGGTTCGCGTCCAGGAAGTGGCGCTGGTGGCCACTGTGCTGGATGTGCGGGAGTAGACCCACCCGTCGGGGTAGCGCACGATCGGCACCCCAAACCCCATCCCCTCGCCAGTGCCGGCGGTGCCCATGGTCAAGCCCTTGGCGAGCGGCGCGGTCTTGCCCTGGGATGTCGGGTCCAGCGTGAGGTCGGGGAGCAGCCGGTAGGCAAACACCGCCTTACCCCCGGGAACGTTGTAGGCGTCCATCGAGCCGGCGGGCATGAAGGGCATCGTCGGCCTGCCCTGCGCCAGGTCGGGAAAGAGCGCGGTCGCGCGGTAGTAGCTGATGTTCTCGACGACGAGCATCGACACGCCGTGCGATCGCATCCAGGCCAGGGCTCGCGTACGCTCGGCGGGAAGCGCCTGCGAGCCGGTGATTTCCGCCGGCTGCCTTCCGCTGTAATAGGCGACGGTCGGCGAGTCGGTGAGCAGCATGCGCGAGCTCCCCGCGGCGGCACGGCCGGCCGCCACGAGCCCGGAGTTCGCGTCGGCAAAGCTCGAGAAGATGGGGAGGAACGCAACCGCCAGCATGGCCGTGGCGCCGAGTGCGAGTGAGCCGATTGCGACGCGATGCCGCTCGAGGACTCCCGCTGCCAGAAGCGCCAGCGCGGGCAGCGCGGGATAAAGGTAGCGGTGGCTGCCGCTGTAGGCGCCCGCGGCGACAAGGGCGAACACGACCCCGAGGTATGCGAGCGCGGGGAAGTAGACGAATCTCCAGGTCTCGGTTCGCCGGCCGCGCAATGAGGTGACCGCGCCCACGAGGCCGAGTGCAAACAGCGGGAGGGCGGCAAGCCCGAACGTCGTCCCCAGCTCGAGGACGCGCTCCAAGCCCACCGCGGGGATGCTGCCGCGTACGGATGCCGACATGACCTCGATGCTTCCTCGCGCGATCGAGTTGGTGACTGGCGCAAACCCGAGCTGGAGGAAAACGAGGATGCCCAACGCCGGTACAGCCCATGCCATCGCCCGGGCGCCGGCTCGGCCTGCAGTGCGCGATCTGAGGATCTCGAAGACCGTGAACGCAGCGGCGGCCGCGACCCACACCCATGCCTTCGTGGCGGTCACACACGCCAGCGCCGCAAGCAGCGCCGCCAGCTTCATGCGGCCGCGTACCGCCGCGAGCGCGCTTGCCATGAGAAGCGCGGTGAGCAGCGGCTCCACCACGGCCGAACCTGAGGTGAAGAGGAAGACTGGGTTGAGGACGAGCAGCCCGACCGCCAGGCGGGCCTGTCGCAGGTTGGGGGCAAGAGCGTAGACGGATGCAGCCGTGGCGATACCGAGAAGCGCGCTCAACGCTTTGAGGGCGCCGATCTGCCAGAGCCCGAACAGATGGAGGACCGCAGCCGCCAGCACGTGGTACCCCGGAAGCCAGGTGTCCTCCATGCTGAAGAGGGGGTCGTGCAGGTGTCCGGTGGCTGCGAGGTTGGCGGCCACCAGCCAGTGGCCGTAGCCGTCCTCGAAGGGCTCCTGCATCTGCGCAGCGGTCAAGAGAAGGAGCGACGCCAACCCGAAGAGGGCGGCGACCGGCGCGGCGCGCCGGATCCGGGCCAGCCCACGAGCACCGAGCCGTCGCAGGGTAAGCACCTCGAGTAAGTCGACGAGGCTCAGCCCAGCGACGGCGAGGAAACCCAGGGCGAACATCCCGGAGTAGATCGCGATCAGGATCTGGTGGCTCTCGAGCGCGAGTGGGACCATCGCAAGGGCGACAAGGCCGGCGATGGCTTCGATCAACGCCCTGGGATCGCCTACACGAACGTAGGCCTGATTTCTCCACTCCTGCCCGGCCTCGACGATGCGGTGCTTCGGCGTGCGCACGAAAACGCCGCCCGTCTTCGCCGCCCTCGCGAGCGACAGCAGCGCATTCAGTGACATGCCGGCGCCGACGATCTGGCAGAAGAACGCCGGCAGCCCCGCCCACCACCTGCGGCCCCGCCTCGTCTGGGCGGCGATAAACCCGACCCAGGGTGCGATGCCGACGAGGATGGAGATCGCGGACGCGTAGGTCAGGTACCAAGGCAGCTTGAGACCGGGCTGGCCGAGCGTGAGCAGGAGCAGGGGATAGCAGGCGAGCTGGACGAGCATCACGGGGCCGACGCCATATGCGAGCAGGTGAATCGCCGCCTGAAATTTGACCGCGGCTCGAGTCTTGCTTCGGAACACCGGTCCAAGCAGCCGGAATGCGGACTGAAAGCTGCCGGTCGCCCAGCGCGACTGCTGACGGCGGTAGGCGTCGATCGAGACGGGAAGCTCCTCCGGGACGACGAGCTCCTCGATGTACGCGGCCTTCCAGCCGCGCAGCTGCGCGCGGTAGCTGAGGTCGAGGTCTTCGGTCAGCGTGCGCGCGCTCCATCCTCCTGCGTCCTCGATCGCGGCCCGGCGCCACACCCCGGCCGTGCCCGTGAAGTTGGTGAAGTAGCCGGCCGCCGAGCGCACCGGCTGCTCGACGAGGAAGTGGAAGTCGATGGCCATCGCCTGCAGGCGGGTGAACAGCGTGTAGCCCTCGTCGAGGTGTCCCCAGCGGGCCTGAACAAAGCCGACGGACGGCTCGTCGAAGGCGCCTATCGTGCGGCGCAGGAAATCGGGTGCGGGGACGAAGTCCGCGTCGAAGATTGCGATCAGCTGAGCGTCCGTGCGCTCGAGCCCAAACGCCAGCGCGCCTGCTTTGAATCCATTCCGCGAGCGCCGCCGCACGTGATCGACGCGCAGGCCTCGTCGCTGCCAGTGCGCGATCCGGCTGCCCGCGATATCCGTGGTCTCGTCGTCGGAGTCGTCGAGGACCTGCACGTGAAGGCGATCGCGAGGCCAGTCGATGGAGCACACCGCATCGATGACACGCTCAGCGACGTATCGCTCGTCGTAGATCGGGACCTGGATGCACACGACGGGCTCTTGGTCGGAGACGAATCTGCGCCGGAGCGGCGGTGGCGGCCGGATCGCCCGGAACGTCAGGTAGAGGAGGTTGGTGCCAAAGACGAAAAGGACGACGCTCGTCATGGCGAGAACGACCGCGCTGACGAGACCGATCAACTCGCGTCGAACAGGGTGTACGGCAGCATCGTCGACCGCACGTAAGCGACACGCGCGAGGGCTTCGGGCCGGTGCCGTCGGGTCCACTGCATGTACCGCCAGGCCGCCAGGCCGAGCGCGCGTGCGGGCCGATCAAGAATGGGTGGGAAAAGGCCTTTCGGCAAACGGCGTGGCGTATCGATCGCGAACGATGCCGTCTTCACGGCCAATTGCGGAAAGTGCTCGAGCAGGGTCGGGTTGGCGTCGAAGATCTCGGCGATTGCGTCGAGCCCGAAGACTGGCTCGCCGATCAGAAACTCGAATGCCATGTCCTCGTCGTTGCGTTGCAACGGGAGGCACTGCGAGCGTTCGAGGATGAGGTTCGCTGTCATCAAGCGCGGGGCGATCGGCCGTCGCGTGAGGTCGTCCACCGGCTTGGCCCGATGGCGCAGCGCATGCGCGAGGCCCAGAAAATTGACAACGACGTAGGCCAGGTGACGGTGTCCGTCGTCGACGATCAGGTTGAGGTCCACGTCGTCAGACGCCCGGAAGCCTCCGCTGGCCAGGGAGCCGGCGATTGACACACCGCGGATGAAAGGGGCTGCCGCGACCAGCGTGCGCACAAAATCCAGGGTCATCGCGACGTACGCGCCGGATTCGGCCGCATGGCCGACCGCGCGGCTGCGGATCGACCCGGCATCGCTGACGGCGTGGCGGTCCAGGACGAGAGCCTCGAAGATCGTCAGGTCGGGGCTGGCCGCGACGGCCCACTCAACTTCTGCCTCCGACAGCGGGCCGCCGAGGCACATGGCCGCGAGTCGGGACGGCGTGACCGCGAAGCCGCGCCGGCGGAGCAGGGCGACCGTGCGGCGAACTCGGTCCACCGTTGGAGTCGCGGGCGCGCCGAGATAGCCGACAGCCACCGGTTGGGATACGAGCAAGGGTTACCCCAAGTAACTCTGGATTTGGAGGATCATCGAACCTGGCCCAGCAACATACACGCGCAGCGGCAGCAGTGGAGGAAGCCCTATGACCGCCGACGGACATTTCCAGGTCCCACAGCCGACCAACGAGCCAGTGCGTCCGTATGCCCCCCACGATCTCACTCGCAAAAGCCTGACGTCACGCCTGGCCGAGCTGACCGACGCCAAGACCGAGGTGCCGATGCAGATCGGCGGCGAGCACCGATGGGGCGCGTCGCGCGGCGACATCCGCTCGCCGCACCGGCACGAGCTCGCGATCGCCGAGTACGCGGTCGGAGCAGCAAAAGACATCGACGACGCGATCGACGCCGCGCTCAAGGCGCGGAAGATGTGGGCGGCAACGTCATACCACGAGCGAGCCGCGGTCCTTCTGCGGGCAGGTTCGCTGCTGGCGGGTCCGTGGCGCGACACGATCAACGCGGCGACAATGCTCGGCCAGTCGAAGACCGTCCACCAGGCGGAGATCGACGCCGCATGCGAGACGATCGACTTCTGGCGCTTCAACGCCTATTTCGGCGACCAGCTGCTGCGCAACCAGCCCTTCAATGAGGGCAGTGCCTGGAACCGCCTCGAGTACCGCCCCCTCGAAGGTTTCATTTTCGCGGTGAGCCCTTTCAACTTCACATCCATCGCCGGCAACCTGCCCACCGCGCCCATGCTCATGGGCAACACCGTCGTCTTCAAGCCGGCGACGCAGACGCTTCTGGTCAGCCACTTCCTGATGGAGCTGCTGCTCGAGGCAGGCATGCCGCCCGGCGTGATCAACATGGTCAGCGGCAGCGCCTCGGAGATCTCCGACAAGGTGCTCAACCATCGCGAGCTCGCGGGCATCCACTTCACGGGCTCGACCCAGGTGTTCCAAAACATGTGGCGCGAGGTCGGCCAGAACATCGGCCGCTACCGCACCTATCCGCGCCTGGTGGGCGAGACCGGCGGCAAGGATTTCGTCGTGGTCCACGACTCCGCCGACCCGGACGCTTTGCGCACCGCCCTCGTTCGAGGCGCTTTCGAGTATCAAGGCCAGAAGTGCTCCGCCGCATCTCGCGCCTACATCCCTCAGTCGATGTGGAAGGCTATGCGCTCCGAGCTCGCCGATCTCGTGGACGCGATTCCGCAGGGCGACGTGGCGGATTTCCGAAACTTCATGGGCGCGGTGATCGACGAGCGCGCCTACACCACGCACATGAACGCGATCGAATACGCGAAGAAGACCGAGAGCGCGAAGGTCGTCGCCGGCGGGAAGGGTGACGACAAGGTGGGCTGGTTCGTCCGTCCGACCGTGATCGAGACCACCGATCCCGATTTCAAGCTGCTCCGCGAGGAGCTGTTCGGTCCGATCCTGACCGTGTACCCATACGCAGACGGAAAGTTCGATGAGACGCTGGACCTCTGCGACCGCACCAGCCCCTACGGACTGACGGGCGCCGTTTTCGCGCGAGACCGGCAAGCCATCAGAAAGGCATCGGAGAAGCTGGTCAACGCGGCCGGCAACTTCTACATCAACGACAAACCGACCGGCGCGGTGGTCGGCATGCAGCCTTTCGGCGGCGCTCGCGCTTCCGGCACAAATGACAAGGCGGGGTCGTTCCTCAACCTGATTCGCTGGGTCAGCCCGCGCGTGATCAAGGAGACGTACGCGCCGCCGACCGACCATCGCTATCCGTTCATGGAAGACGACCACGAGCGAGGCGCCCTCTAAAACAGTTCGAGTCCAGGTCGAGGGGGCGGTGCTCACCGTCACCATCGACCGGCCGCGGGTGCGAAACGCTGTCGACCCGGAGACGGCGCACGCCCTGGAAGCGGCGTTCGCTCTGTTCGGCGCGAACAAAGATCTCGCCGTCGCGGTTCTCACCGGCGCAGATGGCAACTTCTGCGCCGGCTTCGACCTGAAAGCATTGGCCAAGGGCGCCAACTACGGCCTACTTGAAGACGGCCGGGGGCCGATGGGGCCGACGCGCATGCGCCTCGACAAGCCGGTGATCGCCGCGATCGAGGGTTACGCCGTGGCCGGAGGCCTGGAGCTTGCGCTGTGGTGCGACCTACGAGTCGCCGCGAGCGATGCGACACTCGGCGTTTTCAACCGCCGCTTCGGCGTGCCCTTGATCGATCTTGGCACGGTGCGGCTGCCGAGGCTCATCGGCCAGGGCCGCGCCCTCGACCTCATCCTCACAGGACGGCCGGTGCCCGCCGACGAGGCTCTCCGGATCGGGCTGGTCGAGCGCCTGACGGGGCCTGGGCAAGCTTTGGCCATGGCGCAATCGCTGGCACGTGAGATCGTCAACTTTCCCCAGGCGGCCCTGCGCGCCGACCGTCGAAGCGTGCTCGGCCAGTGGTCCCTCGACTTTGATCGGGCGACGCGCGCCGAGTTCGCCGGTGGGGCGGAGGTCATGGCGTCCGGCGAGCCTGCCGAGGGAGCCAGGCGTTTTGCCGAGGGACGCGGCCGGCACGGCGCTTAGCGGCACCTCAGGCCGTGGCTTTGGTCTCCACGGCGCCGGCTTCGAGATGGTCGGCGACCCGATTGAGCAGGCGCTTCAGCTGGGCGCGATCCCGGGGCACGAGCCTCGACACCGCGAGGGCGACACGTGCGGCGCCGGCTCCCCAGAGGCGCTCGAAAAGCCGGTCGGCCTTCGGCGTGACCTCGAGCCAGGTCAACCGGCGGTCCTGCAGGTCGGGCACCCTCCGTAGGTAACCGAGCTGCTCCAGGCGGTCGATCAGCGGGACGAGGGTTCCCGGCGTCACGCCAAGACGCTTGGCAAGCTCGCGCCCACTTTGTCGTCCCCACCGACGGACGGCCGCGAGAGCTCGGAACTGAGCCATCGTCAGGTCGACGTCCATGAAGAAGCGGGCCGTCTCGCCGGCGAAGGCGGCGTGCTGGCGGCCGAACGCGCGCATGAGCGAACGGATCTCTTCGCTGTCGGTCGTCTCGCGTCCAGCCACAGTATCCTTGTTCGAGTCTAGCGAATGGCTTGACTGCGGTCAATCATTTGATAGAATCAAACGGTTCTCTGACACGATGGTGGGGTTGACGACTTGCTGATCCAGCTGCTGCGTACGTACCTCAGGCCTTACACCCGCGAGGTGGTGATCGTTGGGGCCCTGGTGCTCGTGCAGTCCATCGCGAACCTCTATCTGCCCAACCTGAATGCGGACATCATCAACAACGGCGTCGCCAAGGGCGACATCGGCTACATCTGGAGGACCGGGGCGGTGATGCTCGGGATCACTCTCGTCCTGGGCGTGCTGGCCGTGGCCGGCGTCTACTGGGCCTCCCTCGCCTCGATGGGAGTTGGCAGAGACCTACGCGGCGCGGTGTTCGGCCGCGTCCAGAGCTTCTCGGCACGCGAGATCCACAGTTTCGGCACCCCCTCGCTGATCACGCGGAACACCAACGACGTGCAGCAGATCCAGCTCTTCTTGCAGATCGCCCTGACGATGATGGTCAGCGCCCCCATCATGGCGGTCGGCGGCGTGATCATGGCGCTCCGCGAGGACGTACGGCTGTCCGCGTTGCTGATAATCGTCATTCCGATCCTGGCGGCGATCGTCGCGTTCATGTTCGTCAACGCCGTGCCGCTGTTCCGTTCGATGCAGGTGAAGATCGATCGCATCAACCAGGTGCTGCGCGAGCAGATCATGGGCGTGCGGGTCATCCGTGCGTTCATCAGGGCAGATTTCGAGAGCAGGCGCTTCGACGCAGCTAACTACGACCTGACCTCGACCGCCTTGCGGGTCAATCGAATCTTCGTCCTGGCTTTCCCGGCGGTGATGGCGGTGATGAACCTGACGACGGTTGCGATTCTGTGGTTTGGCGGACACCTCGTGGACAGCGGTGAGATGCCGATCGGCAACCTGACCGCATTCCTGATGTACATCATGCAAATCCTGATGTCGCTGATGATGGCCATCGCGATGGTCATCCTCGTGCCTCGCGCAGAGGCGAGCGCGGCCCGTCTGCAAGAAGTCGTCACGACAACACCTTCGATCGAGGACCCCGAGAATGCGGTGCGCCCTCTCACCTTGACGGGCGCCGTCGACTTCGAGAATGTGACGTTCGGCTATCCCGGGGGCGAGAAGCCAGTGCTCCAGGAGCTCACGTTCCAGCTCCGCCCCGACCAGACGACCGCGGTCATCGGTGGAACCGGGTCGGGCAAAACGACGCTGCTCAACCTTATCCCGCGGTTCTTTGACGTCAGCGAGGGAAACCTTTCGATCGACGGGATCGACGTGCGCGACCAATCGCTCGAGCAGGTCTGGAGCCGGATCGGGCTCGTTCCTCAGCGCGCGTACCTGTTTGGCGGGACGATAGCGAGCAACCTGCGCTTCGGCAAGCAAGACGCGACGGACGAAGAGCTGTGGCATGCGCTCGAGGTGGCACAGTCGCGCGACTTCGTGGAGGCGATGGAGGGCGGCCTCGGCGCGCAGATCGACCAGGGCGGCACGAACTTGTCCGGGGGGCAGCGGCAAAGGCTCGCGATCGCCCGAGCGCTTGTCAAGCGCCCGTCGATCTACCTGTTCGACGACTGCTTCTCGGCCCTGGACGCAGGCACGGACGCAAGACTGCGCGCTGCGCTCCGGGCCGACACCCGCGACGCGACGGTTCTGATCGTTGCGCAGCGCGTGAGCACGATCATGCACGCGGACCGGATCATCGTCCTCGACGAAGGCCGCATCGTCGGCATCGGCAAGCACGACGAGCTCATGGCCTCGTGCGAGCCCTATCGCGAGATCGTGGACTCCCAGCTCGGCGAGGCGGCGGTCGCATGATCAACCGCCAGGGTCCTGGACCGGGGGGCGGCGGGGTGGGACAGCGACGCCAGCCCGGCGGGTGGATGGGCATGGGTGGACCGCCGCCGCCCAAGCTCAACGACGCGCGCAAGACGCTGGGGCAGCTGCTCGGCCGCTTGAGGCCTGACCTCCCGCTGATCGGCGTCGTCGCCGTCCTCGGCATCGGCAGCGTCGCCTTCTCCGTCATCGGGCCGAAGATCATCGGCAACGCGACGAACATCATCTTCAACGGCATCGTCGGCAAGATGTTGCCGGCGGGGATTACCAAGGCGCAGGCCATCGCGCTCCTGCAGGCGCATGGCCAGGGTCAGATCGCGCAGATGCTGTCGGGCATGGACGTCACACCCGGCGTGGGTATCGACTTCACGGCCTTGGGCCAGCTGCTGCTCCTGGCGGTTGCCGTCTATCTCCTGGCGTCGCTACTGGCGTGGGGTCAGGCATACATCATGGCGGGGGTCGCCCAACGGACTGTCTACGCCATGCGCGGCGACGTCGAGGCGAAGCTGGCGCGACTGCCTCTCAAGTATTTCGACAGACACTCGCACGGCGACGTCCTGAGCCGCGTGACGAACGACATCGACAATATCGCGACCACGCTCCAGCAGGGCCTGAGCCAGATCGTCACGTCCGTGCTGACGGTGGTCGGGGTCCTGGTCATGATGCTGTGGATCAGCTGGCTGCTCGCCCTGATCGCGCTCGTCACAGTGCCGCTGTCCGTGGTCGTGACGCTTGTCATCGCCCGGCGCTCGCAGCGCCAGTTCGCTGCGCAGTGGAAGTGGACGGGCAGCCTGAACGGCCACGTCGAGGAGACTCACACGGGGCATGCGCTGGTCCAGGTGTTTGGGCGCCGAGGTAAGGCCCAGGAGACCTTCGAGGAGCACAACCGCGGCCTCTACGAGGCCAGTTTCCGTGCGCAGTTCCTGTCCGGCATCATCCAGCCCGCGATCCAGTTCCTCGCCAACCTGAACTACGTCGCCGTCGCGGTGATCGGCGCTTATCGAGTCGCTTCCGGAACCATGACGCTCGGCGATGTCCAGGCCTTTATCCAATATTCGCGCCAGTTCACGATGCCGATCATGCAGATCGCGGGCCAGATGAACCTACTCCAGTCGGGTCTAGCCTCGGCCGAGCGCGTTTTCGAGCTGCTGGACGCCGACGAGGAGACGCCCGACGGTGACACCGGGGTCGAGCTTGGGAACGCCCCCGGCGCCGTCGCGCTCGAGCACGTCGAGTTCCGCTACGAGCCCGACAAGCCGTTGATCAGCGACTTCACCCTCCAGGTCCAGCCTGGCCAGACCGTCGCGATCGTGGGGCCCACCGGCGCCGGCAAGACCACCATTGTCAACCTGCTCATGCGCTTCTACGACATCGAGTCCGGGCGCATCTGCCTCGACCATGTCAATACCCGAGACGTTCCGCGCGACGATGTGCGCCGGGTGTTCGGCATGGTCCTGCAGGACACGTGGCTGTTTGCCGGCACGATCCGCGACAACATCGCGTACGGCAAGGAAGGCGCGACGGACGACGAGGTCGTCGCCGCCGCGCAGGCCGCGCACGTCGACTCGTTCGTCCGCACGCTCCCCAAGGGTTACGACACAGTCCTCGACGAGGACGCGTCGGAGCTCTCGTCCGGCCAGCGCCAGCTGCTGACGATCGCCCGCGCTTTTCTGGCCGACCCGAGCATCCTTATCCTCGACGAGGCGACCAGCAACGTCGACACACGGACAGAGGTCTTGATCCAGAGGGCAATGGCGCAGCTGAGACAAGGAAGGACGAGCTTCGTCATCGCTCACCGCCTTTCGACCATCCGCAATGCCGACTCGATTGTCGTGATGGATGGAGGCAAGATCGTCGAGCAGGGGAGCCACGCACAACTTCTACGCCGCGAAGGGTTCTACTACCGGCTCTATAACAGTCAGTTCACGGAAGCGTGGTCCGGCGAGCCAAACGGGCAGGATTCGGCTCACCCGGCGCTCCCTCGTAGCTCGAACCCGGCCTAGCCTCGGTCCAACCTCCGGTTTTCAGGGCCAAGCCTGAAAGCAATATGAGCGCGCCGAACTCGGCGAGGATCACCGGCATCGGGCCCCAGATCGGTTCGCCCTCCACGGCAAGGACGGCCGCCAGCGCGTAGACCCACGTCCATACGCCCGCCGCCGGCCGCGCTCGAAGCACGAGCCACGCGGCCAGCCCGAGCATGACCAGGTCATCGAGGTGAACGTATGGGGTGGCGACCATGCCTCCCACCAGCGCGCACGCATAAACCCACTCGATTCCGCGACGGCGCATGAGGCTTGCGAGGCCAAGCGACCAGACCGCGAATGTGAGCTGGATCACCCGGGTGGCGGTGCCAGTCCCGGCGAAGTAGGCGACGGTCAGCTCGCTATTCACCGGCACGTGCGCGGCAAAGCTGAGCCGGTCGAAATATGCATGGAGCCCGTCGCCGCCAAGGGCCAGTGCTGAGGCCCCACCCAGCACACCGAGCGCGATCACGCTGCCGAGAAATGCGCGATATTCGCGCGCGACGAGGAGGGCGAGCGGGACCAGAAAAGCCAGCTGGGGCTTGAGGGCGAGCGCGCCCAAGGCGAGGCCGGCCCACAGAGGCCGTTGGGCATTGAGGAGGGCGTACGACCCGGCCACGCCGAGGGCCACGAACAGCCCGGGCTGGCCCAGCTGCAAGCCGTAGATCACAGGGAGCCAGCCGAGGGCCGCGGCAAGGAAGATGACTCGCGCGCGCCCCACGTCGGGGGCGGCCAGCCACCAGGTCGCGCCTAGCGCGGCCAGCAGGAGAGCAGACCAGATCCAGTACGCGACCTCATAAGGCAAGGCGGTGAAGGGCAGCGCTGACCAGGCGACGGGTGGTGGGCTGATGTAGCGGGCGAGCTGCGCGATCGTGATCCGGGAGCCCATCGCATCGAGCTGTGCCTGCTGCAGGGCCAGGTCGTAGATCGAGCCCCAACCGTGCGTGAGGCCAATCCGGGCCGCGGCGAAATAGAAGGTGAAGTCGTTGTGGAACCGGTCGCCGGCATACGCGAGCGCCCACTGATAGAGGTCGAAGATCGCGAACAGAGCGGCGGTTGCCGCGCCGGCGGCTGCGCCGAGGTTGCGCCACCTGCTGGAAGCGACCATCAACGGCGCAGGTTACCGTTTGTACTCATGGTTTCCACCGGTTTCGAGGCCAGGGTCGTCGAGCTCAGGGATGGAACGAAGGTCCACCTGCGGCCGATCACGCCTGAAGACGAGCCGCTCCTCCATGAGGCGGTTGCCGCGATGTCCGAGCGGACTGTGTATTTTCGGTTCTTCTCGCCCATCAAGCGGATGTCGGACGCGCTGGCACACCGTCTCGCCGTCGTCGACTACAACGACCGTTTCGCGATCGTCGCCACCACCCACAAGCCAGGGAGCAAAGAGCGAATCGTGGGCGTGGCGCGCTACGACCGCGCGACGCAAACCGACATCGCGGAGGTCGCGGTGGCGGTGATCGACGAGTTTCAGCGCCGCGGCCTCGGCAGCGTGTTGCTGGCGGAACTTGCCCGCGTCGCGCGGTCGCACGGAATCCGCTCCTTTCAACTCATCGTCCTGCCGGAAAATCGCGAGATGCTCGGCCTGTTGCGCAAGATGGGCTGGATTCACCAGGCCAAGGTCGTCGGCGGCGTCTACGAGATCTCATTCGAGCTGCCCGAGCTCGCTTGATCGACACGCCGCTCGTCGCGTTCGCGGGCGTTTCCCTGCTGCTTGCGGTGACGCCCGGTCCGGACATGGCGGTCGTGACCAGAAACGCCCTGGCCCACGGTCGCCGCGGCGTCGTCCTGACCACGAGCGGTATCGCGCTGGCGTTGATGATCTGGGTCACGGCGACGGCGGTCGGCCTCTCAGCGCTGCTCCGCACCTCAGGCGAAATCCTCTTCATCCTGAAGATCGCCGGCGCGTGCTACCTCGCATACCTCGGAATCCGCAGCCTGGTCGAGTCGCGGCGGCGGCCGCCCGACATTCTCACCGGCACTCCTCCCGCCGCACCCGCACCCGCCGTCTTCCGGCAGGGATTTCTTTCCGCGCTCAGCAACCCGAAGCTGGGGGTGTTCTTCGTCACGTTGCTGCCCCAGTTCGTCCTACCCGGTCAGGCCGTTCTCCCGCGGCTGCTGGTGTTGGGCGTGACGTTCGCCGTGATCGGCTGGCTGTGGATGAACCTCTATGGATTCTTTGTCACGCGACTTCGTGACGTGATCACCGCTCCGAGGGTGCGCCAGTGGATGGAAAGGGTCACGGGCGTCGTGCTCCTGGGTTTCGGCGCGCGCCTGGCCCTGGAGCGGGTTTGAGCGATCTGCCCGAGGACTCCGCTCGGGCCCGGTCAGATCGCTAAGTCCAGCTGAACTCGGTGCAGAGATAGTCGAAAGCCTGCCCCTCGGGAATCCCATTGGGTGAGTTCTTGGGGTCGGCCGGGTCGACGGCGAAGATCACCACCGTGATGCCGTTGCGGCTCGCAGCGATGACGGCGAAGCGGACCTTGGTCGCGGTCTGCGACGCGCCAATCAGGTTTGCCGAGTAGACCGCGCCGACTCCATCCTGGTCCCCGATGTGCGCACCTTTCAACGGGCCGACCAAGGTCACGTCCTGCCATTTCGCCGAGGGCAGTGACGCGATCACAGTGTGCGCCGCCTGGTCAGGCGTGCCGCCGCGCGCCCCCACGACCTGAACAGTCCCCACGTGGGTGCCTAGCGTGACGCTGGACGCATCTTGGTCGCGCACCGTCCACGCCGACGAGTAGTTGACCTGGAAGTTGAAGGCCGAGCTCCGGTAGGCCGCCTCCTCAGGCAGCGGAGTGACGATCTTCGGCGCGCAGTTGACCGTGCACGGCGCGAGCCTGCCGCCCGCAAATTGGGCGATGGCGATGCCGCCGACCACGATGGCCACAATGATCAGGATCAGGACCAGGCCGCCTGCGATCAACGCAGGGGGAAGCCTTCCCTGTGTGCGGCGGGGATAGGTCATCGGTGGGGCCGGGGCGTAGCTGTAGATGGGTTGGCGTGCCGCTGCTGCTTGCATCAGGACGGGCGTCCCGCAGCGGCCGCAGAAGCCGGCGCCTGGCGCGAGCGCCGCTCCACACCGGCCGCAAAATCGGGCGGTCATGGTCGCCATCACACCCCTCTTGCGAGTCGCGCACGGCCCTGCTTGGTACCCGCTGCGCGCGCCGCGCCGCACGCGGGACAAAACGCCATCGTCGGCACCAGGCGATGGCACTCCGGACAGGGCGCGTCCGGCCCAACACCGTGCTCGGCGCCTTCGACCAGCAGCGCGTCATGGATCACGACTCGGACGTACAGGAGCAGCGCGACGGCGATCGCGGCGAGCAGGACGACCCCGGCGAGGAGGTCCGCCACCACCGCTCCAATGACCCCGACCACGATCTGCACGCCGAGCGCGACGACCAGCGCCCCGAGCAGGCTGGACATGATCGGCCGGCTGCCGCGGCGGGTGTCGTAACGATGCAACCACAGCGCGGCCGCGATGAGCGCGGTGGTGCACGCGTTGATGACAGCGATCAGCAGACCGGCGCGGGTAAGGCGAATCGCCCAGTCGATCGGTGACCCGTCCGCGACCAATGGTCCGGTGATCAGCGGCCAGAATGCCGTCAGCGAGCTCGCGAGGCTGAAGCCGAGTCCGGACGCCGCCCCGAACGTGACGCCGTCGAGGGGCTCTCGAAAGCGTGCGCGAAACGTGTAGAGAAATGCCGGGCCGGCGAGCATCAGGAGCTGCGCCACGATCGGGATCGCCACCGCCGCCAGGACAAACGCGGACTCGTGGTCGCCGGTCAGGTCGAACTGGGACAGCGACGCACCAGCGAAATTCGCGAAGGACAGCCCGAGGAGTGCCCCGAGCACCATCGTCGCTCCGACCACGAGCCAGGGCTCGTCCTCGTAGACCTCGACCTCGTAGAGGTACATCACATAGAGGACGGGAAGCAGGAACACAGCGGCAACCGTGGCTGGTGCGAAGAGGTGCAGCGCCGCGAGCATCACAACCAGCGCGCCGCCCGCCACGATCGCGATGCGGAACGGACCGCTCCGGCGATGAGCCAGATGAGGAAACAGCGTCGAGACGATGGCCAGGTGCGCGACGCGCTGGCTCGGCACCGCCGCGTACGCGTGCGATCTTCGCGTGCTGCCTGTCGCGAGATGCGCCCCGCAGCGGCCGCAGAACTCACCCGCCGGGACGCTCGATCCGCAGTGCGGGCACAAGACGATCGGCGGGCCTTTTCGACTCTCCATCATCCGCCGCCGGATTTGAGGTATCTGATCCAGGCCGCGTCGAGGGCGGCCGCGTCCATGCTGCCCCAGCCCGTGGCGAAATCCCAACCCGCCAGGGCGTCGAAGCCGAGATTGTTTCCCGCGGTCACGTCATGGAAGGGCTTGGGGTTGAGCTTCGACGAGTTCTCGCCCATCCAGTAGAGGGCAGGGTTGGCAAATCCCACCTCGTGCAGGCCTTTGTTCTTGAGGTCCTGGTTGATAAGTGCGACGGTCGCCGCCCACAGCGGCGTCGACGCTGATGTCCCACCCGCCTGGCCTTCGCGCCCGCCGAACAGGATATGGAAGCCCGTCGACGGGTCCCCATTCGCGGACACGTCGGGTACCTGCCGCAGGCCATGCCCGGCCGCCTGTCCCACACTTTTCTGGTAGTCGGGGATCGCATAGAACTGGCTTGCTCCACCACCGCCGCCGCTCTGGTCGAGCGGACTGCCCCACGCGTACTCCTTGAAATACACGCCCTCCTCTGACTCGAACACGCTGGTGCCGCCGACCGCGGTCACTGTCGGCAGCGTGGACGGAAAGCTGCCGGCAGGATCCTGATCGAGCCCGCATGTGAACGCGCCGGTATCGCCACTGGCGACGAAGTGGGACATGCCGAGGGCGCGCGAGCGGTCCTGGATGGACGCGTACACGTTGCGCGCGCCGCTCGGAGTGTCGGGCTCGCAGGAGCCCAGGCTCTCCGAGATGATCGAGCCGAGGTGGTCGGTGACCATCTGGTCGAAAGCTCGCGCGCTGTGCCCGAAGTCAGGCGCCGAGAGATAAACCACCAGCTTGGCCGCGGGCGCGACCGCATGGATGATCTCGAGGTCGAGGACCGTCTCTCCCTCAGGCTTTTCAGGCGTTCCCCAGGCGGAGTTGCGCTTGAGGGTGAGGACCGAGTCGAACGATGGGAGCCCGAAGTTGGAGGCGAACTTGTTGAGGTCGCTGAGGTTCGGCAGGTCGTCGATCTCGGGCAGGAGCACCGTCTGACCCTTGCCGTCGAGGCCCGCGCCGCGAAGTGGTTTGAGGTTGTAGTAGGTCAGGACGTCTGTCGGCACCAGACCTCCGGGCCGCACCGCGTAACCACGCGACCGCCGGTAGTTGTCCAGACCGCTGACACTTGCGGCAACCGCCGCGATAGCAGGTGGGAGGTGGGGCTGATCCAGCGACGCGTAGAACTGCGATCCATTGGGAAGGCGGTAGCTCTTGATGTCGACCTGGAACAGCCGTGCCGCCGCCGGCGCCGGGCCGTCGGCTGCGATGAGGCTCGACGGAGGAACCCAGGTCGCGAGAAGGCCGGCGGCGCGCAAAGCGGCGATCGCAGGCTGGACGAGCCCCGGATCCGGTCCAAACCTGGCCGCGTACTCGGAGGGCGAGATCGTCTTCTCCGCGGCGAGCAGTGCCGCCAGCTCCTCTGCATGCCGGGCCTTGAGGTTGAGGCTGAGAGACACAGCCGTCGCCGTGTCCGCGGGTCCCAGGTCGGTGGCCGACTTGATCGCACTGGCGAGCGTCGGCGCCGGTTTGGGAACCGGGATGGTGTTCGTCTGGGCTCGCTGGGCTTGCGTGCTCTGGCAGGCCGAGATCAAAACGGCGGCCAACATCGCCGTGGCCGCCATGCGGTGAAATTTCACGGGGACGTAGCTTCCCAGACCTCCGCCTCGAAAGCGACCTCGAACCCCAGTTTTCTGTACGCGTCATAGGCACGCGTGTGGTTCTCGCCGTCCACGTACAGGGAAAGGTGATGCGCACCCGCGGCCTGGAGGCGCTGGAGCAGGTCGGCGACCAGCCACGTCGCGAGCCCGCGGCGTCGATGGCTGGGCAGGGTTCCGACTGAGCTGATCAAGCCGACCGGCTGCGGCCGGGCGTCGCCGGCGTACCTCTCGACCTCGCCGAGGCTGAGCGCCACAGGTTCACGCTCCGCCGACGTAACGGCCATCAGACAGAGCTCCGGCGACTTGTCGGACACGATCTCTTCTTCCAGTCGGGGCGCAAAACGCCAGTGGTCGGCAAAGGTGGCGTTGAAAAGGTCGGCCCACGAGCTGGAGTCCACGGTCCTGCCATCGATCACCTCGTAACCCGGAACCGGGTCCGGCACCGGCAAGCCGTTGCCGATACCGCGATCCATCCTCCACCACGGCCTGACGTGCCGCAGGCCTAACCCGGGGAACCCCGCCCCGCGGTCTTTGCCGACAAACACCTGCGTGACGGCGGCGCCTGCTGCTTTGCAAAATTCGACGCCCCACCGGACCATGCCGAGATAGATGTCTGGCGCTCCCGCGGCGTAGACATTGGCCAGCACACCGTCCGAAGACGGCCGGCTCATCACGATGACCGAGCCGGCGATCCGCCCGTCGCGCTCGACCACCCTCGATTTCGAGTCCCAATCGAACCGCCCGAGCATCCTGCGCAGGCGCGTTTCGCCGGGGACGATGTCCTGCCGTCCCCGGGTCACCTCCTCGCGCCACAGATCGAGCAGCTGAGGGATATCGTCCTCGCGAGCCGACCTCATGCGGTCGCCCGCGTCACCACCTCGTGGATTTCCGGGATCTCACGCCGGATCGTCTCTTCGAGCTCGCTCTCGATCCGGTGCGCTTGTTCCAGACTTACTTCGCCCGCGACCTCGGCCACCACGTGGGCATAGATCTGGTTCTGCCGATTGCTGAGCTCGACGTCGACGCTTCGTTTGACCTCGGGGTGGGCTTCAACGATGGCACGGATTCGGGCCGCAAGCTGGGCGCTGCGCGCGGTCACGTCCTGTCCCGGCACGACGTCAGGTTCCATGGGCTCGAGGTGGATGTCGACGCGGGCCACGTCCGGGAGCTCGGCGCGCAGCGACCGCTCGAGCGCCCGGCTCGTGCGCGAAGCCGCATCGAGAGTCTGGTCGCCAGGGAGCTTGGCGTGCATGGTGAGGTGCAGCGAGCCGTCGGCCTCCCTCTCGACGGTCACATTGTGGAGGTCACGGAAACCGCCGTTCCGCGCCGCGGCGGCATGGATCCTCTCCACTAGGTCACCCTCCTGCTGCTGGCCTTCCACCGCAACGGCGAGGTCGAGGCCCGGCAACACGGCGAGCGCGCGCCCCTTGACGCTTTCGACCAGTGCGCTGGCGGCCTCGACCGAAAGCATTCGCCCTGTCGCGATGCTGACGTCACCGATCAGGTTCGGGCCCGAGCGTCGCACTCGCACCGACCGCACCTCGCGCACGCCGTCAACCTCCCGGATGGCTTCTCGAAGCTGCTCCTCGGCACCGGCGGGTGCACGGTCGATCAGGATGTCGCCTGAGCGCCACGCGAGCATCCCGGCCGCGCGGGCAACGATTCCGGCGACCAGCAGCGCGGCGACCGAGTCGGCCCACGAAAGGCCCATGCGGACGCCGACCAGTCCCGCGATGACTCCCAACGTCGCGAGGACGTCGGCCACGCGGTTCGTGGCATCCGCAAGCATCGCCTCGCTCGAGACCAGGCGGCCGACGCGACGCAGGATCGCAGCCCGCCCAGCTTCGATGACCACGGTCGCGATCAGCAACGCGAACGCGTACACGGCCGGGTTCACCACCGACCCGCCCGCCGCCAGCCTCCGGATCGCCTCGAATGCGATCAACACCGCGGTCACCAGCAGGAGGATGCCTTCCGCAAACGCCGCGAGGTTCTCCGCCCGCCCATGTCCGTAGGGATGCTCGGTGTCCGCCGGCTTGCGCGATGTACGCACGGCGACGAGGGTGAAGACGCTCGCGGCGAGGTCCAGGAAGGAGTGGGCGGCCTCGCTCAGGATGCCGAGGCTGCCCGTCAGCAGCCCGACCACGACCTTGGCCACCACGATGGCCACGCCGATGGCGACGGAGCCCAGCGCGACGAGCTCTGGTCGCCTTTCGAGTCTCTTCACGAGCTCACTTTAAGGGCACGTTTAGAGCACCCTGGAGCGACTTCTAACGGCGGGGGGTTACCTCAGTTTCGCCGCCGACGCGAACAGCTGGTCCTCGGTGCCCAGCGCGATCACCAGGTCCCCGTCGTCGAGGCGTATGTTCCCCGGCGGATTGACGTTCACCGTGCCGTCGCCTTTGCGCACGGCCAGCACCTTGGCCGCGTCCGCCGTCAAGAGGCCGGCCTCCTCAAGCGTCTGTCCCTCTGCTTTGGTCCCAGAAGTGATGACCATCTCCTCGACGCCGATCCCCGCCTCGCCGTGATGCAGGGTGTCGAGCACGTCCACCATCGCGGGCCGGATCGCCAGCTCCGCCATCCGGTGTCCGGCCATGAGGTAGGGAGAGATCGTCCGCGTGGCGCCGGCGAGCTCCAGGCGCCGGATCGACTCTGGACGGCCGGCGCGGGCGACGATGTAGAGGTTCGGGTTGAGGGCCCGAGCGGCGAGCACGATGTAGACGGCACGCTCGTCGGAATCGACCGCGGAGACCAAACCTCGCGCGCGCTCGATTCCCGCCTGCTTCAGGATCTCCTCTTTCGACGCGTCGCCGTCGATGTGCAGATGGCGTTCGGCGCGAATTCGTTCCAGCGCCTCCTCGGTTTGGTCGATCACCACGTACGGGACCTTGTGTTCCTCGAACTCGGCCACGATCTGGGTCCCGATGCGCCCGTAGCCGCAGATGATGAAGTGATCGCGTAGGTGATTGAGATCTCGTTCCAACTGCCGGTCCCTCCGATACCTGCCGAATGCATTGTCGGTCAGCGTCTCGGCGAAGACGCCGAAGCCGTAGAGCATGGTCGCCACACCGACGACGATCAGTCCACTGCTGAACATCCTGCCGGCGACGCCTTGCGGATGGACCTCGGTGTAGCCGACGGTGCTGATCGTGATGATCACCATGTAGAAGGAGTCGAGGAAGTTCCAGCCGTTGATCAGCATGTAGCCGGCGACGCCGACTGCGATCACGATGGCGAGCAGGATGAAGGCGAGTCGAAAGCGGAGCAGGGGATGCTCCATGCGCATCGAGATGGAGCCTAGCCGCCCCCGCCCGGGCCTTCAAGACCCGGTTTGGTCATCTTGCCCAGGTCCAGCACCTTGTTGAGCTGCCGCTCGTTGACGCCGCGCCCGCGCGCGAGCTGACGGATCGAGCGGCCTGTGCGCATCGATTCCTTTGCGAGCTTGCCGGCCTCGTCATAGCCGATCACGGGGTTGAGCGCGGTCGCGAGCATCGGACTTCGCTCGACCAGCTCCGGTCCGCGGTCGGTCGCCAGCAGACCTTCCACGCAGCGCTCGGAGAAATTGCGCGACGCGGCGGCCAGCAGGGTGATGGACTCGAGAATCGCGGCGCCGGCCACGGGCATCATCACGTTCAGCTCGAAAAGGCTGCCCGCCTGTCCTGAGACGACGACCGTCGCGTCGTTGCCGTAGACACGCGCGATCACCATCAGGAGCGACTCGATGATCACCGGGTTGATCTTGCCGGGCATGATGCTCGACCCCGGCTGTGTCTCCGGCAGGCGCAGCTCGCCAAGCCCCGCGATGGGACCTGTGCCCATGAGGCGGATATCGGAGCCGATTTTCCAGAGGCTCGTCCCGATCGTCCGCAGCGCGCCGTGCGCTGCGACCAACGCGTCGATCGCTGCCTGGGCGTGGAAGTGATTCGGCGCTTCTCGCACCTGCAGCCGCGTGGCTTTGGCCAGACGCGCCGTGGCGAGGCGTGCGTACTGGGGATGTGAGTTGAGCCCCGTGCCGACGGCCGTGCCGCCGAGCGGGACCCGCGTGAGCTCGTCGACGGCGGCCCGGGCGCGGCGGATCGACTCCTCCACCTGGCCCGCGAAGCCCCGGAACTCCTGCCCGAGCCGGATCGGAGTCGCGTCCTGGAGGTGAGTCCGCCCGGTTTTGATCACGGGCCAGAACTCTTTCGACTTCGCCTCGAGGGCACGCCGCAGGCGCTCGAGCGCGGGCACGAGCTCCTCCTGGAGGGCCATCGCGGCGGCGAGCTGGATCGCGGTCGGGATCACATCGTTGGACGACTGGCACAGGTTCACGTGGTCGTTGGGATGGACGAGCTTCGAGCCCCGCTCACCGCCGAGGATCTCGGTCGCGCGGTTCGCGATGACCTCGTTCGCGTTCGTGTTCGTCGAGGTGCCGGAGCCAGTCTGGTAGACGTCGATCGGAAATTGGTCGTCGAGCTTGCCGTCGATGACTTCCTGAGCCGCCGCCGCGATCGCGCGCGCCCGGCGGCGAGGAAGCAGCCCCAGCTCGCGGTTCGTCTGAGCCGCGGCTCGCTTGACCATGCCCAGGGCACGGATGAACCGTCGCGGCATGGCCTGGCCGGAGATCGGGAAGTTCAGGACAGCGCGTTGGGTCGACGCACCGTAGTACGCGTCGGCGGGGACCTCCATCTCTCCCATGGAGTCCCGCTCTACTCGCGTCCTCTTCGCCACGGCCAGATTCTAGGCTGGTGCTGTGACGCGTCTGGCCGCCCTCGACATCGGCTCCAACACTGTGCATGTCCTGGTCGCCGACGTGGTCCGCGGCAAGCTCGAAGACGTCGCGCACTACGTGGAGATGCCGGAGCTGGGAGCGCAGGTCGCGCGGACCGGTGCGATCGGCCCTGGCGGCGCGGCTGCACTGCGAGCCCTGCGCAAAGTCCTGGCCGGGGCCAGAAAAGACGGCTACGACCAGCTCCTCGCCTGCGCCACCGAAGCCGTGCGTCGTGCAACGGACGGGCGTGCTTTTGCCCGGCAGGCCGGTGAGATCATCGGCGTTCCCGTCCGGATAATCTCCGCCAGGCGCGAGGCACAGCTGAGTTTCCTCGGCGCCGCGAGCCGCCACGCCTCCCGGCGCGAATGGGCGCTGGTGGACCTGGGGGGCGCTTCGACGGAGGTCGTGGTGGCGCGCGGCCGCGAGATGGTGACATCCGCTGCCCTGGAGATCGGCTCTGGCGTGCTCGCATCGAAATTCCTTTCCGATCCACCCCGACCCGAGGAGCGCGCCCGCCTGCGCAAAGCGGCGCTGCGCGAATTGACGCACGCCCCGGACGGCGACGTCGAACGGCTGGTCGCCACCGGCGGCACGGCCTCCAACCTCCCCGCCGTGCTGGCGCGACGGAACCCGCCTGCGGTCCTCACGACCGCCGACCTGCTGGCCTGCGAGGCGAAGCTGGACCGGCATCGGGCCGGCCAGGTGGGGGGCGAGGTCGGCTTGCCCGCGAACCGGGTCAAGGCCCTGCGGGCGGGGGTGGAGGCGCTCCTTCTGTTTCTGGACTGGTACGGGCTGACGGTCTTGCACGTCAGCCATGAGGGGCTCCGCCACGGGATGTTGCTCGCTTACCTGGAACATCAAGGGAGTTGGTGGCGGGAACCACCCCACGAAATGGCGTGATTTCGTGGGGATCCCGGAAACGATGGGTAAATTAGGTTTGTGGACCGCGTAAGCGAGAGCGGAGCGAGGCTAAGGGTCGGCCTCGGCCTGACCCTGGCCGTCCTCGTGATCGAGCTTGCCGGGGGTCTTTTCTCACATTCCCTCGCCCTCCTGTCCGATGCCGGCCATGTGTTGATGGACGTTTTCGCGCTGGGCCTCGCCTGGTTCGCTGTCGAGCAGTCGAAGCGCCCGGCCGACCACCGCCGGACCTACGGCTACCACCGCATCAGCATCCTGGCCGCGTTCCTGAACGCGATCACCTTGATCGTCATCGTGCTGGCCATCGCCTTCGAGGCGGTGCGCCGGTTCATGCATCCTGAGCAGGTTCAAGGCGGGGTAGTGATCGCCACGGCGCTGGTCGGGATCGCGATCAATGCCTTCATCCTGCTCACCCTTCGCGGCGAAAGCCGCAACCTCAACCTGCGCGCGGCGATGCTTCACGTGACGGGTGATGTCGCGGCGTCCGTGGGCGTGGTCATCGCCGGTGGTGTGATCTTGCTCACCGGCTGGCTCTACATCGACCCGATCCTTTCCGTCGCCATCGCTGGCCTCATCGCCTACGGGGCGTGGGGCATCGTCCGCGAGACGGTCAACCTCTTGATGGAAGGCACGCCGCGCGAGGTTGATCTCGCGGCGGTCACCGCAGAGATCAATGGCGCCAAGCTCGTCACGGGCGTGCACGACCTACACGTATGGGCGCTGTCCTCGGACGAGATGGCGCTGAGCTGCCACATCGTCATCGGCGATACATCGCTCGGCGATGCGGAGCACGTCGTGCGCGATCTCGAGAGCAGGCTGTGCGACCGCTTCGCGATCGGCCACACGACGATCCAGGTGGAGAGCTGCCATCCGTGCGGCGAGATTCACCACGGAGCGGGCGAGCACAACCACCCGCACCGCGTCTTCACCACTTAGACGCGCGGGTCTTCGACGAGGTGGAGCCTAAGGCCCGATTCATTCGGGCCGTCGCCATAGGTCCCACTCCAGATGCCTCCGGGAGGACATGCCGGATAGTCCGGCGCGAGGTTTGCTTCGGGCTTCAGCCCGGTTCGTCCTGACTATCCGGGGCCGTCGCTATGTAGGTAGCAGCGCCTCCTCGCGCTGGAGGATTCGGCGAGCAACCGCGATGGCTGACGCGTAGGTCGAGTCCATCCCTCGGTAGCTGAGCCCACGCGCGCCCAGGGTGCGCGCCTGCGTATAGGGGGTGTCTGATGCGTAGTGGACGATGCCGAGGTCGAAGTTCACCTGGGCCATGTTGACGCTCTCGTTGACGGGGTAGCGATCCGGCTGACCGATCTCGAAGCAAGCGTCCAGATACGGCCCGGCTTCCATCTCGACCACCGTGTACCGCCCCTGGTAGTAGAAGTCGAGGTAGTCGCGGTTCTGCAAGAACGTGCCCCGCACAGTGACGGCGCGTTGATTGTCGAGCGCCGAGCCGTAGACGAGATTCGGCTGCACGTCGCTCGCGGTGAAGCAGTTGTCCAGCCAGTACGTGTTTCCGGAGTGCTCGTTGTAGACGACGTTCGGGATCATCACGTCGCCGACATCAGCGTTGAGCGTGGCCGCCTTGCCGAGCACATAGACACCGGCCACCCACGCCGCCTGCTCCGCAACCTGGCGGAGGATGTGATAGGCGGCTTCGCCCAACGGATAGTCGACGTTGACGATGCACGCGTCCGAGGCACGGAGCTTCTTCTCGTCGACAGCGCCGACGCGTGGATCGATCGCTGCCGCGTCGAGCTTCGACAGCATGAAGACCTGCGCCGCCGAGTCGACACCGGTGCCGACCGCGGCGATGTGCCGGATGCCGTTCGCGGCCTCGAGCTCGGCCCGCCACTTGCGGAGCCGGTCCCGATCGGGGCTCGCGTCAAACACCTGGCGCGCGCCGTAGTAAAGCCAGTTCTGCCGCGACGCCCGGCTGTGCCCCGCCTCGAGCTTGCGTCTTTCGGTGTCGAGATCGCGGTCACTCCTGCCGATCCAGTCGACGATCTCGTTCTCGATCCGGCGCGCCACGCCGGTGAGCACGTTCACCAGGCTGTGTGCGTTCGAGGAAACGAAATAGATCGGCGCGTCGCGCGCGCCGAGGTCATCCATCGCCGCGGCGACCGGCATCCACCAGCGGCTCGCGTTGCGCGCGTATCCGAGATGGCTGCCGCCGATCAAGCGCAGGACGATTCGGCACTCGTCGCGCTTGATGGCCGCCAGATTGGCGTCGAAGTCTTCGCCCCACGCCTCGCGGAGCCGCCGCCAGTCGTCGGGCGTCGCGCCGGCGGCCTGCCTGGCGTCTTCATCCGACAGGCCGACCTCCTGCAGCGCGCGATGCAGCTTGTTCCACTCGATCTGGAAGGCGACGACCGTGGGCACGAGGTCGTCGATGTCCGACTTGGAGGCGATCAGCACGGCCAGCGTGTTCTTGCCGTCGTGGTACCACCGCCGTCGCCGGGCGGGTGCCTTTACCGCGTCCCAGCTCAGAATCTCGGCGCCGAGCACGGCCCGGAATCCCTGAGGGCTCTGACCCATGATGATGCGGCGACAACGCGCGATGGCTGCAGGCAGGCGCCGCACGGCGTAGAGCAGCGCGCCCATATCGGATTGCGGCTGAGCGGCCAAAGGATGAAGGACCGAGCCCATGCCCAGGTGGGCCTGGACCAGTGACTCCACCTTGATGTCGCCCGAACTCTGCAGCATGGTCGTATACGTGCGGACGTAGAGCTCGACCGCGTGCTTGCCGGTCCACCCTGGTGATGGACCCGAACCGGGCGGCGCTTCCATGTGCCGAGTGTAGAGAAGCGACTTACAAATGCATAAAGAAGGCGAGCGCGTCCCCGTGGGACAGTGGGCGCATGAACACTAGAGTCTGGAAGCTGCTTCACCTCCGCGCCGCCGGCTTCGCGGTGGGCGCGGTTGCCATCGCCGGTATCGCCGTCGTCGCGACCGCCTCAGCCGCGGGGATGAGCTTTGGTTTCCGCCCGTCCGCAACGCAGTCTTCGCAGTCCAATGACGCGGCGCTGACCGCCGTCCAGGCAAGGGCGACGTCCGCCGCATGCGGCGAGTTCATGAAGCACTTCGCCGTCGAGATCGGCAAGAGCCAGGCCGACATCAACTCCGCGTTTCAGCGAGCGATCGCGGACACCCTTGTCGATGAGGTCAAGGCCGGGCATCTGACACAGGCTCAGGCGGACGCCATCAAGCAAAAGCTCGCCGGCCAGAGTCCGTGCACGCTGCCGAGCCTCGCCCCACGTGGAGACAAGACGGCGATCGGTGCGTACATGGCGCAGTACCTGACCGCGGCGGCGTCAGCGCTTGGCATCAGCGAAACACAGCTGAAGACCGACCTGAAGAATGGTCAGTCGCTGTCTCAGGTCGCTTTGGCGCAGAAGGTTTCCGAAGCGGATTTCCGGACCAGGCTGATCGCCAAGCTGAAGCCGGTCCTCGACCAAGCCGTCAGCGACAAGAAGATCACCTCTGCCCAGGAGCAGGCGATCGTGAACCGGCTGCAGGCCGCGCCGCTGCCGCTGTGGAACCGACCTGAAAAGCACAAGCCGACGCCGGCCGCGACTCCCTCGTCGGGCTAGTTCAGCTCATCGGGCGGCGGGGTGCCGCCCAGCCGGCGCATCAGCTCCTCGAGCAGCTGGCGCGTCTCCGGATCGGCCATCAGCCGCTCTTGCATCTGCTCCGCGGAGCGGCGGATCTCAGGGTCGGACATGAGGCGCTCGGACATCGCCTGGAAGCGCGAGGTCATGTCCTTCATCGCTGACTCCTGGGCGACCTGGATCAGGATCGGCTGGCTGGCCGCCGCGGCAACCGCCTCGACCTGGACCCGGACCATCTCGATCCCTTTACAGCCGAGACACTCGCCTTTCAGGCCGCAATGACAGAGCTGAGGGCGCAGGCGGTCGAGCGCCGCGTGAAGGTCGGAGAGGTCGATCGGTCCCGCCACGCAGCAAATCTACGAGTCTTGCGACTTGCCCGTGTACATCGCCTCGATCTGTTGGCGATAGTGGTCGGCAACCACGTTTCGCTTGACGTCAAGCTTCAGCGACAGCTCGCCCGCATCCTCCGTGAAGTCGCGCTCCAGCAGCGTGAAGTATTTGATCGTCTCCCACCGGCCTAAGTGCGCGTTCACCTCGTCGACGGTCTTCTGGATCGATGCCCTGACGGCGGACTCGTCCAGGCCTTGCTTCTTGGCTTCGTTCCAGTCCGCGACGACCAGCGCCGTGACGTAAGGCCTGCCTTCGCCGATGACGATCGCGCGCAGCACCAGCGGATTTCTCATCAGGCCATGCTCGAGCGGGAGAGGGGCGATGTACTTGCCACCCGCGGTCTTGAAAAGCGACTTCTTGCGGTCGGTGATATTGAGAAACCCGTCTTCGTCGATCACTCCGATGTCGCCCGTGTAGATCCAGCCCTCCTTCAGCACTTCAGCGGTAGCGGTGGGGTTCTTGTGGTAACCGAGCATGTTTCCCGGACCCTTGACCAGGATCTCGCCGTCCTCCGCGATCCTGACCTCGACGCCCGGAAACGGCTTGCCGACGGTGAGGAACTTGTGCTCGCGCAGCGTGTTCGAGCAGGCCCCGGACGAGGTCTCTGTCATCCCCCACCCGTTGAGGATCGGAACTCCGATCGACCAGAAGAACTCCTCGATCTCGCGCGCCAGGCCTGCGCCGCCGCTGATGAAAAAGCGCAGCCGGCCGCCCGTCAGCCGCTTGCGAAGCGGGGCGAGGACGAACCTGTCCGCCACCTTGTGTTGCACTCGCAGCCAGCGCCCCGGCGTCTTGGCGTGAAAGTGCTGCTTCCCGACCTCGACCGCCCAGCCGAACAACCTGCGCCGCGTCGGACTTGCGTCGCGCACGCGTGCCATGACGGCCGTATACATCTTTTCGTACATGCGCGGCACGCTGCACATTACCGTCGGCTGAACCTCGGACAGCTCAGCGGTCAGGTGATCCGCGCCGCGGGAGATCCACGCCTGGCCGCCATAGATCATGCCGACGAAGATGTCGTTGATCCGCTCGAAGACATGCGCGTAGGGCAAGAACGAAAGCGCGGAGTCGGCATCCGTGATGGGGTGCACTTTGACCGCCGCTTCGCTGATGTCGACCAGGTTGCGGTGCGCGAGCTCGACACCCTTCGGATCGCCGGTCGTGCCCGAGGTGTAGACGATCGTGCAGAGGTCGTCAGGCCGGACCCGTGACAGGCGTGCGGCGATCTCGGCGATTTGAGTCGGTCCTCGGCTGACCCACCGCGCGACTTCGTCGTCCATCAACGCGACCTTCTTCAAGCTGAGCTTGGCCGCGAGCTTTTGATTCGACGCGATGGCGAACGCGGCGCTCGAGTTGTCGATGATCTTGTCCGCGATCTCCGGCGTGGAGTTGGGATAGATGGGCACCGTGATCGCGCCGGCCGCCTGGATGCCGAAGTCGCAGTACAGCCATTCGAGGCTGTTCTCGCCGATCAGGATCACGCAGTCGCCGGGGTTGACGTCTGCTTCGATCAATCCGGACGCAACCGCGAGAACGTCGCGCCGCATCGCGTTCCAGCTCTCGACCTGCCACACCTCTCCTTGCAGGTAGTGCACGAGAGGTCGCTCGCCATACTTCGCGGCCTGGCGGAGGAAGACGCCCAGGGTCGTCTGGCGGTTGACCGTCTCGGGATCGAGCTCTAGCGTGCCGGCTGCCGGGGCCCTTACGGAAGACGTGGCGTTACTTGACCGCTTTGATGGTCAGCGTCAGGGTGCCAGACGGAACGCTGACCGTCACCTTGTCGCCCTTCTTCTTGCCGACGAGAGCGCGACCGACGGGCGAGTCGACCGAGATGCGCCCCGCCGACGGGTCGCTCTCGACGGCGCCGACGAGGTGGTACGTCTCAGTCTCACCCTCGTGGTCGGTCACCTCGATCGTCGACCCAGGGCCCACGATGCTCGAGTGCGTGTCCTTGATGATCTGGGCGCGGCCGATCATCTCCTGCAGCTCGTAGATGCGGCCGTCCAGGAGCCCGACTTCTTCCTTCGCCTGCTCGTACTCGGGGTTGTCTTCGATGTCCCCCGGCTGGAAGGCTTCCTTCAAGCGCTCGCCGGCTTCGGCGCGGCGCGTGAGGGCGACCTCGAGATCGCGCTTGAGCTTCTCGAGGCCCTCCGGAGTCAGCAAAACAGGTTCGGTTAGATCCATACCCAGCCTTGATTGAATAATAGCCCGGCGTATGGATCCCTCTGATCTCAGGGCTGACCTCGCCGAACGGCTGGCGAATGATAGGCCAATCGATGCGGAGACGTTCAACGCGGCCTGCTTCATGCTCTCGCGCGCGCTCGAAAATCTCGAGTTCAGCGTGCCCGAGGCGGCGCCTCTGGTGCGCCGCCTGCTGAGGGTGGCGGGGCGGGTCGTCATCGACACCGCCACGCCTGAGGCGTCCGCCGAGGTGTGGCCCAACACGCAGGAGATGGCCGTCCAGTGGATCGACGAAGCCCTGCGCGCGCTGGGCTACGAGGCTGTCAGCTCGTCTAGTTGATCAGACGCGCCGCTGGAGGCACCGGGGAGTAGTTCGGGTTGAAGTCGATGCCTGCCTGGCCGCCGCCGGCGACCTTCGCCGTGTAGCAGATCACCTGGCCCGCGAGAGGCGAGCGGTCACCGCCGCTGATCGTCCAGTCCATGCCTGGTGTGTAGATGGTGCCGATGTACTGGGTGGACGCTCCCCCGTTCATGGTCGCGGAGCACGTGTTGGCGGCCGGCGCGTAGATGACGATCCAGTTGTACTGAACCCCGCTGAAGACATACGTCGCGCCCTGGGAGTTCTGATTGAAGCACGACCCTGCGGGGAAGTAGAACTGGACCCCACCCGGTGTGATGGCGGAGCCAAGGCAGGGTGCGTTGATGTTGCCAGGGTTCGGCGAGGGCTGGCAGTAGTTCTCGTTCGCGACGTCTCCGGCGGTGTAGGGCGAGTATTCAAGTGACATCGGGGCGTTCTCCTGGGACAGAAGGTTCGCCGGCGGCGGGCAGTTGCTGAAGCACTGCGGCGCGTCCTCCCTCGTCGGCGGCGTGCAGCCGATTGTCCTGGTCTGGGCGTAGCACACCGTCGCCGGGTTGGCGATCATGGTGTCGTTGATGTTGTACACCGTCGCGCCGGCGGCGGGGAAGACGGGTGACTGCGCGGCCGCACCCAGCGTCCACGCGGTGCCGTTGGGATACGGCCCGACAGGGTTTCCGTTGACGAAGCCGGGAGCGTTGTATTTTCCGACCCAGCCGAACTGGCTCTGGTTCCCGTTGCAGCCCTGCGGGTTCAGGTACACGTTGTAGTACTGGGCGCCGGGCGCGTTCTTGGTGATGTTGATGCTGATCCCGACGCTCGAAGGCGAGTTCAAGGTCCCGGTGACTGTGTTGGGCGTCAGATGGCAGGAGGATGGCGCGCTCTCCCGTCGGCAGCCCGGCGCCGCGAAGCACGGGTTCGGCGAGACCGTCGGGTCGATGAACCGGTCGTATCGGACCGAGGTCACCTCGACGCCCCACCTGTTATTCCGGCCCTGGGTGTCATTCACGCCCGTGTTACATCCCGCAGGCGTCACAGGTGAAAGGTCGGTGCACGTAGGCGCAAGGAGGACGGTCTGTCCGACCGCGCCGTTCGTGACCGTGAAGTGGCCCGCGCAGCCCACACCGTTTTGATCCCAGAACTGGGGGTCGGCGAGGGAAGTGGTTGAAAGCGGCTGGTGCAGCATCTCGTCCGGCGCCCTCAGCTCGTTGGAGAGGAGGCTTCCGTTGGCGTCGGAGCTGTAGTCGTTGAGCCAGTTGTAGACGCCCGCGTCGAGGAAGGCGCAGCTGGCTGAGCCACCGGACAGGTGAAAGCTGTTGTACCGACCCGGCTGCATCTCCGTCCACGTCCCGCGGTTGTATTGGCTGTACGCCTCAGCCGTCGCGTAATACGGGACGGAGGTGGCCAGGAAGCCGGGGTCGGGCAGAGTCGGGGCCGGGACCACCCCGGTGCCCTGGATGTCGCCGGGCCGGCACGGCGGCGAGTAAGGCACGAACCCAGGGTCTGAGTTGTAGCAGTAGTACTGCGCGTCGCCGCAGTTCGAGCCGGCTGCGCCATAGCAGTTTCCCGCCTCGTGCAGGTTGCTGTCGAGGCACGCTTGGCCGTTGCTGTACACGTCGCCCAGCACCGTCAGCTGCGCCGACCCGGTGAGGTTCATCGAGCACCTGTCGGTGCTCAAAGTCAGCAGTGCAGGGGTTTGCCGCTGGTTGCCCACGATCGAGGTGGCCGTCGCGCTGATCGGGATCGTCCTTGCTCCGCCGAAGATTTGCATGAACGCGAGGGCCAGGCTGTGGTTCGTCGTGTAGACGAACTGGTAGCCGTTGAACTGCGTGTCCGTCGCCACGATCGTCAGCGAGTAGCCGCCTCCGAACGTGTAGTCGTAGGTGTCCTGGTCAAGCGCGCCGGTCGCGCCGACGTACGCATGTGTGTGCGAAGCCGTCTGGATGCCGGTGTAGATCCGCAGGTTGCGCTGGTACAGAGCAACGGACTGGTCGATCGACAGGGTGAGGTCCGTGTAGTTCTCGAACCAGTCCCCGGCAGCGAGCGCGGATGCGTCGACGGCGGACTGCTGGTCGCGCCGGTCGACGTAGCCGCGGCCGGAGTCGATCGCCAGCCCCAGCATGCCGAACAGGACGAGGATGAGCAGGGCGATCAGGACGATCGCCTGGCCTTCTTGCAAGCTGCGCTTGCG
>DASPYE010000077.1:0-4785 GCA_035636935.1 Candidatus Dormiibacterota bacterium | reverse complement strand
GACTGCCAGACCGCCGTCGCCGTGATCAAGATCGACAAGGTCAACGGTCTGCCCACGCTGGCGTTTGCGGACCCGACCGCCCTGGTGCAGGGCCAGGTCATCGTCGCGGTGGGCGGCCCGGTCGACGGCAACGCCATCAGCCCCGGCTACGTCAGCGCGATGCACCGGGTGACGCCGGTCAGAGACCCGGTCAACCTGGGGCGCACGGTGCAGTTGAGTGACACCATCGTGACCAACGCCGTGATCGATGGAGGCACCTCCGGCGGGCCTCTGTTGAATGTGGGCAGCCAGGTCGTCGGAATCGCCATCGAGTCGCCTTCGACCGTCTCGGGTTTTGGCCTCAACGTGGCCGACATCCAGGACGACGTGCAGCAGATCCTCACGACCGGCCAAATACTGGTCGCCTCGCTGGGCGCCACCACGAGCGACATGACACCGGAAAACGCCGCCCTGAACGGCCTGCCTGAAGGCAGCCAGGTCATCTCGGTCGACAACGGCGGCGCCGCGGCGGCCGCCGGGCTGCGAGCCGGCGACGTGATCACCCAGATCGACGACGTCCGGATCGACCCCGCCCATCCACTGTCCTTGCTGCTGCGGTCCCGATTCCACCCGAACCAGCGGGTTACCGTCACCTACACGCGCGTGGCGACCTCGACCCAGGCGGAGCTCACCCTGACCGGCCGCCACCCCAGCTGCCCTTGACGTCAGTGATGTCGGGCGGGGTGCGAGCGCAGATCCAGCAGGCGCTGGTCGATGCGGTCCGAGGGCTTGGAGTCGAGGGCGACATCCCGGACCTCGAGCTCGGGCGGGCGAAGGTCGCCGGTCATGGCGACTACGCGAGCTCGGCCGGCCTGAAACTTGCCAGGCAACTTCGCCAGGACCCCAAGGCGATCGCAGTCCGCGTGGCCGAGAAGGTCAAGGTTCCGGAGGGCGCTGCGAGCGCCGAAGCCGACAACGGATACGTGAACTTCCGGCTCACCGAGGACTGGCTCCGCCGGCTCGTCGGCGAGGTGGCGTCGGGTGCCGGCCGCTACGGCGCGCGCGACCTTGGTCGGGGCGAGCGGCTGCAGGTCGAGTTCGGCAGCGTCAATCCAACGGGGCCGCTGCACATCGGGCATGGCCGGGGCGTGACGCTCGGGGATTCGATCTGCCGGCTCCTGACCTTTACCGGCCACAAGGTGCAGCGCGAGTACTACGTCAACTCGGACAACACCCAGACCAGACGCTTCGGGGCTTCCGTCTACGCCCGGCTCCATGGCTTCGAGCCGCCCGAGGGCGGATACACCGGCGACTACGTCAAGGAGCTCGCCGAGATGGCGCGTCACGACCTGCCGGGGGTCGAAGACCTTCCTGAAAAGGCGGCGGAGCCGAAGCTCCGCATGTACGCCATCGACAGGATGGTCGACCGGATCAAGGCCACGGTCGCGCGAGTCAACGTCCGCTATGACGAGTGGTACTACGAGAACAGGCTGTGGGAGTCAGGACTCCCGCAGGCAGCAATCGAGAGGCTCCGGGAGTCGGGCAACATCAAGGAACGGGACGGCGCTCTTTGGTTCGGCGAGCCCGACGATGAAGAAGAAGACCGCGTCGTCATCCGGGCCAACGGCCAGCCGACCTACTTTGCGTCGGACCTCGGTTACCTGCTGAGCCGCTTCGAGCAGCGCGGATTCAACCGCGTGGTCGAGGTGTGGGCGGCGGATCACCACGGTTACGTTCCGCGCATGAAATCCGCGGCCGCGGCGCTCGGCTTCGACGCGCAGAAGCTGGTGATCATCCTCCACCAGATGGTCAACCTGAAGGAAGGAAAGATGAGCAAGCGCGCAGGGCGCTTCGTCACTCTTGACGAGCTGGTCGACCGGGTGGGATCAGACGCCGTTCGCTACTTCTACCTATTGCGATCGCCTGACACCACGATCGAGTTCGACCTGGAGCTTGCCGTCACGCAGGGCAACGAGAACCCCGTGTATTACGCGCAGTACGCTCACGCCCGACTGACCAACGTGGAAGGCGCGGCGAACGAGCGGCATCCGCGGCTTCCGGAAAATGCGAACGTCGGCCTGCTAACGCAGCCATGGGAGCTGGACGTCGCGCGCCAGCTTGCCTTCTGGCCGGACGTGATCGAGGACGCGACCCTCTTACTGGAGCCGCATCGCATTCCTTATTACGTGCACGACCTGGCGACGGCGGTGCATCGCTTCTATCACGCGGGCAATGCGCAGTCCGACCACCGCGTGGTCGTCGACGACGTCGCCTTAACAAGGGCGCGGCTGGAGCTCTGCCGGGCCGCGCGTCACACTTTGAAGACGGCGCTCGACCTGATGGGAGTCAGCGCACCGGAAAGGATGTAAGGAGAGACAACGCCAGTGGACGTCACCTGGTTGGGACACGGCTGCTTCCGACTCCGGGGCCGCGGCGCGGCGGTCGTCACCGACCCCTATCCGCCGGCGATTGGCCTGAAGCTGGGCCGGATGGACGCCGAGGTCGTGACGATCAGCCACGAGCATGACAACCACAACTACACACAGCTCGTGCGCGATGGCGCATACGAGATCCATGGACCCGGTGAGTACGAGGTGGCCGGGGTCAGCGTGATCGGCGTCCCGACCTACCACGATGCTGAGAAGGGAGCCAGGCACGGGCGCAACACCGTATACCTGATCGAGATCGACGATGTTCGCATCTGCCACCTCGGAGACCTCGGCCACAAGCTGGAAGACGCGGAGGCCGAGGCGGTCTCGTCGCCGGATGTGCTGCTCGTTCCCGTCGGCGGGAGCACCGCGATGAACGCCGCCCAGGCCGCCGAGGTTGTCCGCCAGCTGGAGCCGCGGTACGTCGTTCCGATGCACTACGCGATTCCCGGATTGAAGTTGCAGCTCGAACCGATCGACCGTTTCCTGAAGGAGATGGGCGTCGCCGCCTCCGAGCCCCAGCCGAAGCTCTCCGTGCAGAAATCATCGGTCAGCGAGTACGAGACCAAAGTGGTGGTTCTGGAGCCAAAAGCCGAACCGAAGGTTTAGCAGCCCTCCGTCTCCGGTAAGGGAATGAGCGGAAACAGCCTGTTTCCGCTCATCGGGCCGCTTCGCGGCCCTGCTCACCTTCCGGTTGTTGGGATTGTCCAAATCTCAGCTAGACGACACGCAGGGCGGCTCAAGACCACGCGTGTCGCAGCCGGGCGGAGCCCGGCTGCCAAGGAGACGCTCGTCTTGAACACGAATCTCGTGGTCAACGTTTGGCCGCCCTCCGTCTCCGGTAACATTTTAAAAACCGCCAGGAGGGTCCTCTATGTCGAAGTACGTCTTTGTAACCGGCGGTGTCGTCTCCTCGCTCGGCAAGGGAATCACCGCGGCGTCGATCGGGAACATCCTGAAGGCCCGCCACCTCACCGTCTCCCTGCAGAAGCTCGACCCGTACCTGAACGTCGACCCCGGGACGATGAGTCCCTACCAGCACGGTGAGGTCTTCGTGACCGACGACGGCGCCGAGACGGACCTCGACCTCGGTCACTACGAGCGCTTCGTGGACGAGAACCTGACGGTCGCTTCCAACGTGACCACAGGGAAGATCTACCAGGAGGTCATCGCGCGCGAGCGCCGGGGCGACTACCTGGGCGCGACAGTGCAGGTTATCCCGCACGTCACAAACGTGATCAAGGAGAAGATCCTCCGCGCGTCGAAGGACCCGCAGGCGGACGCGGTCGTCGTCGAGGTGGGGGGGACGGTGGGTGACATCGAGAGCCTCCCGTTCCTGGAAGCCATCCGGCAGATGAAGAACGACCTCGGCCGGCAGAACGTCTTCTACGTGCACTGCTCGCTGGTCCCGGTGGTGCGCGGGCAGGAGATGAAGACCAAGCCCACCCAACACTCCGTGCAGGCGCTGCGTGCGATCGGTATCCAGCCCGACGCGATCATCTGCCGCTCTGAGCATCCGATCGACAACGACCTGAAGGAGAAGATCGCCCTGTTCACCGACGTGCCCCGGGAAGCAGTCGTCTCGGTGCCGGATGTGGAATCGATCTACGAGGTGCCGCTGATGCTCGAAGCGGCCGGTCTGGGCAAGGTGATGGCCAAGCACTTCGAGCTGGACGAGGCAACACATGTTCCGGACCACGCGGAGTGGACCGAGCTCGTCAATCGGATCAAGCACCCGCGCGCGACGGTGCCGATAGCTGTCGTCGGCAAGTACATCGCGCTGCCCGACGCGTACCTCAGCGTCATCGAGTCGCTGAAGCACGCGGGCATCTTCCACGACCTCAACATCGACATCCGCTGGGTGTCGTCCGAGAAGATCGACGCCGGCGACACGTCGCCGTTGATGGGAGTCGCCGGGATCGTTGTGCCCGGAGGATTCGGATACCGCGGCATCGAAGGCAAGGTGCAGGCGTCGCGCTACGCGCGCCACAACCGGATCCCGTACCTGGGACTCTGCCTCGGCATGCAGTGCGCCGTGATCGACTTCGCGCGGGAAAAGCTCGACGCCCCGGATGCCAACTCGACAGAGTTCGCCGCGTTCACATCGACCCCGGTGATCGACCTGATGCCGGAGCAGCGCAACGTCGACCAGATGGGCGGATCCATGCGACTCGGTCTTTATCCATGCAAGCTCCTGCCGGGTTCGCGTGCGCATAGGGCGTACGGGGAAGAGGTTGTGTACGAGCGCCACCGCCACCGCTTCGAGTTCAATAACGAGTACCGCGAGGTCATGAACGAGGGCGGGATGATCTTCAGCGGCGTGTCACCGAACGGCCGGCTCGTGGAGATCATCGAGCTCGAGGATCACCCGTGGTTT
>DASPYE010000076.1:0-13140 GCA_035636935.1 Candidatus Dormiibacterota bacterium | reverse complement strand
GGAATGCTTGCCGCCGGTGTGCGCTCGCTGCCGGCGCTGATCGCAGTCCCGCTTGCGGCAGGCGCGGCGACGACAGTGTTGTCCGAGTACGGCAGGGCGCTTCTCAAGAGGCCCGAGATCCTGGTCCGCAAGCGGCGTCGTTACGGCGCCTACCTGGCGCACCTTGGGCTCCTCGTGGCCGCGGTCGGAATCGCTGCGTCGCAGCTCGGCCAGCAGGAGAAGGACGTGACACTTGCCTCCGGCCAGGCGGTAACGGTCGCCGGCTACACGCTCACGTACACAGGTTCCGAGCAAAGGCAGCTTGTCGACCACACTGAATTCATCACCGCCATGCGTTTCGGCGCGCAGACGCTGGAGCCGTCCCGCGCCACCTACGCCGGCCTGGGCGGCCAGGCGCTTACCCACGTCGCCATCACCACGACGCCGTTCGCCGACGTCTACGTAGTCCTGGCGGCCATCAATGAGGACGGCTCGGCTTCGTTTCGGGTGTTCGTCAACCCTCTGGTGACGTGGATCTGGGCCGGGGGCGCAGTGATCATCCTCGGTGTCGTGCTGGGCAATGCCGGGGAGGGGAGCCTCGCTGCGGAGTTGGCAAGGCGCCGGATCCCGATTACGCTCCCCGCGTAGCCATGGCGATCATCATCGCGACGCTGCTCCTCTTCCTGGCGGGGCCGTTCGTGCTCTGGCCGCTCCTCCGGACGCCACCGGACTTCCCTTCCCCGCTTGCCGGGGAAGGTGGCCCGGCCGCGCAGCGGCCCGGCCGGATGGGGGCATCTGAATGAGCGTGATCGTCGCCAACGGCCTGACGCACTGGTTCGGACACGAGCACGCTCTCGACAGCGTGGATCTGGTGGTCGACACCGGCGAGCACGTGGCGGTGCTCGGCGAGAACGGCGCGGGCAAGACCACCCTCCTGCGCATCCTCGCGACCGCGATGCGGCCCACGGCAGGCCGTCTCGAGATCGCCGGACTCGATGCGCACCGAGAGCGCCGGCGCCTGCGTCACTACCTCGGCTACAGCGGCCACGCGCTCGGCCTCTACCCGGCGCTGTCGGCCGCCGAAAACCTCGAGTTCTTCTGCGAGCTGCAGGGCACGCCGCGATCGCGGATCGACGAGGTCCTCGAGGCGGTCGGCCTTGCGGCGACGGCTCAGCGCCGCGTCGCTCAGCTGTCCCGTGGCATGCAGCAGCGGCTGGCCATCGGCCGCGCCATCCTGCACGACCCTCGCCTCCTCGTCCTCGATGAGCCCGACGCCAGCCTTGGCAGCGACGCGGCAGAGCTGCTGACCCGCGTGATGGACGGGCGGACAGTGGTCCTCGCCACTCACGATCGCGCGCTCGCCAACCGGTTGTGCCCGCGGACGTTGGAGCTGCGCCACGGCCGATCGGTTGGCACGGCCACCCGGCTCCACGTCGTGAAGTGAACCCGTTCAACGTCGCGGTCGCCGTCGCGCGCAAGGACCTGCGGTCTGAATGGCGCACGCGCGAGATGGTGCCGGCGCTTGCGCAGTTCATCGTCCTCGCCCTTCTCATCGCCAACTTCGGGTTCCAGATCGACGCCCGCAACGCTCCGTCGATCGCGCCGGGGATCCTGTGGCTTGCGCTGGTCTTCGCGGGCCTGGTGGCCTTCGGCCGCACCTTTGCCGCGGAGCGCGACCAGGCCTCGCTCGAGGCGATGCTCCTGACCCCCGCGTCCCCGGTCGCGATCTTCGCGGGCAAGGCGATGGCGGCCTCTCTGCTGCTCATCGTGTGCGAGGTGGTGATGCTGCCGGCGCTCTCGCTTTTCTTCGGCACGCCGCTGGGCGCGGACATGGTCGTTGCTGTCCTGCTTGCAACCGTCGGCATGGCGGCCCTCGGCTGCCTCTTCGCCGCCCTGGTGGCGCGGGTGAGGGCTCGCGAGCTGCTGCTGCCGCTGCTCACACTGCCGCTGTGGATCCCGTTCATCATCGCGGGCGGACAGGCGGTGCAATCGGCGATGGGTCTGCCTGGCAGCTACTCGGAAGCCATCGGCCTGCTGATCGACTTCGACATACTTTTTGTCGTGCTTACCTCGCTGGCCGCTCGCTTTGTGCTCGATGAATAAATACGAGAAGGCGGCCGGGGCCGCGGTCGCCCTGATGCTCTTAGCCGGTGCGGCGATCTTCTTTTTCGCCCCGGCCGACTACCTCCAGGGCCCGGTGCAGCGGATCTTCTACCTGCACGTGAGCTCGGCCATCGCCGCCTATGGATGTTTCGCGGTGGTGCTGGTCGGCGGGATCATCTACCTGCGCACGGAGAGCCCGGTCGCGGATCGTTTTGCCCGTGCGGGCGCTCTCGTCGGCCTCGTGTTCACGACGGTCACGCTGGTGATGGGCATGCTGTGGGCGAAGCCGATCTGGGGCACTTTCTGGACATGGGACGCCCGCCTCACGTCGACGTTGGTGTTGTGGATGATCTACGCGGGCTACCTCCTCGTCCGCCGGTTGGCTGACCCAGGACGTCAATCGGCCCGACTCGCGGCCGTCGTCGGCATCTTCGGCTTCGTCGATGTCCCGGTGGTGCACTTCAGCGTCACGTGGTGGCGGACGCAGCATCCAGGCCCGATCATCGTCAACGACGCGCTGCCGCCGCAGATGCTCGCGACATTTCTGTTCACGCTCGCCTGCACGCTCGTTCTTGCCGGGGTCATGATCGCGATCCGCTATCGGATCGAGACCGTGCTCGACGCGCACCTGAATGTCTCCGAGCCCGCGAAGGTCATCGCGGCGAAGCGCGAGGCCGAACCCGCCAGATGACTTACGACACGGATGTGAACCCAGTTATCTACCTCGCGATCGCGTACGGGTTCGCGATCGTGGTCCTGGCCGGCTACCTCGCCTGGTCGCTGCGCAAGCTTCGCCGGCTAGAACGCAAGCAGTAGTCGTCGGCGCCGGCCCGGCCGGCGACGCGGTCGCGGCCGGTCTTCGCGACGGCGGCTTTCAGGGTCACGTCGTGCTGATCGGTGGCGAGCAGCATCTGCCGTACGAGCGCCCGCATCTTTCGAAAGGCTTCCTCGCGGGGACGGTGCCGCCGGCTCGCCTCGCGCTTCGCCCCGCCGAGCAGTACCGCGAGCTGGAGATCGAGCTCGAGCTTGGCGCCCGGGTGCTCGACCTCGGCATACGCGAGAGGAGGGTGTTGCTGGAAAGCGGCAAGACGATCGGTTGGGACATTCTGTGCATCGCCACGGGCTCGGACGCGAGGCGCCTCCCCGGTCTCGAGGGGGCCGTCTACCTGCGCGAGCTGCCGGCGGCCGATACCCTGCGCAGCAGGATTGAACGCGGTCTAGCTCTCGACATCGTCGGTGCGGGATTCATCGGCTGCGAGGTCGCCGCCGTGGCGCGGCAGAGAGGGTGCGAGGTCCGGCTCTTCGAGGCGCTTGCCCAGCCGTTGATCCGGGTGGTGGGAGCCGACGTCGGCGGCTACCTCGCGGATGTTCACCGAGGCCATGGCGTCGACTTGCGGCTGGACAGTCAAGCACCGCCGGGCGCCGACCTCGTCGCCGTGGGGTCGATGCCACGCATCGAGCTCGCAGAGCAGTCGGGGCTCGAGATCGATCGCGGCATCGTGGTCGACGACCAGGGCCTGACCTCGGAGCCCGGCGTCTTCGCGGCCGGAGATGTGACTCGGTTCTTCCATCCGCTGTTCGAGACGCGCATTCGCGTCGAGCATTTCCAGACGTCGCAGCGGCAGGGGTTCGCCGTCGGTCGCGCGATGGCCGGTCAGGGTAAGCCGTTCGCAGAGGTTCCGTGGTTCTGGTCAGACCAGTACGACTTGAACCTTCAGTACGCCGGAGCCGGACTCCCCTGGGACGAGATCGTCGTCCGCGGCGACCTCGGCAAGGCCCCGTTCACGGCGTTCTATCTCAGCGCGGGTCGGATGATCGCAGCGGCGGGGGTCAACGACCACCACACCGTGGCACGTGCGCGGCGTCTCATGGAGGCGCGCAAGGAGATCACTCGGCAGCAGCTGGCTGATCCGGCGTTTGATCTGAGGCGAGCGCTTGCCTGAGCTTCGGAGCAAGCCCATACACGATGCGCTCGGTCAGGCCCCAGACCCGGCTCTCCTCATGGGCGAGATACCGGAAGCGCCACGGATCGTCCGACACCAGCCACGCGCTGTCATCGAGGAGGCGGTCCAGCGTGATCGCCAGAATGCCATCGAGCTCGCTTGGGTCGTGCACGAACGACTCGACCGGGTCGGGCAGATAGGCGACGAAGGGAACCACCGAAAAGTTTGTGACGGCCGCGTAGATCGTGTCGCCCGCGCCCAGCGGGACCAGGCGGCCCACCGGAACGCCGATCTCCTCAAAGACCTCGCGCTCCGCGGCCTGCCACGCCGACTCCCCTGGATCGACGCCTCCGCCGGGCAGGGCGACCTGTCCGGGGTGGTCCCTGAGGTCGCCCCGGCGCCGGACGAAAGGGACCATCCAGTTGCCGGCCTGGCTGTAGAGGATGAAGACGACCGCGGCCGGCCTCGCCCCCTTTCTGAACTCGCCCCAGCCGTCGACCGGCTTGCAAAGGTGCGCGAGGCGGCCGAGAAATGGGTCCCCAATCTGCCTCATGGGAGCCGGTAAGCTAGGAAAGGTAGCTGGCCATGATTGACCACACCAACAGCCACATCGAGCAGCAGCAGAAGGTGCTCCGGCGGGAGAACCGCCGCCGGTACGCCTTTCAGCGGATGCTGCGGGCCACCGACCGGGTCCTCTGGCGTCTCGAGGAGATGAATCGGGACGGCGTCCGCACAGTGCCGAAGCGGGTCCGGGTCGAGATCCGCGAGGTGGTCGGGACGATGCCGATCCGCGTCGCCGAGCCGCTGCGGGACAGCGGCCAGGTCCAGGACACGCTGGACAGCATGTTCGAGGTCCAGGAGCGCCTTTTCAGGTGGCGCTATCCCGACTGGCACGACTTCGATCCTGAGGGCGACCAGCTGGACGTCGTCGCTTCCTAGGTCCCGCTGGCGACGGTCAGAAAGAGGTCGGTGGCGAAAGCCGTCAAGAATCCCGCCAGCAACCCCCACGCGAAGTTGGTTGGGGTGCTGATCCGGCGGCCAAGACTGAACAGCTCGTTCAGCACGTAGAGCAGCGCGCCTGCGGCGACCGCCAGGAACGCGATCGAGAAGTAGCTCGAGTTGGCCAGGTAGCCGATCCATGTGCCCAGGAATGTAGGGCCTCCGCCGATCAATCCCGCCAGGCCCAGAAAACCCCACGAGGCCTTGTTCGTGTCGGTCGTCATCGGGGCCGCGATGCCGAAGCCCTCGGTGATGTTGTGCAGCGCAAAACCGACCGCCAGCACGCCCGTGAACGCGATTGCCCCTACATGCGCCGATTCGCCGATCGCCAGCCCCTCCGACAGGTTGTGGAGGCCCAAGCCGGTGGCGATCGCCAGCGAAAGTGACCGCGCGCTCGGGTTGGGATGATCGTGGCGCAGGTGGCTGAAGACGGTGCGGTTGAAGTAGACAAGCCCCAGCAGTCCGACGGCGATTCCGGCCGCGAAGATCGCCGCAATGGCCGCAAACGGTCCCGCGTGACCCTGCCCGACCGCGACCTCGACCGGGCCCGCGGCATGAGTAAGGATGTCCCACAGAAGAAACACGAGGATGCCGGTCGCGAACGCGTTCAGGAATCCCTGCACGGGCTTCGGCAGGCCGCGCATGCGCGCGACGGGAAGGCCGAGGAAGATGGTGGCGCCTGCCACCGCACCCAAAGCCACGGCGGTCCATTGGCTCATAGTTGTGGTAAGAGGTTAGTACGCATAAAACATGCAGTTAGTCCAGTCTAACAACGCAGGTCACGAGCCTTCTGAGGTGGTCTCCCGCTACCTGGAGGCCATTTACTACATGTGGTCCGAGAACGAGCCGCTGCGCAGCGCCCGGCTCGCCGACTGGCTTGGTGTCAGCCGCCCGACCGTGGCGGTCGGCCTCCGGCGGATGACCCGGGACGGCCTGGTGCGGATGAACGTGCGCAAGGAGATCGAGCTGACCGCGGCGGGCATGACCGCCGCCGAGTCGATCGTGCGCCGGCACCGGATCATGGAGCGCTGGCTGACGGATGCCCTTGGCCTCGACTGGGTGACCGCCGACGCCGAGGCGGCCCGGCTGGAGCACGCGGTGTCCGACGTGGTCGAGCGCCGGCTGTACGAGGTGCTCGGCCGGCCGGCCACCTGCCCACACGGCAACCCGATCCCCGGCTACTCGGAGGCGTCGGCCGAGGAGGTGCGGGTCTCCTCGCTTGCCGCCGGCGACCGTGCCTCGATCACGCGGGTGTCCGAGGTGGCCGAGCGAGAGGCGCCGCTGCTGCTCGCCTATCTCGACGACCGCCACCTCACCCCCGGGCGGGAAGTCCAGCTCGTCGAGGTCGATCAGGTGGGGAGGACGGTGCGCCTGCGGGTGACGAACGGCGAGGTGACGCTGAGCCACGAGACCGCCTCGAAATTGTGGGCCGTTCCGGCTGCAACGGTGTAGGGTGAACGCGGAGAAATTCGGATGTCATTTCCGCTGTGGGACCTGGCCCAGGACCTCGCCATCGCACGGGGTGGCAACGGCCCGGACGCGAAAGCGGACACGCGATTCCTCAAAGGCCGGATCGCCGGCGTGCTGTGGGTGCCGGGCGCGGCCGGATCGATCTTTCTCGGGGTCCTGAGCGGTAGCTACCTGGTCGGCTTGCTGGCTTTCGTGGCGGTGGTCCTCGGCCTGGCGACATTTGTGATCGGGCCGCGCACCATCGCGACCTTCGTACGGAGGCGCTTCGCCAAGCAGGCCTAAACCGGCTGCGGCGACGTGCAGAACGCGCATCGCCGGGCGTCTTTAGGGATCTCGCTCAAGCACTCGGTGCATTTCTTCGTCGTCGGATCTGCGGGCGCTTCTTGGCGCGAGCGGGCGAGCAGCGCCGCATACGGGGCGACGACAAAAAAGTAGATCACCGCGGCGATGATCAGGAACGACAGGATGGCGTCGATAAAGTCGCCGTAGAGGAACTTCGCGTTGTTGATCGTGAAGTAGAGGCTGGCCAGGTCAGGCTTGCCGCCTATCGCCGCGATCAGCGGCGTCACCAGGTCTTTCACGAAGGCGGTCACGACGGCGCTGAAAGCGACGCCGATCACGACGGCGATCGCGAGATCGACCACATTGCCGCGGAGCAGAAACGCCTTGAAGCCGCGCATCGTCCTTCTCCCTTAGGTCATCGACAAAACGACTTTTCCGAACTGCTCCGCCGCGTCGAGTCGCACGAGTGCGGCCTGCACATCCGACAACGGGTAGACCTTGTCGACCACCGGACGCAGGCCGGCGTCGATCGCATCGAGCACGGCCTGGAACTCGCCCACGTTTCCCATCGTCGAGCCCAGCAGGTCCATCTGGCCCCAGAAAAGACGTGGCATCGTGATCTCCGCCTTCACGCCTGATGTCGATCCGCAGAGCACCACCCTGCCTCCCAGGACGACGGAGCGCATCGACTCGCCAAGCGTCGCTGGGCCCACGTGCTCGAAAACAATGTCCACGCCACCGTCGGTCGCCTCGCGCACCGCCTTGCTGAAGTCGCTCGAGTCGAACACTGCCTCGGCGCCGATCTCCAGCGCTCGCTTCCGCTTGGCTTCGGAACGGCTCGTCGCAAAGACGCGCGCGCCCAGGTGCTTGGCGATCCGGATCGCTGCCACGGCGACGCCGGCGCCTGCGCCGACCACGAGAACCTTCTCTCCACGCTGGAGGCGGGCCCGCGTGGTCAGCATTCGCCACGCGGTCAGGAAGGTCAGCGGAAACGCGGCGGCCTCCTCCCACGAGAGTCCCTTCGGCTTGCGAAAGACGTTGCGCGCGTCGACGTGGAACAGCTCGCAGGCCGTGCCGTCGGAGTGCTCGCCGATGACGCCAAACCGTGCGCACCTGACGTTCTGACCCGAGCGGCACCACTGGCAATCCCAGTCGCACACCACGGGGTAGACGATCACTTCGTCCCCAGGCCGCCACGACGGGTCATTCGACGCCTGGATGACGCCCGCACCGTCGGCGGCGATCACCTGGGGAGGGGTCACACGCTGCGCGCCGTGCGCCATGAAAAGGTCGAGGTGGTTGATCGAGGCGGCACGCATGGCGATCGCCACCGCACCTGGCGCCGGTTCGGTTCTGGGCCGCTCCCGAACTCGCACTCCAGCCGGGCCGATCGGCTCTTCGAACACGGCGGCCCGCCCCTGGCTCAAAACGGCGATCTCGGTTGCTCGGGAAGGGGTCATTTGCGAAACTTAACCAAAACTAGGGCAGGTCGTTGGGGCGCAACCCTACGGTAGTGATCTCCGTTCTCATGGCTATGCGGGTTTTTGCTTTTCTCGTCTCCCTGGCATCTTTGCTTTCCTTTGCGCTGTTCGCGCAGGGGGCCTTTTTTGCGCTGCCCGCGCAGGCACACTCGGCGCTGCCTCCCGGACACGCACCTGGCAAGTACCAGCGTTGGTCGTACCCGAACCAGATCAGCTACGGCCCACTCGAGGACGGGGCCGCCAACATCCACGAGGCGCCTTCTCCAGGCGCATTCATGACGCTTCCGTTCAGGGGTGCCCACTACATCACCTCGATCTTCGACCACTGCGGGCCCAACTACAACGTCAGTGGACGGATCTGCCGCTATGACGGCGTCGTCGCCTCGGCCAGGGTCGGTGGGCCCGATCCCGGATTTGGCGCCGGATACGCGCAGACTCCCGGCCTGCAGGACTATCTCTACTACTCCGGCCACGACGGCTACGACTATGGCCTGTACTACGAGCAGGTCGCCGCCGCGGCGCCGGGTCGGGTCATCCTGGCGAACTGGCTCGTGCCCGGCTGCCACACCTGTTTGAGCGGGCAGACGGTGGAGATCGACCACGGCAATGGTCTCATGACCTTTTACGGGCACCTTTCGCGCATCGGGGTCGCCAAGGGCCAGTACGTCTCGCGGGGCCAGGTCATCGGGATCTCCGGCAGCACCGGGACCGCGACCGGCCCGCACCTGCATTTCGGTGTGTACCGCTTGAACGGCGGTGGGCCGGTCGATCCTTACGGCTGGTCGGGCGGTGGCGCCGATCCGTACAGCCGGGACCTGGGCGACCTGTGGATCGGTGGCTCGCCGCGGTTCGCATCGATCTCCATGCCGACCGTCACGCTGACCGCCACCTCCACGCCGGACAATCCCTCGACGATTCACGTCGTCTGGAAGAGCCCCGCCAGCGCCCGCTTCACCATCTACCTCGTCACCCAGGACGGCGTCCGCCACAGCTGGCGCAGCAGCCAGGGCAACAGCTCCGCGACGTTCCACGGCAAGGTTGGTCAGACCTATTGGTTCTGGGCCAGCGCGACTTCCAGCCTCGGCTGGACGGACGGCGGCGGCTCTGACGTGATCGTGGTGCCGCATCTGGTCCACGGGGAAGCCAACTAAAAGCTCCGGCTAGACTCCACTCGGTGATCGCCGAGGCGCTCAAGGGCAAGACCATCCTTGTCACCGGCAGCACCGGCTTCCTCGGTAAGTCGATCGTCGAGAAGTGCCTGCGGTCGGTCCCTGAGATCGCCCGCATTCACCTTGCGATTCGCTCGAGCGCGCGGCGACCTGCATTGGAGCGCCTCGAACGCGAGGTACTCTCGAGCCCCGCGTTCAAGCGACTGAAGGAGGAGCTGGGCGAAGACGCGTTCGCCAAGCTCGCGGCGCAGAAGCTTGACGTGATCGAGATCGACCTCGGCCGCGACGGCCTGGGTCTCACCGACGAGGCTCGCGAGCAGCTTCGCGCGTGCGACATCGTCATCCATTCCGCGGCTGCCGTCGAGTTCGACAATCCTGCTGATCTTTCGGCGCAGACCAACCTGCTTGGTGCGGCGCGCCTCGTCGAAGCGCTGAAGGCAAGCGGCGCCCGCCCTCACCTCGTGCACATCTCAACCGCGTTTGTGGGTGGGATGCTGCGCGGCGTCGTCCGCGAAGAGTCGCCGCTCGATCCCGGTCTCAATTGGCGACACGAAGCTCAGGTCCTGTCGAGCCTGCGCGGGCCGGTCGAGGAGGAATCGCGCCGGCCCGAAGTCCTGAACCGACTTCGCCGCGAGGCGACGTCGCGAATGGGCCCGGCGGGCACGCCCGCGGTCGCCCGCGCCACGGAGCGGCTTCGCGATCGTTGGGTGAAGGATCGCCTCGTCGAGCGCGGCCGGGTCCACGCGAACTCGATGGGATTTTCCGACATCTACTCGTTCACGAAGGCGATGGCCGAGCATGCGGTCGTCGAGCTGCACGGTGACATTCCACTCTCGATCGTGCGGCCGTCGATCATCGAGAGCGCGCTAGCCGAGCCGTTTGCGGGCTGGCTCGAGGGATTCCGGATGGCGGAGCCGCTGATCCTCGCGTTCGGCCGCAACATCCTTCGTGATTTCTCCGGCCTTCCGGACTCGCTGCTCGACGTCATCCCGGCCGACTTCGTCGTCAACACTGTGCTTGCGGTGGCCGCGAATCCGCCGCCGGACGCCAAGCCGCGCGTGTATCACGCGGCCTCGGGCAGTCGGAATCCGCTCCGCTTCCGGCGCATCGTCGACGAGGCCCGTACCTACTTCACCGAGCATCCTCTGCGCGATCGCTATGGGCAGGCGATCGGTACGCCTTCGTGGACGTATCCAACTCGCCAGGAGATGGCGACGCGAGCGCGCACGGCGCTGCGGGTGGTCGAGGCGGCGCAGTGGTTTGTCGAGCGACTGCCTCTCGGCGCGAGCATCGCCCAGGTCTCGGGCGACCTCAACGCAGAACGCGAGCGTCTCGAGCGCGGCGTGAACCTCATCCAGCTGTACGGCGTGTACACCGAGGTCGACTGCATCTTCGACACGCGCGGCGTCACGGCCTTGTGGGAGAAGACGCCGGCGGCCGAGCGCAAGAAATTTCCATTCGATCCCGCGCTGTACGACTGGACGCACTACTTCCAGGACGTCCATTTTCCGACCGTCGTGCGCATGTCGCGGGCGGAGACGGCCGCGCGCAGAGGCAAGCAGCCCAATGGCAGCACGGCCCCCAAGGCGGAGCCCAGCTCGGTGCGGTCGGCGATCGAGCGCCGCGCCGGACGCGGTGACGTGCTGGCGGTGTTCGACGTCGACGGCACGCTCGTGGAGACCAACGTTGTCGAGTATTTCTTGTGGATGCGCTTGCGCGCCCAGCCGCTCGAGGAGTGGCCGGCGTTCATGGCGGACATGCTCCGCAAGGGACCACGATGGCTCTACCTCGAGCGACGGTCGCGCGCGGAGTTTCAGCGCAGCTTCTATCGCGAGTACGACGGCCTCGATCCCCAGGTGATGAAGCGGCTGGGCAGGGAGGCGCTCGACGCGGTGACGCTGCGCCGCATCTACCCGGCCGGGATGCGCCGCATACGCGAGCACAAACGCGCGGGTCATCGCGTGCTGCTGTTGACGGGCGCGCTGGACGTCGTGGTCGAACCGCTCGCGGAGCTGCTCGATGTCGAGGTCGATTGCGCTCACCTCCTGATTGAAGATGGGCGCCTGACCGGCGATCTCCAGTCGCCGCCGCCGGCAGGTGAGGCTCGCTCCGCGCTGCTCGACGAGTACGCGGGGCGAAACGGTGTCGTGCTTGCGGAGAGCTTTGCGTACGCCGACTCGCTTTCCGATCTGCCCATGCTCGAGCTGGTCGGCACGCCGGTCGCCGTGAACCCCGACGCGCGCCTGTCCCAGGTCGCCGGCCAGCGCGGTTGGCGGGTCGAGCGGTGGCGGATGGCGCCCGGCAACTGGCGGCTGCCAATGCCCGACCCGCGCTCCCCCGAGTACCGAGAGGCGGTAAGAAGATGAGCGGAAGCTCACCTCCCCACTCGCTGGGGAGGTCGGCGGCGAAGCCGCCGGGTGGGGGGTGACGTGCTGGCAATCACCTATGTGAGATCGATCCCCGCCTTCGCGGTCGTCAAGGCCGCCGGCGGCCGGCCCGACGTCGCGACCAGCGCGCTGTCGATGTTGAAGCTCGGGGACGTGCCCGAGCCCACGCTTCCAGCGAGCGATTGGGTCCGCGTCATGCCGAACCTCGCCGGGATCTGCGGTTCGGACCTCGCCGCGATCAGCGGCCACATCTCGCTCTACCTGGACCCCCTGACCAGCTATCCGTTTGTGCCGGGACACGAGGTGGTCGGCGTGGTCGACGACGGCGGGCGCGTCGTGGTCGAGCCCGCGCTTGGATGCGTCGTGCGCGGCATCGACCCGCCATGTCCCCGTTGCGCTGAAGGCCGGCCGGGGCTTTGCTACAACGTGACCGAAGGGCCGATCGACGTGGGACTGCAGACCGGCTACTGCGCCGACACCGGCGGAGGTTGGGGGGAGGTGCTGGTTGCCCATCCAAGTCAGGTCCATCCGGTGACAGACAGGCTGTCCGACGAGGCGGCCGTCCTCATCGAGCCGCTTGCTTGTTGCATCCACGCTGCGCTGCGCGGCGGCGCCACGAAGGACGACATCGTGGTCGTTTCGGGCGCCGGGACCATCGGGTTGCTGACCATCGCGGCGGTGAAGGCGTTCACGCCGCCCAGGCGCCTGATCGCGATCGCCAAGCACCCGACGCAGCGGGACCTCGCAAGCAAGCTCGGCGCGGACCAGGTCGTCGCGCCGGCCGACGTCTTCCAGCGCATCCGCTTTGCCACGGGCGCACGACGGCTCGATTCGATGAGCAAGTCGCTGCTACTCGGCGGTGCCGACGTCACTTTCGAATGCGTCGGGCGCGCGGACAGCCTCAACGACGCGGTGCGCTTCACGCGCGAAGGCGGCACCGTGGTCGCGGTGGGGATGCCGGGCGAGGAGAAGGTGGACTGGGCGCCGATCTGGCAGCGCGAGCTGACGGTGATGGGCGCCTACGCGTACGGAAGCGAGCCGAAATGCAACGGCCGCAGGACATTCGAGCTGGCGCTCGAGGCGGCGCCGGAGTTGAACCTCGACAAGCTCACGGGCCCCCTCTTCGGCCTCGGCGAATACCGTGACGCGATTGCGTACGCGATGAGCGCGGGGCGCCTGGGGGCCATGAAGGTCGCGTTTGATCTGCGACGATTGAGGGCCTAGATGCCCCGTCCTGGCGCAGTCATCGAAGTCGACCGCAACACGCCGCCGGTGCTCTTTCACTTCGGCGAGGGAATCCGGCTGGAAAAGATGCCGTTCGGGTCGC
>DASPYE010000075.1:0-5877 GCA_035636935.1 Candidatus Dormiibacterota bacterium | reverse complement strand
GTTCATGTGCACGACAAGGTCCCGAGGGATCGACAGCATCATCACGCGGTTGGTCACCGGGTCGATGCTCACGGCCATGATCGAGTCCGTGAGGTACGGCGCATCGTTTTCATATCCGCCTCGCCCGAGCAGGAGCACGTTGACGCGCTGCCCGTGCTTGAGCTTGTAGGCGATCGTCCCCGGTGACGGTTCGACGACCTGGGCGATCTCGCCGATGGCGTTGATGTGGTGGCCGGTAGTGGCTGTCATGAAATCGTCGAAGCGTTTGTACGTCAGCGTGGCGGCGACGACGATGCCGAGAAGCAGGACGGCGACAATCGCCGCAGGGACCGACCTGGTCAGGCGGTGGGAGACGCGATAGCGGGATCGCCTGGCCCTTCTTGGCCTGGCCCGGAACATGAGCACCGGGATTCTAACAACGACGCGAGCGGATCGAAGGTTACGGCGTCGAGTTGTTGAATACCCCGGAGAAGGTGTAGGCGAAGAAAGCGCCCACGCTGGCCAGGAACCCGACGATGCCGAGGACGAGCCCGACCATCGCGAGCGCACCTCCGCCCATCGCGCCACCACTCGTCGCGATTCGCTGCCGCGCTATGAACCCCATGATCGCGGCGGTCGGGCCGAGGATCACGCCCAGGCACAGGAACGAGCAGACGATCGAGATGATCCCGATGACCAGCGAGGCGATGGCGAGCCCGTCAGTCCGCTGGGCCGCATAGCCGGCGTACCCGCCCGGCACGTAACCGGATGGCGGCGGCGGCACATAGCCTCCTCCTCCCGGCGGCGGCGGACCGTATCCACCGGGCGGCGGGGGCGGGGTGTAACCACCGCCGGGCGGCGGGGGCGGGACGTAGCCACCACCTGGTGGCGGCGGGGGTGGATTGAGCCCTCCGCCAGGTGGGGGAGGTGGCGGCGGGGCCGAGCCTCCGCCAGGCGGGGGAGGTGGCGGCGGGGCCGAGCCTCCGCCAGGCGGAGGGGGCGGCGGCGGCGGTTGGCTGCCCCCGCTCGGCGGTGGCGGCGGCAAGTCAGACATCCGTCTCCTTCTCCACTTATCGATCTGCCGGCGGCGCGGTACCGAGCTCGAAGCTGCGGACGATCCATGCCTGCATGGCGAGCGCGTAGACCGACGTGAACACGACCCCGATGAAGCATGCGACCGACCCGAGCTGGCCGACGAGGCCGGCGGCGATCAGCATAAGGCCGGCAATCAGGGTGTTGGTGAGGGAAAAGCGCGCGCGGCGGACAACATCGCCAAAGCGCAGTCCGCCGGGGATCCCGCCACCGTCGCACGCGAGCACGATCGACGGAGTGAGGAATGTCATCAGCAGCGAGCCGAGCGTGATGACACTGAATGCCAGCAGGAGCAGTCCGACGCCGACCGCCACCAGTAGAGGGCTGGACGAATCTTTGCCCTGCTGAGCCAGAATCACCGTCCCCGGGACGTAAAGCACGGTGCCGATGAGGGCGACGCTTCCGTAGTACACGAGATAAACGACGAAAAGCCGGAAGCCTCGGCCGAGGTGGTCGAAGTTGGCCGGCGGAAGCCGCTCCTCGCCCGCGCGAAGCCGGTGGAGCGCCGCCAGCATCCAGCCGAGCCCGTTGATCGCCCCCACAAAAGGGATCAGCTGGATGAGCCCCATGATCAGGATCTTGTTTAACCATTCCGGGTCCCGGAACGGCCACACGAACGCGTCGCCGACGCGGTCCAAAGCTCCCTAGGTGGGCGGCGGGCCCGAGACCGCCACCAGCCAGATGACAAACCAGGTGAGCGTCACGATCGCGCCCACCGCGGTCGCGATGATTCCGCTCACCCATCCGGCTGTGGCCGCGCTGCGACCGCCCAGCGTTCCCTTCGACGCTTCGATGCGGCCGATCGCGCCTTTGCCGAGGAAGTAGGCGACCGGACCGAGCACGAGCCCGGGGATACCGAGCGCCAGACCGAGCACGACGCCGAGCCCGCCCAGGATCACCGAGACCGTTGCCGCGCCGTCGTTGCGGGTCGCCGGCGCCGGTGGTTGTGGATATCCCGCCCTGTAGTAAGGAGAGATGGCAGGCGGCGGCGGTGGTGGTGGAGGCGGCGGCGGCGGGGGTACAGGCCTCTCTGGCTCAGCACTCAACGGAGCAGTGCTCGCGCGATCACGACACGCTGGATCTGGTTGGTCCCTTCATAGATTTGCGTAATCTTCGCGTCTCGCATCATTCGCTCGACCGGGTAGTCGCTGATGTACCCGTATCCGCCGAGCAGCTGCACGCAGTCGGTGGTCACGCGCATGGCCATGTCTGACGCGAACAGCTTCGCCATCGCCGCCACCTTGGTGAGGTCGGCCGCCCTCGTGTCGACCTTCGTCGCGGCGCGGTAAACAAGATGACGCGCTGCCTCGATCTGGGTCGCGATGTCGGCGAGCATGAACTGGATTCCCTGGAAGGCAGCGATGGCCTGCCCGAACTGCCGGCGATCCTTCACGTAGTTCAGTGCGTAATCGAAGGCGCCCTCGGCGATTCCCAGCGCCTGGGCGCCGATGCCGGGGCGTGAGCGGTCGAGCACCGCGAGCGCGATCTTGAAGCCCGCGCCTTCTTCGCCAAGCCGGTTGGCAGCGGGCACCTTCACGTCTTCGAGGACGATCTGCGCCGTCGGCGAGCCGCGTATGCCCAGCTTGTGTTCGAGCTTCGCTACCGTCCACGGACTCGCTTCGCGCTCGAGAACAAACGCCGAGATGCCGCGGTGGTCGTGGCCGGGTTCGGTTTCGGCGAAGACGACGAGCGTGCCGGCAACGCTTCCATGCGTGATGAACTGCTTGGTTCCGTTGAGGACGTACTCGTCGCCGTACCTCTTCGCGCGGGTCTTCATGGCCGCGGCGTCAGAACCGCTGCCGGGCTCGGACAGCGCGTACGCGGCCACCTTCTCGCCCGACGCGAGGGGCGGGCACAGCCTCTTCTTCTGCTCCTCAGATCCCGCCACGAGGATCGGATAAGAGCCGAGGGCCTGCACCGCGAGTATCAGCGACGAGCTAGCGCATGCTTTCGCGATTTCCTCGATGCCCATGCAGATCGTGACGCTCGAACCGGAGATGCCGCCGTACTCCTCCGGAAATGGGATGCCGAGGATGCCGTTGGCGGCGAACAGCGTCTCGATATCCTTCGGATACTCTCCGCTCCGATCGATCTCGGCCGCTCGCGGAGCAACGCGGTCCTGAACGAGCTCGCGGATCGTGTCGCGGATCGCGACCTGCTCGGCCGTGAACTCGAAATCCATCTCTGGGGCTGATTATCCGGCCTTGAGTAATGCGCGGGCGATGACGATGCGCTGCACCTGGTTCGAGCCTTCGTAGATCTGCAGGGCCTTGGCGTCTCGAACATGACGCTCAAAAGGGCTGCCCACGGTCGCGCCTTCATCGCCCGCGATCTGCAGCGCGTCGAGCGCGACCTGCATCGCCGTATCGGTGCAGTGGAGCTTTGACATCGACGCCTCGCGCGTGAACGGCTTGCCCCGGCTGCACAGCCACGCGGCCCGATACGCAAGCAGGCGCGCGGACTCGACCCGTGTCGCCATGTCTGCAAGTGAGAAGTCATCGCCCTGCTCGTGGCCGCGCTCGCGCATGAGCGCGCGCGCCTCGTCGATCGCGGCCTGCGCGATGCCGAGCGCCTGGCCCGAGATGCCGATGCGACCGGAGTCCAGCGCGCGCATCGCGACCGAGAAGCCCTGGCCCTCGCGGCCGAGCCTGTGGGATTCCGGAATGTTCACGTTCTCGAGGACGAGCTCGCCGGTGGGAGAGCCGTTGAGGCCCATCTTGTCGAACATCTGGCCGATGCGGACCCCATCCGCGTCGGCGGGCACCAGGAACGCGGTGATCCCGGCAGCTTTCTCGTCCTGCCCGGTCCTGGCAAAGACCACATAAAGGCCAGCACGGCCGATGTTGGTGATGAACACCTTCGTCCCGTTGAGGACATATCCGTTTGCCTTGCGGCGTGCCGTCATCTTCAGCGCCGCGGCGTCGGAGCCTGACGCCGGCTCGGTAAGGGCGAAGGCCCCGAGCAGCTCGCCCGAAGCCAGTTGCGGCAGCCACCTGCGCTTCTGGTCCTCGTTGCCGAAGAGGAGGATCGGCTCGGTGCCCACACTGGTGTGCACGTCCACGATCACGGCCGTCGCCGCGCATGCCTGCGCCAGCTCCTCGATGCAGATCACAAACGCGAGCGCATCCATGCCCGCCCCGCCGTATTCGCGGGGGATCAGGACGCCCATGAGGCCTGATTCGGCGGCGGCCTTGATCGCCTCGTCCGGGAAACGGTGGTCGCGATCGACCTCGGCGGCCAGGGGTTGGACGACGCCTTGAGCGAGCTCTCGAACGGAGTCGCGAAAGCTCGCGTGCTCGGGCGCAAGTTCGAGGTCCAAGTGAAGCGTTACTTAGAATAGTGGGCTTGGCAATGGACGCAGGGCCTCGGTACCTCGAAGGCACCACTGTAGGCAGCGGTCGCGACATCATCGGTGTGCGGCGGGACCGGATCGCCGACATCATCAGCACCGGGCGCGAGATCATCGTTCGCGCCAAGGGCGAAAAGATCCTGCCCGACACCATCACGGGAGCCACGGCCGCGCTCCTGGTCACGATCGCCGGCTACGGCGAGCCCCTTTCCGAGGGCCAATGGCGCGAGCTCGCCGGCGTCGTCGGCGGGATCATGCGCGACAACACCTATGCCGACCTGGCGAGGCTTCGCACCCTCATCACCCAGGAGCAGTTCCTGAACGTCGCTCGCAACCAGGGTTACGCACGCTTCATCCGCCGGCTCGACGACGGCCGATGGGTTTGCGAGCTGACGCCGAAGCTTGAAGATCTTCCCGACGAGTGACGGCCGCCTAGCGACGCTGGCCCGGGTCCTGGGGTCTCGAGCCGTTCGGATCTTCTTCGCCTTCGTTTTCATCGTGGCAATCGTCAGCCCCGCTGTCGTAGTTGGCGCGGTCGTGTGGACCGCTCCACCGGTGACTCCAGAGAGCACGGCTCCGGTGGATACCGAGCCTGCGCGGCTGTTGCCTCCGCCCGATGTTCAGCCCACCAGCCTGCCAGCGCCCGCATTCAACGTCTACGCGAACGACCTGTCGGGAACGGTCCCCTGCCCGCTATGCGAGATTCCGCAGCGGGTCTACGTTCCGAACAGCGGAGCCGGGACGGTCGACGTGATCGACCCCACGACCTACAAGGTCATCGACCACTTTCGCGTGGGCCAGATCCCACATCACATCGCGCCCGCCTGGGACATGAGCGCGCTGTACGTGGACAACGAGGCTTCGAGCAGCCTCACGGTCCTGAACATCCACACAGGCCGGCCCGCGAGCACGATCTCGATTCCGTATCCCTACAACCTGTACTTCACGCCTGACGGCACCAAGGCGATCGATGTCGTGGAACGCCGGCAGACCGTGGAGTTTCGCGACTGGCGCCACGGATGGAAGCTCCTCAAGGTCGTGGGCATCCCCTGGCCGGGCGCCGATCATCTGGATTTCAGCGCTGACGGCAGCTATTTCATGATCTCGACCGAATATTCGGGCGTTGTGGCGAAGATCGACGTGAACAAGATGCAGCTCGCCGGCTTCGTGCGAGTCGGCGGCCTCCCCATCGACGTCAAGCTGTCGCCCGACGGAACCGTTTTCTACGTGACCAACCAGGGCCGCATGGGCGTATCCGTGGTCGACCCGGTGGCGATGAAGGAGATCAAGTTCATTCCGACCGGAAAGGGCGCGCACGGGTTGCAGGTCTCGCGCGACACCAAGTCGCTATATGTCTCGAACCGTCTCGAGGGGTCGATCTCGGTGATCGACTTCGCCTCGAGGACGGTGATCGCGAAGTGGAGGATTCCCGGCGGCGGCAGCCCGGACATGCTGCA
>DASPYE010000074.1:0-3376 GCA_035636935.1 Candidatus Dormiibacterota bacterium | reverse complement strand
GACAAGACAGGAGGTCAGGTCCGACTCGGTTGACGCGATAACCCGCGCGGTGAATGTGGAGGCGTTCATGCCGTGGTCGGCAAGCAGGACCAGGTAGGTGTTGAGGGCGCGGACGAGCTCGGGGCTCGATTCTTTGCCGTTGAGCATGTAGAGGTAGTTCGCCGCGTGGCCGAGATCTGACCGCGGCTTCACCGGCTCGAGGCCCTGCCGCCTGCGGTGGAACATGGCCAGGATCGTGGGAAAGGAGCCCGTGGCGTGGATCGCGAGCGGCACGCTTGGTCTGGACAGACGGTGCTCGACTCCCTGCACCGAGACCACGCTGCGCAAGACATCCATCGGGTCGGTGTCACCCGGCAGCGCATCGAGCGCCTTCGTCGCGGCCGGCGTCAACGTCCGGGAACCTGCAAGCTCGAGCGCCAGCGAGTCGAGCTCGGCGCGGGCCGGCAGCTGGCCTTTCCAGAGCAGGAAGGCCACCTCTTCGAAGGACATCTGCTCGGCGAGGTCGGCGATCACGTAGCCCTGGTAGACGAGCCGTCCGTTGGCACCGTCGACCATCGAGATCCGGGTTTGAGCCGCTGTTATCCCCTCGAGGCCCGCCACGTAGGTGGAGGTCACCGTTTGGCGAGCTGTAGGGGCTTCTTGCCCGGGGCCGGTCCAGTCCAGCGCGACGCCGGGCGGATGATGCGGAGGTCGGATAGCGACTCCAGGACGTGCGCAGTCCAGCCGGCGACCCGCGAGGTTGCGAATAGACAGGTGAAGAGCTCCTTCGGGATGCCTGCCCCGGTCAGCACTACCGAGGCCCAGAAGTCGACGTTGGTCGCGTTCGGCCGCTCGGGGTGCGCGTCGTGGAGGATCTTCAGCGCGACCTCCTCGCTGCGTGCGGCGGTCCGGTGCAGCTCAGGCGAAGCGGTCTTCGCCATCTCGCGGAGGATCTTGGCCCGCGGGTCGTAAGTGCGATAGACACGATGGCCGAAACCCGAGAACCGCTCATGACGTCCGTGCGCCTCGGTCAGCCACTTCTCCGCGTTGTCAGCGGAGCCGATCTTGTCGAGCATCGTGCGTGCGGCGAAAGTCGCGCCGCCATGGGCCGGACCTTTGAGCGCCGCGATCGCACCGACCACGCAGGACGTGAGGTCGCTGCCGGTCGACGCGACGACGCGAGCGGCGAAAGTCGACGCGTTGAGGCCGTGGTCCGCGAGCAGGACCAGATAGGAGTCGACCAGGTGAACCTTTTGCAGGTCTGGCTCCTTGCCTTCCATCATCCAGAGGAGGTTCGCCGCGTGGCCGAGGTCCGCGCGTGGCTCGACCGGATCCTTGCCTTGCCGCCGGCGGTACGCGGCGCCCACGATGGTCGGGAACACCGCGGTGAGCGCGATCGCCTCGGCGAGGGACGGCTTGGTCAGAGACTTGCTTGCGCCCTGCGCCGAGACCACCGTGCGCAGCACGTCCATCGGATCGATCTGACCGTCCATCGCCATCAGCGCACCTCGCGCCGATCTGTTGAGGGTCCGGGCGGCCGCCATCTGCTGACGCAGGGCGTCGAGCTCCTTTTCATCCGGCAGCTCGCCGTGCCACAGCAGATGGGCGATCTCTTCGTAGCTGGCGACGGGCACCAGGTCCTCGATCAGGTATCCGCCGCGATAGATGAGGCGGCCGTTGGCGCCGTCGACTTCACTGACGGCGGTTTCAGCGGCCACCACACCTTCCAGCCCGGGGCTGAACTCCGCCACTTCGAAACTAATAGTAGGTGGAGCCGGTTGGAGGACGGACTAGAGTGCCCTCGATGGAGCGACTGTCGATCGTGCTGACGTCGATTGCGGCTTTTGCCGTCGTGCTCGCCGTCGATGTCCTCTATATCGGGCTCATCGCGTCGCAGGACAGGCCGAACCCCACCCCCTGGGTGCCCTTCTTCATCACCTCTACCTCTTGGTGATGGCGCTGGTGATCGCGGCGGCAGTGATTCCGCGGCCGGAGATCATCCCGTGGCGGCCACCGTTGCGGGCTGCCGCTGCCGCCGGGCTCCTGGTCCTGGGCCTGCTGGCCGCGTTCTCGATCGGGCTGCCGATCGTGATCGCCGGCATCCTGATGCTCGTGGCGTTGACCCGGACGCGAACCGCGGGAAGGCGCTGGCCAGGAGCGCTCGGCAGCGCTGTAGCGGTCGCTGTGCTTCTCGCCGGCTTCCAACTCACCGAAGGACTGCTGCTCTGACGTAACTAACAGCACAGGGGGCCGTTAGCGCTGCGAAAGACATGAAAACTGCCGCCCTGTTACGAGCCCTGGCAGTAACCGCTTTGCTCGCCGCCGGCTGCGGCACGACGACTGGGCAGCAAGCCGCGAATGGGACGCCGAGTGCCAGCCCGACCGCAAGTCCGGCTCCCACAATGGCGTTGGTAACGCTTCGCGACAGCGCCTATGTGGTCGTGCGCGACCTGAGCGATATCAGTCATCCCAGGACTATTGGAACGCTGCAGGCGGGTGCGGTGCAGGCGGAATTCATCAGCGCGACCGAGGTGTCGTACCTGGATTCCCAATTCATCGGCGATTTCGCCACGAGCCCGAGCAACTTGATGCGTGCTCCCCTGTCCGGGTCCCCCGCGACCTTGGTGGTCAAGGCGGTGCATGGGATCGTTCTCTACGCGTGGGCCCCGGATGGAAAGACGGCCGCGTACCTCACCACCACAAATGACGGGAGCGAGCTGCACTTCGTGGTCGGCGGAAAAGACCGCCTGATGAGCTCGATGCCGGCGATCCTCGGCGGATGCGAGAGCCCGAGCTGCGCTTACCGCACCGACTTCCGGCTCATGTACTCGCCCGACGGCAAGTTCATTTCACTTTCCCAGCCGTTCGGCGGCCCGAACTTTCGGCTGTGGACCTCCGACGGCAAGCTGGTGAAGAGCAACCCCGACGGCATGTCCTACTCCATGACGGCGTGGTCGGATGGGGGACTCTACTTCGTCGATGCGGGAGGCGTCGAGGTCTGGCGCGACGGAGCGACATCGGCTTTCCTCTCCGGAGTCAGCTGGCTATTCCCGAAATCCTCGCCTGACGGCGGCCAGATCGCCTACGCCGCGAGCGACCGCGCCGGATCGACGCACGTGTACGTTGTCGACACCGCCACGAAGTCCACTCGCGAGATCAAGAAATCCCGGCGCGAACCCGTCTTTCTGACGTCAAGGTACCTGTGGTACCAGGGTGAGCGTGCGTGCGTGAAAGCAGATCTTTGTGACTCCAGCCTCCCAGTGATCTGGAACCAAACGAATTACATCTACGACCTCCAAGCTGGAACGGAGGCCACATCGATCATCGCCGAGGTCCACGACATCTGGCCGCACGCAGCCTGAGCGCAATTCCGCCCGAGATGGCGGAAAAGTGCGGA
>DASPYE010000073.1:0-9018 GCA_035636935.1 Candidatus Dormiibacterota bacterium | reverse complement strand
GCGCCCCTCCTTGCCGATGATGCGGCCCTTCAGCTCGTCGGTCGGTAGAGGCAGCACCGAGACCGAAACCTCGGCGGTCTGGTCGGCGGCGATGCGCTGGATGGACTCGGTGACGATCTCGCGAGCCCGTCGCTCGCTTTCATCCCGGGCCGCCAGCTCCGACTCGCGGACCTTGCGTGCCACTTCGTTGCGCAAGTCCTGCTCCACCTGGGCCATCAGGATGCCCTGGGCTTCCTGCCGCGTCATGTTGGCGACGCGCTGGAGCTCCTTCTCCTGGTCGCGGTAGCTCTCTTCGAGCTTGGCCTTGATATCGTCGAGCGCCTTCTGCTGGTTGCCCAGCTCCCGCTCGCGGCGGTTGAGGTCTTCGCCCTTATGGTCGAGGTTTTCCTCTTTCTGAAGGAGACGCTTTTCGATCTGCTGTGACTGTGCCCGATACTCGCGGGCTTCCTGTTCGGCGGCGGTGCGGATCTTGACGGCTTCCTCTTTGGCTTCGAGCAGCTTTTCCTTGGCCTGCGTCTCCGCCTCGAGAAGGGTCTGCTGGGCCTTTACCTCCAGGACGTGAGTCCCGTCGGTCTGCCGGCGCCGCAGGAGCACGTACGAGACTCCCACGCCGGCGGCGAGGCCCACCGCTGCCACCACCAATAGCAATACGTAGACGTAGACAGGCATGACAAGCACCTCGTTAATTCGATTGTCAAAGTGCGTGACCATGGCAGGACGAGAAGAGGGTCCCGCCTCGGGTTGGCTCTATGACTTGCGGGCCTAAAACGGTCCGCGTGACCTGATTCTAGGCTCCGGGGCCGGGCAGATGCCGCCTCAGCCGGCCGGAGGGCCCCCTGGGCTTGTAGCCTCGGCCATGCCCGACCAGAGCCCGTCGCATGCCTTGCGCACGACCTCCATCGAGAAGCCGCGGCGGAGCAGCTTGGCGCCCACCGAATGCAGCAACTCCCGGTAGCTTGCGTATCGAGTGTTGCCGGCCAGCTTGTCGGCCAGCTTGTGAGCGGCCAGGGACTGGGTATGGGGCCCCAATCGCTCGATGGCGGCGTCCGCGACCTCGCGGTCGACGCCTCGGGCGGCCAGCTCGGCGGAGATCGCCATCGGGCCCAGCGAGCGGGAGCGCCGGCGCGCGTAACGCTCGGCGAACCTGCGATCGCCAAGCCAGCCGTTCGCCATGAGCCGCTCCTGGGCGCCGTCGATCTCCACGTCTGGATATCCCCGCCGGCCCAGCTTCCGACGCAGCTCGGCCACAGAGTGATCGCGCCCGACGATCATCCGCAGCCCTGCGTCGAAAGCTGAAATGCGCCCTGCGGGCGCCCGGCCAGCGGAGTCGGTCGGGGCCGGCTTAGAGCTCCTCCGTTGCACCAGCAGGAGTCCCAACCGGACCTGACGTTCTGAGAGGCGGCGCCGAGGCAGCGGCCTTCTCGCGCACCCTTGCTTCGATCTCGGCAGACAGGGTCGGGTTCTCCCGGAGATAGTTGCGGACGTTGTCTCGCCCCTGGCCGAGGCGCTGATCGCCATAGGACATCCAGGTGCCGCTCTTGTCGAAGATCCCGCTCTCGACCGCGGAGTCGATCAACGACCCCTCTCGCGAGATGCCTTCGTTGAAAAGAATGTCGAACTCGGCGGACCGGAACGGCGGCGCCACCTTGTTCTTGACCACCTTGACCTTGACTCTGTTTCCGACCGAATCGAGGCCGTTCTTGATGACCTCGACCTTGCGGATGTCCAGGCGAACGGACGAGTAGAACTTCAGCGCCCGGCCGCCGGGCTGGGTCTCGGGGTTGCCGAACATGATTCCAACCTTCTCTCGCAGCTGGTTGAGGAAGATGACGGCACAGTTGGACTTGGAGATGGCCGCTGTGAGCTTGCGCAGGGCTTGCGACATCAGGCGCGCCTGAAGGCCCATGTGCGAGTCACCCATCTCACCTTCGATCTCGGCCTTCGGCACGAGCGCGGCCACGGAATCGATGACGATCACATCGACCGCGTTCGACCGGACAAGGACCTCGACGATTTCCAGCGCCTGCTCGCCCGTATCGGGCTGGCTGATCAGCAGGTCGTCGATCTTGACGCCGATCCGCGAGGCGTACAGCGGATCGAGCGCGTGCTCGGCGTCGACGAACGCGGCGACGCCCCCCACCTTCTGGGCTTCCGCGATTACGTGCAGGGCCAGGGTCGTCTTGCCGGCGGACTCGGGACCGTAGATCTCCGTCACCCTGCCCCGCGGTATGCCCCCCACTCCGAGCGCCAGGTCAAGCGGCAGCGCACCGGTGGAAATGGCTGTGATCTCGCTGCGCTGAGCGAAGTGCTCCCCGAGCTTCATGATTGCGCCTTTGCCGTAGCTCTTGGTGATCTGGGACATCGCGGAATCGAGAGCTCTGCCCTTCTCCTCCAGGGCTTTCTCCCGCTCCCTGTCCTTGTCCTTGTCCTTGTCTTTGTCCACTTTGTCTGCAAACCCTCCTAGGTCGTTGCGGCGAGTGTTCTACGTCGAGGGATAAAGATCAACGTTCTTTACAGGCCGGTTCGGGAAGTCTAGCGAACATGCGTTTGGAGGTCAAGGGGCCGCCTGGCGGATGCTGCGAGCCTCGGCGATGAGCATGCGGAGCGCTTCGTCGGCGGCCTGGCGCCGGTTGGAGGCGCGGTCGCCGGTGAACTTGAACTCGCGCGAGGACGTGCGCCTCTCGCCGGCGACCGCGATGTAGGTGAGCCCGACTGGCTTGGCCGATCCGTCGGCGTCAGGCCCCGCGATCCCGGTCACCGCCACCGCCAGGGTCGTGCCGAAGCGCTTGCGCACTCCGTCCGCCATGGCCTCCGCCACCTCGCGGCTGACGGCTCCGACTGTCTCCAGAAGCCCGCTCGGGACACCCAGCTCCCGCTGCTTGGCCTCGTCAGAGTAGGCGATCACGCCACCGCTGAAGTAGGCCGAGCTTCCCGCCTGGTGGGTGATCAGCGAGCCAACCATCCCGCCCGTCGATGACTCGGCCACCGCAACGGTGAGGCTGCTGCCACGCAGCGCATCCGCGAGCTCGGCGCCCCGCGAGACTTCCGGCGCGCCTCCGCTTGGTGCCGTGTGCACTCGGGAATTGTCGTACGGAGCGATCAGGTGACGGAACCGCCAGAGGTAGTCGAGCCCGCTCCACAGCGTGAAGATGATCGCGACCACCACCGCGATGTCGGCGATCGGGACCAATACCGGATAAGGCCGCTGGAGGATGAGGAGCGCGACCGCGCTCATCTGGGTGATGGTCTTGGTCTTGCCCAGCGGCGCCGCCGCGATGACGTGACCTTGAGTCGCGGCGACGGAGCGAAGGATCGTGATGATCAGCTCGCGCGAGAAGATCACAACGACGACCCACGCTGCAACGAGTCCCTCCTGGACCAGCACGATCAGGACGGACAGCACGAACAGCTTGTCCGCCAGCGGGTCGAGGAACTTGCCGAAATCGCTCACGGTGCCGCGACGGCGCGCGAGCTCGCCGTCCAGGGTGTCGGTTAGCGAGAAGAGGACGAACAACGCCGCCGCGACCTGGTCGTGTCCGGGGAAGCGCAACAGCAACAGCGCCATCAGCACCGGGATCGCCAGCAGGCGACTCACGGTCAGGCTGTTGGGGATGTTCATCGCTCGCCTAGGCAGAAGTTTGGCGCTATTCGATGCCCAGCCGCTCCAGCAGATCGTCGACGTCGGGAAGCGTCATCAAGACCTCGCGTGACTTGGATCCCTGATAGCCGCCGATCACGCGATGCTCGGCGAGCTGGTCGACGATCCGGCCCGCCCGGGAGTAGCCGACGTTGAACTTGCGCTGCACGAGGGAGACCGACGCCGCGCCTTCGGCCGCCACCGCCCGCGCGGCACGTGCGAAGAGGGGATCCAGCTTGCGCTCCTCCCTCCTCTCGCCTCCCTCCCATTCGGACACCGCGCCCTCTTCGAGGATCTCTTCCATGTAGCGCGGTCCAGCCTGCGACTTCCAGAAGCTGACCACGCTGTCGACCTCGGGATCGCTGACGAACGCGCCCTGGATGCGGGTCGGCTTGCCTGCATCGACGGGCTGGTAGAGCATGTCGCCGCGACCGAGAAGCTTTTCCGCACCACCGGTGTCGAGGATGACGCGGCTGTCGACCTGTGAGCCGACCGCAAACGCGATGCGGGAGGGGATGTTGGCCTTGATCAGACCCGTGATGATGTCGGTCGACGGGCGCTGTGTAGCGATGATCAGGTGGATGCCGACGGCGCGGGCAAGCTGCGCGATGCGGCAGATCAGCTCTTCGATCTCGCCGGCCGCGACCATCATCAGGTCGGCCAGCTCGTCGATCACGATCACGACGTAAGGCAACCGCCGGGCGAGCTTCTGCGTTGCCTTGTCGTTGTAGGCGGCGATGTTCCGCACACCCTCGGCCGAAAACAGCTTGTAACGACGATCCATCTCCGCCACGGCCCAGCGAAGGGCCGCCGCGGCCTGGTGCGATTCGACCAGCACGGGCAGAGCGAGATGCGGCAGGCCGTTGTAGCCGGTCAACTCGACGCGCTTGGGGTCGATCAGGAGAAGACGCATGTGTTCGGGCGTGACCTGGAACAGCAAGCTGGTGATGAGGGCGTTGATGCAGACGCTCTTGCCCTGGCCCGTCGCGCCGGCGATGAGCAGGTGAGGCATGCGCGTGAGGTCGGCGACGATCGACTGGCCCGAGACGTCGTTGCCAAGGCCCAGCGCGAGCTTGTTGCTTCCCTCGCGAAACGCGGCGGTTTCGATGACCTCGCGAATCGTGACGAGGCTCGCCGACTTGTTCGGCACCTCGATGCCCACAGCTGACTTGCCTGGGATCGGGGCCTCGATGCGAAGAGGCGCCGCGGCCAGCGCGAGCGAGAGGTCGTTCTGTAACGCGGTGATGCGCTTGACCTGGACGCCTGGACCGGGCTGCAGCTCGTACTGAGTCACCGCCGGCCCTGGGTTGACGCCAACGACCTTGCACTCGACACCAAACGTGGAGAGCGTGCTCTCGATCACCCTGACGTTGCGCTTGATCTCATCCGCCATCCGCTCGCGGCGAGCGGTCACCGTGTCGAGAAGCGCGATCGAGGGGAGCTTCCATTCGATCTCGGGGAGGTCGTCCTCCGGTTCGGCGACGACGCGCAGCATGGGCGCCGGCTTGTCGTCTCGTTCTTCGGCGACGGCCACCGCCACCGGTTCGTGCTGGGGCGCCTTGACCTCCCGCTCCTCGACTTCGTCGATGTCCCAGAGCTTCTTCTGGTCGGCTGCCGCGGGCGCGGTCGCGAAGCTGGCGGCTGAGCGTGTGAGCGCGTCTGAGCTCGGCACCGGCTTGGCGGGCCTGGTCTTTTCAGGTGCGGGAGTTGCGACGAGGTCACGCAGCCGGGCACGCTCCGCGTTCGCGGCGCGCAAGGCGCCGACCGCGGTGACGAGCAATGCGCCAGGGCTGAAGTGGATCGTGACGATGAGGCCGATCACCAGGCCCGCGACGAGAAGGGCCCAGGTGCCGACGCCCGTGAACAGGCTCGTCAGCGCGTCGTCGACTCCGTCGCCAACCGATCCGCCGGCGTGCAGGGAGACAAGACTGAAGAGGCCCACGAGCGAAAGCACTGCCACCAGCCCCGCGACGACGTCGACCGTGCGAGGTCGGGGCGCCTTCGTCCACAGGAGCCATGCACTCAAGGACACCGCGGCGATGACGGGGACGAACCACGCCCTGCCGAAAGCGGACTCGATTCCATCGCGAATGCCGCCGAGTATCAAGCCCGCGTGACTCAGGATCGCGAGCAGTCCCAGCAGGGCGGCAAGCATCAGCAAGACGCCGAGAATCTCGCGAATCTGGCGCGCGTTGAGGCGCGGGCGGGTCGCGCGCTTGCTTCGTTTGGAACGCGAGGATGAAGCGCGGCGAGCGCTGGATCGTGTCGAGCTTCGGGATGTGGTGCGACGCATGCTGCGGGCCCTTGAGCCGACTGGATTCTACCCTTTCGCGGCAGCCATACTCTCGTCCGTGGCCGTCGACCCGTTCGCCGAAGCGGAGATTCGCTACAAGTTCCTGGTCGAAGACCGGCGGATCGGAAATCTGCAACCGCGAGCGTTCAGGGTCGCGGTGCGAGACCTCGCCGTGCTCGACAACGAGGGCCGGCGCTGGATGCTCGGACCCGAGGACGGAATCTGGTACCGGCGCGAGAACGAGCGCTGGCTGCAGGCGGATCCGCCCCGCCGCCTCGTATGTCCGTCATGCGGCCACCACAACCTGGGCCGGCACAGCTTTTGCGTCGAGTGCGGTCAGCGGCTGAACCGATAGCCCCTCCGTCGGCTTCGCCGACGCCTCCCCACAAGTGGGAAGGAGTTGGCTGCTCGGGTCAGTGCACCCGCGCCTGCGCGATTCCGTACGCGAGACCGAGCGCAACGGGTAGCAGCGCGGCGAGGAACCACAGGCGCCACCAGAGCGGGCGCCTCTCCCCCTGCACCATCTCGTATCCGCAAAACCCACAGAAGCGATCGAACGGGCCCGCGACGCCGCGGCAACGCGCGCACTGGTGCAGCTGCAACCCGCAATGGGCGCAGCGCTCTTCCTCCGACGAATGGTTCAGCAGCATCGCCGGTTGGTCGCATCGCGGGCACAGGCTCGGCGCGATCAGCGCCAACGGTGGAAGTTTCAAATCTCCGTCACGACCGGAATCACCATAGGGCGGCGCCGGGTCTGCTTGTAAACCGTCTGCGAGACGGCGTCGTGGATCGCCTCCTGTAGCAGGCTGAGCTCGGGGCGCGAGTCGGCGAAGCGACTGATGCTGTCGAGGGCAGCCTCGCGGGCGTCGGCCATCAGCCGCACCGAGAGCTCGGGCTCGATCACGCCGCGAGACACGAGCTCGGGCCCCGCCCGCACCGCGCCGGTGTCACGATCGAGGGTGAGCGTGACGACCAGGATTCCGTCTTCGGCGAGATGCCGGCGGTCCCGCAGCACGATCTGCTCCACGTCGCCGACCCCGAGCCCGTCGACATAGACAAGTCCGGTGGCGATCTTTTCTCCCCTCTCCATGGTTTCCGAGTCGAGCTCCACAGACTCGCCATCCTCGACGACCGCGATGTGCGACTGATCCAGGCCGGCCTCGCGCGCCAGCTCAGAGTGAAGCAGCAGCTGCCGATATTCGCCGTGGACTGGAATGAAGAAACGAGGCCGGACGGCGTCGAGCATCTCCCGGAGCTCATCGCGCTGGGCATGGCCGGTGACATGCACGTTGCCAACCTCTGAGTAAAAGACGCGAGCGCCATGGCGATACAGGTTGTTCACGGTCTGGTGGACCATGCGCTCGTTGCCGGGGATCGGACGCGCCGAGATCACCACCCAATCGTCCTTCCGCACGTTCAGAAACGGATGCCGCTGCGCCGCAAATCGGGTCAACGCCGACATCGGCTCGCCCTGGCTGCCGGCGGTCAGCAGCAGGAGCTTGGCCGGGGCGATCCGGTCGACGTCGGCAAGCGGGATGACGACCCCATCCGGCACGCTGAGGAAGCCGAGCTCCCGCGCGGTCTTGAAATTCTGCTGCAGGCTGCGTCCCACGATCGCGATGCGCCGTTCGAACTGCGTGGCCATGCGCACCAGGTGTTGCATGCGGTGGATGTTCGACGCGAAGTTCGCGACCACGATGCGGCCCGGCGCGTCGCTGAAGATGCGCTCGAAAGCGTTGTGAAGGTCACGCTCCGAGCCTGAATGGCCATTGCGCTCAGAATTGGTCGAGTCACTCAGGAGAAGCAACACGCCGGCGTCGCCGAGCTTCCGAAACCGCTCCATGTTGGTCGGAAGGCCGTCAGGGGGCGCCGGGTCGAGCTTGAAGTCGCTCGTGTAGACGACGCGGCCGACCGGCGTTTCAATCGAGAGCGCGACCCCGTCCGGGATCGAGTGGCAGATGGCGACGGTCTCGACCCGAAACGGGCCGAGCTGCACCGAGTCCCCAACCCGCACCTCGCGTAGATCGGATTCGCGCAAGATCCGGTGCTCCCTGAGCTTCGGCTTGACGAGTCCGAGCGTGAGACGCGTCCCGTAGACGGGGACGCTGAGCTTCCTCAAAGCAAATGGCAGACCGCCGATGTGGTCCTCGTGCCCGTGGGTCAGGAAGATGCCGAGGACCTCGCGATCTCGTTGCAAGAGGTACGAGATGTCCGGCAGCACGAGGTCGATGCCGAGCATGTCTTCCTGCGGGAACATAAGCCCCGCGTCGACGACGAGGACCTTGTTCTCCCACTCCAGCGCCCACATGTTGATGCCGACCTCGCCCAGGCCACCGAGAGGGACATACCGGAGTCGCTGGGCCGTCACAACAGACGCAGCTGTTCGGACTCCTGCTTGGGAACAGCCAGTGGAACAGGAGGTGGCGGAGGGGCGAGCAGCTGGTCGAGGTACCGCCGTAGCTGGTCGAAATCGTGCTCGAGGTCGGCGACCAGCGATCCGTTGTGGAGCGCCGCAGCGGGATGGTAGAGCGGCACGTAGGCGAGCTCACCGCGCTTGATGAGGCTGCCGTGGATCCGGGAGATCGATCCCTGCCCGGGCATCAAACGCTCCAGCGCGTGCCGGCCCAGGATGAGCACGACTTTCGGTTTGACCAGGGCCAGCTGCTCCCTCAGGTATGGCGAACACGACTCGACCTCGTTCGGCATCGGGTCGCGGTTCATGGGCGGCCGGCACTTCAGAACATTCGTGATGTAGACGTCGGCGCGGCTGAGCGAGATGCGAGCGAGCAGCGTATCGAGCAGCTTGCCCGCGGCACCCACGAAGGGTTCGCCCTGGCGGTCCTCGTTGAAGCCGGGCGCCTCGCCGACGATCATGACGTCGGCCGGACACGGCCCAACCCCGGGCACCGCCTGGGTGCGCGTCGCGTGCAAGCCGCAGTTCTTGCAGGACCGTATGACCTCGTGTAGCGCGAGCAGGGAGCTGTCGGGGATCATCGGCGAGAGATTCGGTGATCCAGGTGGTCCAGATTCGGGCGAAGCGACGAGCAGCGCAGCGAGCGCATTTGAAATTCGTAAGCGAGCAGCGCAG
>DASPYE010000072.1:0-7397 GCA_035636935.1 Candidatus Dormiibacterota bacterium | reverse complement strand
CGGAACTTCGAACCCTGGGCCGGACGGCAAAGGAGGTGAATTCTGAATGCGCAAGCTGCTCTTCGCCGCCATGTTGGCGACCATGACGCTGCTGGCCACGGCGATCTCCGTCGGAGCCGACGGCGGGCACATCTGCTGCTGAGCGAAATTCGCTCGGTCTAAGCGTGTCAAGTGATTTGTAAACTCCGTTAATCTGACGGCCATGTCAGACGCGTTTCTGCACGCATCCGAACCGGGTGGTCCGAGGCGGCAGGAGAACGTCGCCTCCAGCCGCCGCCGGGGCCGCCGGCGTGGGGTGGAGATCAGGCCGGGCAGCGTGAAGCAGGCGCGCCTGGAAAGCGGCCTCAGCCTTGGCCAGGTAGCGCGCAACGACATCAGCCGGACCGCGATCTATTTCGTCGAGACGGGCAAGGCAAAACCGTCGATCGAGACGTTGCGCCTGATCGCAGAGCGGACGAACAAGTCTCTCGACTTCTTCCTCGGGCAGTCCGGAACCGCCGGCATGGACCCGGCCGCGGCACTCGTCGAGATCGAACGGCTGATCGCCACCGGCGATCCGGCGGCGGCGGTCGAAGCCGCGGACCGGCTGGTCGCGGCCACGAGCGACGTCCGGGTGGCGGCGCACGCGAGGGTCCACCTTTCCCTGGCCCACATCAGGCTCGGTCATCCTGTCCGCGCCCGCAGCCACGCATCCGCGGCGCGAGCCTACTTCGAGCAGGCCAAAGACGTGTTGATGGCCGCCGAGGCCATGGGCAACGAAGCCGGAGCCGCCTCGATCATGCAGGATCCCGGCGCCCTCAACCTGGCTGAGGAAGCGCTGGCCTTGTGCCGTTCCCTGAACCCCGTGCCGAGCACGACGGAGGCCAGGCTGCTCTTCATTCTTGGCGTCGCCCTCGGGCAGCGACACGACTACTCGAAATCGATCGCGGCGCTCGAGGAGTCGGTGGCGATCGGAACCTCGATCCAAGACCTGAGGCAGCTTTCGATGGTGTATGGCAACCTGAGCCTCAACTACCAGGAGCTGGGCCAGCTCGCCCAGGCTGCGCGCTACGCGCATCGTGCGATGGCGATCTACGAGACGCTTCGCGACAACCGAATGATCGCCATGAGCGAGAACAACCTCGCGATCCTCTTATTTGTCCAGGGCGACCTCGCCAACGCTCTCCGTCACGGAGAGCGCTCCCTGAGCCTGTTCGAAGAGCTTGGGCTCGAAGCCGGGAAGGCCCACACCCTGATGACGATGGCCGAGCTCGAGCTTGCGCGTGCGAACCTCGCCTCCGCCTCGCGCTTCGCCGCCGCGGCGTGCGATGTGGCCGAGCGCATGGGCGAGTCGGCGAACGTTGGCGAAGCCCGCGTGTGGCTGGGCCGAATCGCGGACGCGGACGGCGACAGGAATACCGCGGACGCCGAGTTCGAGGCGGCATTCCAGCTGTTCGAACTGGTCAACGCACCAGAGCGAAAAGCTCGTAACCGCGCCGTCTACGCCGAGATCCTGGAAGGCCGCGGCGATCTTGTCGGCGCCAACCGCCAGCTCAAGATGGCCCTGGCCGCACTGGGGACGACCACTACCTCGGTCCTGGACGTCCGAACCGCCACCGCCTGAAGCCTATTGGTTGGCGGGGGACCGCCGGGCGTTGTTACTTGCGAGCGGCGGTGAAGCTGCGTTAACTATGGGAAGCGCCGTGGCTGCTGTGCCGGGCTCTTGGAGGTGGTCGAGCTGAAGCCGGTCGTTCTCGTGGTCGATGACGGCGCGGCCAACCGCGAGGTGATCCGCATGTATCTCTCGACGATCGACTGCGAGGTGCGATTGGCCGGGGACGGCATCGCCGCCCTCGAGATGATCGACAGGGATCCGCCCGACCTCGTCCTGCTTGACGTGCGCATGCCGGGCATGGACGGCTACGAGGTGTGCCGTCGCATCAAGTCGACGCCGCGAGGAAAGCTGCTCCCAGTCGTCATGATCACCGGCCTCAGTCAGACCAAGCACCGTGTGGCCGCACTCGAGGCGGGCGCCGACGACTTCATGACCAAGCCCGTGGAGGCCGCGGAGCTCATCGCGCGTGTGCGTTCCGCGCTCCGCCTCAAGGAGCTGTACAACACGCTCGACAGCGCGGAGCACGTGATCTTTTCGCTTGCGACCGCGGTCGAGGCGAAGGACTCGTTCACCGAGCAACACACGCAGCGCGTCGGCGAATCGGCGCGCCTTCTGGGACAGCGCCTCGGCTTGCCAGAGAACACATTGGACACGCTTTATCGCGGTGGGATGATCCACGACATCGGCAAGATCGGCGTTTCCGATGCGATTCTCCACAAGCCCGGACCACTGGATCCGATCGAGATCCCGCAGATGCAGGCCCATGTCGCCATCGGGGAGAGCATCGTGAAGCCATTGCAGTCGACGTCCGGCCTGCTGCCGATCATCAGACATCACCACGAGCGTTTCGACGGCGGCGGCTATCCGGACCATCTGCGCGCGCGCGAAATCCCGCGCGCCGCACGCATCGTCTCTGTCTGCGACGCTTACGACGCCCTGGTCAACGACCGGCCGTATCGCCTACGACGCTCGACCGCGGAAGCCATCGCGGTCCTGCGCGCCGGCGCCGGAACGCAGTGGGACCCCGAAACCGTGGAGCTGCTCGCGAGCGAGCTGCCGTCAATCCAACACCTGGGCGCCGCGTAAGAGCAAAACTCTTTCCCGCTTCGCGGGGAAGCCCCCGGCCGCCGGGCGCGCCTATCCGGTGTTCTGGAGACCGGCCGCGACCCCGTTGACGCTGAGCTGAAACACGCGCTCCGCCAGCGCGCGATCGCCCTTCGACGCAGTTGGGTCGCGCAGCGCGCGCAGCGCACGCAGCTGCAGGTGTGAGAGCGCATCGACGTAGGGATTACGCAGCTCGATCGCCCAGGAGAGGACGCGCCGGTCCTCAAGCAATCTCTTGTGGCCGGTCACCGCAAGCACGCATTTCATCGTGAGGTCGTACTCGCGCAGCACCATCGCGGTCAGCTCGGGCCGCTCGCCCAGACCGAGGTAATGCTCGGCGATGCGCCGGTCGGTCTTGGCCAGGCTCATCTCCGTGTTGTCGAGCATGACGTTGAACAGCGGCCACTCCGCATACGCGCGTCTCAGCTCCGCCAGTGACGCGGCCGACAACGCCGAGCCCATCCCGTACCAGCCCGGAAGGTTCAACCTCATCTGCGACCACGCGAAGACCCATGGGATCGCGCGGAGGTCTTCGAGCCGCCGGCCGGCGCCACGGCGCGCCGGCCGGGACGCGATGCGCAGACCGCTCAACTCTTCGATCGGGCTGACCCGAAGGAACCATTCCTCGAATCCGGCTGCGTCGACCAGGGCGCGATACGCCGCGCGTGATGGGCCTTCGATCCCGGAGGCCAGCTCACGAAAGCGCCGCGCCGGATCTGCCCGCGACCCGCCTGCGATCGAGGCCTCGAGCACCGCGGAGGTGACCTGCTCGAGGTGGCGGCGGGCGATGGCAGGGTTGCCGTAGCGCGCGAAGATCACCTCGCCCTGCTCGGTGACCTTGAAGTGGCCTGCCACCGAGCCGGGAGCCTGCGCGCGGACCGCGCGGTTGGCGGGACCGCCGCCCCGTCCCAGGGCGCCGCCGCGTCCGTGGAACAGTGTGAGCCGGAGGCGATGATGCTTCGCCCACGCAGCGAGCGCGGCCTGCGCGTCGTGCAACGCAAGAGTTGCCGACACCGGCCCGACCTCCTTCGCTGAATCGGAGTAGCCGAGCATGACCTCGATCCGGCGGCCGTTGGCCGCCAGGCGCCGGCGCACAGGCTCGAGCTTCAGCACCTCGTCCATGACCTCGGTCGCTTGGGCCAGGTCTTGGCGGGTTTCGAACAGAGGCACGACCTCGAGCACCGGCGGGTTCCCATCCGTGGCGCGCCACGCTAGCTCGAAGACCGCCGCAAGGTCCGCCGCCCTACGCGTGAAGCTGACGACGTAGCGGCTGCACGCCGTGACGCCGAAGCGCGCCTGCATCGCCGCCATTGCGCGCATCGTGTCGAGCACGTCTTTGGTCGCTTCCGATTGCGACTTTCCAGACCTCACCTCGGCCAGCGCCGCGTCATGCACCTTGCTGTGCTGGCGGACCTCCAGCTCAGCCAGGTGGATACCGAACGTCTCCGTCTGCCAGATCAGGTGCTGCAGTTCGCCGTAAGCAAGGCGTGCCGCACCTGCCTCCGCCAGCGAGTCGCGGAGCACGTGCAGGTCGCGTAGGAGATCTGCCGCCGACCGGTACGCAAGGGTGCCCTCACCCGTGCGCGTCGCCGCAATCCTCCCGGCGATATGCAGGAGGAACACGCGGTGAGGCTCTTCCGTGGACCGGGCCACGATCGCATCGATGCGGCGCGCGTCGGCCTTACGCGCCGCCGCGAGTCGCCTTCGCAGCGCGCTGGAGGGCGGGGTGGTGGTGGCGTCGACGGTGAGTGCGCGACCGATCCGGATGGCGGCGGCTTCGAGCGCGAGCAGGATGTGCTGCGCCTGGATCTCCATGGTCGCTGCCGCGACCGCTGCCGTCACCGCGGGATTGCCATCGCGGTCGCCGCCGATCCAGCTGCCGATCCGGATGAAGCGCGGCGCTCGGGGCGCGCGCGTCCCGGTCGCGTCGCCGGTGAGCGCGCGGTCGAGCGAGCGCATCAGCTCCGGAACGATGCGAAAGAGTGTCTCGTCGAACACGGCCATGAACGAGCGCACCTCATCGAGCGGATGGATCTGTGTCGTTCGGATCTGCGCTGTTCGCCATAGCGAATCGACCTCCTCGACCAGCCTTCGCTCGGACTCGAGTCTTTCCGAGTCCGCGATCCTGGGATCGTCGAGGCGCTCGAGCTGCTCGCCGGCGCGGCGGATCGCCGTCACGATCGCGCGGCGCCTTGCCTCAGTTGGATGCGCCGTGAACACGGGGTGGATCTCCAGCCTCGTGACAAGGTCTTGCAGTTGTTTCGAGCCGAGCCTCCTACGAAGCTGGCCGACGGTGGCCGCGATCGATTCGGGCACCGGATCGGAACCACGGTCGCGCTCGCGGATCACGCGGGCTCGGTGGTGCTCCTCTGCCAGGTTGGCGAGGTGGAAGTAGCACGTGAACGCGCGCGCCACCTGTTCGGCGCGCTCGAGCGGCCAGGACGCGACAAGACGTTCGGCGTCGCGCTCATACCGGTCGTCATCGCGAGCGCGGATCACCAGCGAGCGCAATCTCTCCACGTCGCGCAGCAGCGCAGCGCCGCCGGATTCGGAGATCACGCGACCGAGCTGCTCGCCAAGGAGGCGCACATCGCGCCTGAGCGGCGCGGGGATCTCCTGGCGGGCGGTGTCTCTAGCTCTGCTGTTGCGGGGCAATGGTCACTGCGTACTCGAGCGAGTCGACCAGCGCCAGCAATGACGCCTCGATGATGTTGGCCGAGCAACCGACGGTCGTCCATCGCGAGGCGCCTCGTCCCGATTCGATCAGGACACGGGTGGTCGCCGCCGTCCCGGCATCGCCGTTGAGGATGCGCACCTTGTAATCGTGGAGACTCACGTCGTCGAGCGCCGGAAAGCGCGCGCTCAAGGCTTTGCGCAGTGCCGCGTCCAGCGCGTTCACCGGCCCGTTGCCTGACGCGGCGGTGTGGTACACGGCGCCCGCCACTTCGACCTTCACGGTCGCCTCTGCGTGGACGGAGCCTCCGTTCTTGCGCACCTGCGTCGTGAAGTCGGCCACGCTCCAGGGAGCGGAGTAGCCGGGCTGGAGCCTGCGCACGAGCATCTCGAAAGACGCGTCGGCGGCTTCATAGGCGTAGCCCCGATGCTCGAGCTCCTTGAGGTGGTTGACGAGCGCGCGGGTCTGCGGATCGTCGCGGTCCAGCTCGAGCCCGAACTCCCGCGCCTTGGCGAGAATGTTGCCTCGGCCGGACTGCTCGGATACGAGCACACGTGCCTCGTTGCCTACGAGCGCGGGGTCGATGTGCTGGTAGGCGTCCTTGTGCTTGAGCACCGCCGCGACGTGCTGGCCACCCTTGTGGGCGAACGCGCCATGACCGACGAAAGGCTGCTGCACCGGAAGCGCGAGATTCGCGATCTCCGCCACGGTCCTCGCCAGCTCGCTGAAACGCGGCAGTGACGCCTCTGGCAGGGCGACCATGCCCAGCTTCAGAGTCAGGTTCGACACCACCGAGAGCAGGTTGGCGTTGCCGCAACGCTCGCCGTATCCGTTGATCGTTCCCTGCACCATGTCGGCGCCCGCGAGCACGCCCTCGAGCGTGTTGGCCACGGCTAGCTCGCAGTCGTTGTGCGTGTGGATGCCCACGCGCGATGTGACCCCGACGGATTGCAACGCGCGACAGACGGCTTCGACTCCGGCGCGGACGGCTGAAGGCAGGCTTCCTCCGTTGGTGTCGCACAGGACGACCCACGACGCGCCGGCGCGCGCCGCGGCAATGCACACCTCGACCGCGTACTCGGCGTCGCGCTCGTAGCCGTCGAAGAAGTGCTCGGCGTCGAAGATCACCTCGCGGCCCTGCCCGACGCCGTAGGCGACCGACTCCTCGACCATCGCGAGGTTTTCGTTTGTCGTCGTCCCGAGCACCATCGCCACCTGCCAGACGTCGCTCTTGCCGACAAGTGTCCAGACGGGCGCATCGGCGGTGGCCAGGGCTGCCAGGTTCGCGTCGTCCTCACATTTCCCTCCCGCGCGCCGTGTCGCGCCGAACGCCGCGAGCCGAGCGCGCCCCAGCGGCTCTGCGCCGAGGCGCGCGAACAGCTCGGCGTCCTTGGGGTTGGAGCCGGGAAAACCGGCCTCCACGTAGTCGAATCCAAGCGCGTCGAGCTGGCGCGCGATGCGCTCTTTGTCGGCCGCGGAAAAGGAGACGTCCGGACCCTGCGCCCCGTCGCGCAGTGTTGTGTCGTACACGACGATCTTCCTGGCGGACATAAAAAAACCTCCCGACCTTTGTGGCCGGGAGGTCCACCGAATCAGCGACGCGCGCTAGATCGGGGGACCTCCCCGGCGAATCTCGATCGCAATCGTGCGGTTGTCGGTCATGTGGATTGCCGAAGCCTAAGGCTTTGCCCGCGCCGTGCGTATGGTTTCGGCCGCCAAATCGAACGGCGATCGGTAGTGCCGCGCCGACAGCAGGGCCAGCGGTCCAGGTGCGGATATCACGAACTGGCCGCGACCTCCATAGTTGCCTCTTGACAAAGCATCGGGGCAGCGGTACGGTTTGCGAAACCGATTCGACAATGTCGAACGACAGTCAGGATTAACGAGGGGGTTCAACCGCCATGTATTCGATTCGACAGCGTTTTCTGGCCGAGGTCCTGGGGACGGCCGCGCTTGTCCTCGTCGGGCCCGGGTCCGTGATCGCCACCCTGACCCTGGCCGGCAAGGCGGTACCGGCCGTGACCG
>DASPYE010000071.1:0-12130 GCA_035636935.1 Candidatus Dormiibacterota bacterium | reverse complement strand
GCTTGCCCAACAGACAGCTGATAGGGACCCCGGAGTCCGCAAGGCCGACCAAACGCCCGCTTCGACGGGACTTGGAGAGCCTAGGCAGGGGACCCACCTGAGCATGCTCAGGACAACCCACCCCCGCGGCCCGGAGGGAGCGCTACGGCGTGGAAGACAAACTCTTCCCCATTCATGGGGAAGTACCGGCCGAAGGCCGGGGATGGGGCCATGCTCAGGCTGATCGCGCCCGGCTTGATCGTTGCAGTCCTGCTGATCCTGATCGTTTCCCAGCTGTGCTTTGCGCTCTTGCCCTTCCGCCGCCGGGCCTACGTCCCGGTCCTCGTGATGACAGCGCTCGGCTTCGCACTGGGCCAGGCGTGGGACTTCCTCGGCCTACCTTCGGTCCGCCTGGGCCAGGCCAACCTGCTGCCGGCCCTCGGCTTCGCTTTGCTCCTGCAGCCGCTCGCTCGGTTCGTGCCCAGGCCGAGCCGCGAACCCGAAGAGCCGGGTCCGAGAAACTCGAACGCCCGCACTTAAGATTGCGGGTGTGTTTGCCGCCGGGGCAGTGGGGGTATGCAGTCGATGAGCGGTCAGAGCTTCATGTGGATCGCGTTCGGGGTCGCCGCCCTGGTGGTGGCGCTGGCCCTGGCGGCGGTCCTCATCAGGCTCCGCGGCACCCTGGGTGCGGTGGAAGCGCTGCTCGATACGACGAACGAAGAGATGAAAGAGACCCTGCCTGAGGTGCGACAGACAATCGAGAACGTGAACGACATCACGTCCGGTGTGAATGTCGGGCTCCGCACTGGGGGGCGTGGGTTGGCCGCTTTCGGCCGGGGCGTGAAATCGGCGGCGTACGGCGTGAGGGTGGCGGGTCAAAGTCTGGTTCGCACGGTAAAAAGAGGAGAAAGCGATGGCTGACGACAGAGACGGCGGCGGATTCGGTTGGTTCATCCTCGGCGGCATCGTCGGTGTTGCGATCGGCGCCTACATCGCGACCGGTCCCGGTCGTGAGCAGATCGAGAGCCTGCGCAGCAAGACCATCGAGCTGAGCGGCAGCGAGCCGGTGCAGCGCGCAAGGGAAGCCGCGTCGAAGGCGCGGACCATGGTCACCGATCCCGAGCACCCGGTCGGCAAGGCCATCCAGGACGGCGTGGCCGCGGCCCGCCGCAAGCGAGAAGAGCTCGAGGCGACGGCTGCGCGCAGGATGCAGCGGGCCTCGACCAACCTGGAGGAATAGGCAACCCCGGATGGCCAAGCGCAACCTGGCTGAGCTGAAGATCCCGGCGACATCTGCGTTCATCCCTGTCGCCAAGCGCGTCGCCACAACGCTTGGCGGCCAGCTGGGTTTGAGCCTGATGGACCTCGACGAGCTGGCGATCGCGCTCACCCAGGCTTGCGACAGCGCGATCTCGGCAGCCGACGACCTGGGCATGCCGTCTGACCTCAAGCTCACGTACTTCGCGACCAACCGCGCCCTGGTCGTCGACGTCGACCTCATGCCGACCGGTGCTGCCCTTCCATTGCCGGCGGTCAAGCACGAGACATCGATCGACCCGGAGCTGCAGCGGCTTGCCTACGAGATGATCCGCTGCTTCGTCGACGACTTTCGGCCGTCGATCGAGCCACGTACCGGTCACGTGAGCTTCCGCATGGTCAAGCACCTGGCGGGCTGATCTCCGACCGGCGGAGACTGTAAGGGTGTCGTCTTCTTCGACGCGGATTCCGCGCGACGAGCTACGGGCGCTCCATCGTCGTTACAAGGAAACCACCGATCCGGCGGAGCGCGACCGCATCCGGGCGCAGCTCGTTGACGCCTACCACGACTTTGTCTACTTTCTGGCGCGCAAGTTTCAGAACCGCGGCGAGCCCCTCGACGACATCGTGCAGGTCGGGTATCTCGGCCTGATCAAGGCGATCGAGCGTTTCGATCCTGACCTCGGCTACGAGTTCACGACCTTCGCGACGCTGACGGTGGCCGGGGAGATCAAACGGTACTTCCGCGACAAGGGGACGGCGATCCGTTTCCCGCGCCGCCTGCAAGAGCTGCACCAGTCGGTCGTACGCGTCAACGAGCAGATGAAGAACGAGCTTGGCCGAGAGCCGACCGTGGGCGAGCTGGCGGAGCGCCTGGGTGTCTCGCCCGACGACGTGACCGACGCGATGGAGATGGGCCCGGCTTACGTCCCGGTGTCGCTGGATCAGCCGGTCGGTAGTACCGACGGGCAGGACACGCGCTCGGTGGCGGAGCAGATCGGTAGCGCGGATCCAGAGCTGGAACGAGTGGAGATGCGGGACGTGCTCGACCGCGCCATGGAGCACCTGACCCCTCGCGAGCGCGCCATCATGGCCATGAGGTTCTACGAGCAGATGTCGCAGTCGGAGATCGCGCGCCGCCTCGGGATCAGTCAGATGCACGTCTCGCGGTTGCAGCGCGCCGCCCTGGAACAGCTGCGCAAATACGTGCCGCAAGAAAGCGCCAGCTAGTTGCCACTCCTCGAGTCGGAGGCGCCGCGCGACCCGTTCGCCCTCTTCGACCGGTGGTTTCGAGAAGCTGCGTCGGCCGGCGCGTTGCAGCCCGACGCGATGACCCTGGCGACCTCGGGCGAAGAGGGGGTATCCGCACGAATGGTGCTGTTCAAGGGCATCGAGGACGGCGCCTTCCTCTTCTATTCCAACTACGGAAGTCGCAAGGGCCGCGACCTGGCCTGGTATCGGGGCGCGGCGCTGGTCTTCTACTGGGCCGTCACGCGCCACCAGGTGCGCGTTTCGGGGGCAGTGCGCAAGCTGGGTCGCGGGCAGACGCTGGAGTACTTCCGCAGCCGGCCGCGCGGCGCGCAGCTCTCGGCGCTGGCATCGCGGCAGAGCCACCTCGTCCGCTCTCGCGAGATCCTCGAGAACAGGGTCGCGGAGCTTGCCGCGAAATATCCGGACGAGGTCCCCATGCCGAACGATTGGGGTGGCTACGCGCTCCGCCCCAACTGGCTCGAATTCTGGGAGAACCGCGAGGATCGGCTGCACGATCGTCTGCGCTACACGTGGCGGCCGCCGTCGGGCGCTTGGCGCATCGAGCGTCTCGCCCCTTAAGCTAATCGCCGACCCCCGTGACCGGGAACGAGATCCGCACGCGCTTTCTAGAGCATTTCGCGAGTCGGGAGCATCTGGTCCTGCCGAGCGCGCCGCTGGTGCCGCACGGCGACCCGAGCACTCTCTTCATCTCGGCCGGAATGCAGCCGCTTCAGCCCTTTTACCTGGGCTTTAGCCAGCCGCCCGCACCCCGCCTCGCCAGCGCGCAGAAGTGCCTACGCACAGGCGATATCGAGGAGGTTGGAAAGACAGAGCGGCACCTCACCTTCTTCGAGATGCTCGGCAACTTTGCGCCGACTGGCGACTACTTCAAGGAAACCGCGATCCCACTGGCCTGGGAGCTGGTGACGAAAGGGTTTGGGATGCCGGTCGAACGCTTGCGAGCGACAGTGCACCCCTCCGACGATGAGGCGTTCGACATCTGGACGACCAAGACGGCGATCCCCGCGGAGCACGTGACCCGGCTTGGCGACAACTGGTGGGGGCTGGGTCGTGGACCTTGCGGGCCTGACTCCGAGATCTGGTGGGACCGCGGACGTGAAGCGGGCTGCGGCCAGCCCGACTGCTATCCCGACCACTGCGCCCGCTTCACCGAGTTCTGGAACCTGGTGCTGCCCCAGTACGACCAGCGGGCCGACCTGTCGGGACCCCCGTCGACCGCGGAGTCGATCCAGCGCGGCATCGCGGACGGCGCGCTCGTACCTCTGCAGCACCCAGCCATCGACACGGGCATGGGCCTCGATAGGATCAGCTTCATCCTCCAAGGGAAGGACAACGTTTTCGAGACCGATCTGATGGGTCCGCTCGTCGACTTCGTTCACGAAACCAGCAAAAAGCCGACGACCCTGTCGGAGCGCATCATCGCGGACCACGTGCGCGCGATCACGTTCTGCATCTGTGACGGTGTCGTGCCCTCCAATGAGGGTCGCGGCTATGTGCTGCGGCGACTCATCCGCCGCGCCGGCCTGCACTCGCGGAACATCGCGATGTCGGAGAAGCTCTCGGCAGGAGCACATCGCACGGTGGAGATTTTCCGCGAACACTATCCAGAGCTGCGCGAGCGTGAGCGATTCATCACCGACACGATCGACACCGAGGCGGACCGTTTCGCGCGCACCCTCGGGCAGGGGATGGAGCAGTTTGAAAAGGTCGCCTCGCGAGGTGGAACGGAAATCTCGGGTGCTGACGCTTTCCGCCTGCACGACACCTTCGGCTTTCCGCTCGAGCTCACACGTGAGCTGGCGGCCGAGCGAGGCATCAAGGTCGATGAGGAGGGGTTTCGGTCCGAGATGGCCGCACAGCGCGAGCGCTCGCGACACGCCGTCTCCTCCGGATGGGCGCTCGCGAAGGACCTCCCCAAGTCCGAGTTCACCGGTTACCGGGAGCTCACGTCCGAGACCAGGGTCGCCGGCATCCGCAAGTCGGGTGAGAGCGTCGATTCCGCAGGGGAGGGAGACCTGGTCGACGTCTTTCTCGAGCGGAGTCCGTTCTACGCGGAATCCGGCGGTCAGGTCGGCGACACCGGAATCATCACCACACCGAGCGGCAGGTTCCGCGTCGAGGACACGCAAAAGCCATCCGAGGGGGCGATCGCGCACCTCGGCACTGTGATCACCGGCGAGGTGCGTGTGGGCGAGGAGGCGACCGCGGCCGTCGACGAGAAGCGGCGGCGGCAGATCATGCGCCACCACTCGGCGACTCATCTGCTGCACAAGGCGCTGCGCGAAACCCTGGGCGAACAAGTCGTTCAGAAGGGGTCGTGGGTCGGGCCAGACCACACGACGTTTGACATTCCGCTGAACCGAGCGATCAGCAAAGACGAGCTTGATCGCATCAACAGACGCGTGATGGAAAAGGTGCGGGAAGGCCTCCCGTTTCACGAGAGCCAGAAGCCTTACAAGGATGCCGTCGCGCAAGGCGCGATGCACCTGTTCGAGGAAAAGTACGGCGACGTCGTCCGGGTCGTGTGTTTTGGCGAATGGACTTGCGAGCTGTGCGGCGGTACCCACATCCGGAACACCGCGGACATCGGGACGGCGGTCATCGTCTCCGATTCGAGCATCGGCTCGGGGCTGCGCCGCATTGACATGGTCGTCGGCGAGGCCGCAGACGAGCTCGTCGCCCGAGACCGCGACCTGCTGTCGGAGATGGCCAGGTCATTCAACGCGAGCCCCGAGGCCCTGCCGGAGCGAATCCGGGCTCTGCGCGCCGAGCTCAAGGAGAAGGAGCGGGAGCTTGCGCGAGTGCGCGATCAGCTCCGGACCGCCCGCGTCGGCGGAACGGACGGCTTCCCCATCAAGCACGGCCGCGTGGACTACGTGGCCCAGTCCGTCGAGGCGTCGAACGTCGATGAGTTGAAGGCTTACGCCGACCGCTACCTCGAACGGGTGAAATCGGGGGTCGTAACCCTTGTCGCCGGGGACAAGTTTGTCATCAAGGTGTCCAATGACCTCGTGTCGCAGTTCGATGCCACGCGCCTCAAGGATCTCTTTGGCACGGGCGGCGGCCGTCCGCAGCTGGTCAGCGGCAAGTTGACAGTCCCGGCCGAAGAGGCTTTCAAGCGCCTCGAGGAGGCCTTGAGCTGACCAAGTTCAAGTTCCTCCGCAAGCGGAGCGACTACTACCGCCATTTCACCGTGCTCGACATCGGGACCGACCTGATCAAGGTCCTGGTCGTCCGCCGAGAGGGACCGGATGGCGAGGTGCTGGGCGTCGGGCGCGAGCCGCAGGCGCCCGCCGCAATGTCGGGTGGTGCGATTGCGGACCTCGAATCGGTGATCCTGGCCTGCAATCGCGCGCTCGAGGCGGCCGAGGACATGGCGAGGACGGTGCCCGGCCAGGTCGTGGTAGGCATCGCCGGTGAGCTGATCAAGGGTTTCTCGTCGACCATCGCGTACCCGCGCGAGAACTCGAAGTCCCGCGTGCGGTCGGGTGAGATGTCGACGATGCTCCAGATGGTTCAGCGCCGGGCGCTGCGTGAGGCTCAGCACCTGCTCGAGATGGAGCGCAGCTACGGCCAGCTGGAGGCGCGGCTGGTGCACTCGGCGATCACGAACGTCCGCGTCGACGGCTATCCGGTAACCAATCCCGTCGGCTTCACCGGCAAGAATCTCGAGGTCACCGTCTTCAACACGTTCGCGCCGATGACCCACATCGACGCGATCGAGACAGTGGTGCGCGAGCTCGACCTGGAGCTCGCCGCGGCCGTGGCGCAGCCCTACGCGCTTGCGCGCGCATGCGCCAACGAGGAGGTGTGGGCTGAAGGCGGCATCTTCGTCGACATCGGAGGGGGCACGACGGACGTCGCGCTGATTCGCGATGGTGGCGTCGAAGGCACTCGCATGTTCAACCTTGGCGGCCGGGCGTTCACGCGACGGCTGGCGCTCGCGTTCGGACTCAGCTACGAAGAAGCGGAAGCGCGCAAGCTGCGCCATTCCGAGGGCCTGCTGTCCGCGGAGCAGCACCGGCAGGTCTCCGACCTGTTGGGCGCCGACGCCGAGGTCCTTCTCCAGGGCCTCGCCCTGAGCATCAAGGAGCTGTCGCGCGGCGAGCGGCTGCCGACCAACATCTACCTTTGCGGCGGGGGCAGCCTGCTGCCCGAGCTCACCCTCGAGATGGTCAAGAACAACTGGTCGGCCGGCCTTCCATTCCCGCGGGAGCCCAGGGTCCGGCACCTGGTACCGCCGGATGTGCGCAACCTGACTGACTCGACCGGGCAGCTCACGAGCCCCCAGGACATCGCCCCGATGGGCCTGGCGAACCATGCTTTGCGGACCGAAGCCGAGGAGCGCGATACGGTGAACACCGTCATGAGACGGGTCCTAAGCGCTATAAAAGTCTGACCAGATCTGTAGGAGACCTATAAACGCCATGGCAACGAACCCTATCTACGTCGAAACCGAGGAGGAGATCCCCGAACTCGTCGAGCGCCTGCGGCGCTACCACGGCGAGGACACGATGGTCGTCCTTCCGATGCGCTCGCGCATCGGACAGAGCCGCTTCAACTTCCAGCTGCTGCGGAATTACTCCGCCCGCCTGGGCAAGCGGGTCACCGTGGTCTGCGACGACCCCGCTGTGCAGAAGATGGCTTCCGAGAGCGGTTTTCCCGTATTCGGGGCGGTCGGCCCGCAGGGGGAGGGCGTGCCGAGCGAGGCCGAAGCGCAGCCTGCGGTGCGCAGGTGGTGGCAGCGCGGGCGCACGGAGGCGAGGACCCACATCGGCATTGCGGCCCCGACTCGCCTCCTGACCAAGACCGCGACGGAGCTGAAGCCAGGTCGCTTCCTGCTCTACGTCACCGCCATCACCCTGATCCTGGTCGGCCTGTTTGCGGCCGCGGTGTTCGTCCCGTCCGCGTCGGTGACCCTGGTCGCCCAGGCGCAGCCTTTTACGCAAAAGGACGTCGAGATCCAGGCCCAGCCCGGCAAGCCGCCGATCAAGGTGAGGCCGGTGAGCGTGTCGAAATCCAACTCGCAGGGCTTCAAGGTCACAGGGTCGAAGAACGTCCCACTTGCGCCTGCGACGGGCCAGGTCGTCTACACCAACAATTTCCCGCCCCCGCACTGCCCGGGTATCAACTGCGGGTCGCCCGGGATCGTCGTGCCGAAGAATCAGTATCTGAGGAACACCAACGGGCTTGAGTACTTCCAAATCTCTGGGAACACGGTTGTGCCCTGGAAGGGGACGGCGAAGGCAAACATCGTCGCGGTCACTCCAGGATCTGTCGGTAACGCCGGCAACGACACCATCAATCAGATCGAGCACAACCCTTACGACCAGCTGAGCGTGACCAACCCGCAAGCCACAGGCGGCGGGACAGATCCCTCGTCGGCGCCCGTGATGACCGTAGCCGACTTCGACGCGGCGCGGGCGCAGCTCGAGCAGTCGCTGCACCAGGCGATCGCCCAGCAGCTTGCGGCCGGTGCGCAGAACGGGGAGAAGCTGAGCGAAACAATCGTCTTCGGTCCGCCGCAGTTCACGACCGACCACCAGCCCAATGACAAGGTGCCGACCTTCACGGGCACGATGACGGTGAGCGGGGAGGGCGACTTCTACACGGACGCTGATGTCGTCCAGGCGTTCAAGACCTATCTGTCGCAGCGCGTGCCCAACGACCAGCAGCTCCTGACCGAAAGCCCGATCCAGGTCACGTACCGCCTGCTGAGCGCGGCGAAGGGCGGTTACCTGGTCTTCGTGGGGAGCGCCTCGGCGTACGTGGCGCCCAAGCTCGACGAAGAGAAGATCCGCGCCCAGATCGTGGGCCGGCCCGTCGCGCAGGCGCGGTTCTACCTCGAGAAGCTGCCGATCCGCTCCGTGGCGATCAAGGAGCAGCCGCTGGCGCTCCCGCTGATGCCTCTGCTGGACCGCCGCATCCAGCTGCATTACGTCGTCGAGTCCAACGCGCCTTCGGCCGAAGCCGCGTCGGAGGGGACAACGACAGGGTCGCCGTCGCCGCACTCGCCGTAGGACACCAGGTGAGGGTGCTGGCGGTGGATCCCGGCTCCAAGAGGGTCGGGCTTGCCCTCAGCGACCCCACCAGGACGATCGCTCAGGCACTCGCCACCGTCCCCGCGGAGCCGCTGAAGACCCTGGTGGCCAGGCTGGCTGAGATCGCGACGCGGAACGAGGCGACAGAGATCGTGGTCGGTTTGCCCCGGCGGATGGACGGCTCCTTCGGGCCCGAAGCCAAGGCAGCGCGGGCGCTCGCCGACGAGCTGCACCGCGTCTCGCGTATGCGCGTCGAGCTGGTCGATGAGCGGCTGACCACCGCCGCCGCGGAAAAGTCGTTGCTCGCGGGCGGCGTGCGCCGAGACAAGAGACGCGCGAGCATAGATCGCGTGGCGGCCACCCTTCTCCTGCAGTCATACCTGGATCGCAAACATGTCTGACCACGTAACCCTGGTCGATGAAACCGGGGTCGAAAGGCGTTTCAGGCTGCACGACGCTTTCGACCTCGATGGCGTCACCTACTACCTCGTCGAAGATGCGAACGACGCCAAACGGGTGATGCTGCTGAGGGAATCCGGCTCGGGACTCGAGACCGTCGACGGCGACGAGTTCCAGCGTGTCATGGAAGCACTTGAGCAGGACGCGGTGGAATGAAGCGCCTGATCGCGATCATCGTGATCCTCGCGGTGCTCGGGTTCGGCACCTCCCGCGCGTTCGATTGGTGGAACTTCAACGTGAACACGCCAGTCTCTTCGACCAGTCACAACGTGACGTTCCACGTCGACCCGGGTGAGTCGCCCGCGCAGATCGGCAGCGACCTGTTTGACCTGCACCTCATCCGCAGCACGATCGCGTTCGATATGTACACGCGACTGACCGATGCCGGCCCGAAGTTCCAGGCCGGCTCGTTCATCCTGAACACCAACATGTCACTCGTCCAGATCGTCTCCGCTCTACAGCACGGGCGTCCCGACGAGAAGACCATCACGTTTCCTGAAGGATTTCCGCTTCGCTTCCAGGCGGCGCTGGTCGACACCAAGAAGATCGGGACCCTGACCGGCGCCGACTACCTGAAGGCGGCAAGGGATACGACGCTGCCTCAGAAGTACGGGTTCCTACCGGCGCCACCACCGTCCGGTGAGTTTCCGTTCGAGGGATACCTCTTTCCCGACACGTACCTCGTCGACCCGACGCTCGGCGCGAAAGGCCTGGTTGCGGCGCAGCTCGATCAGTTCGACGCCGTCTTCTCGGCCGACTGGCGCGCACAGATCGCGCAGGCGACGTCAGGGCGGCCCAAAGAAAACTTGCGGACCATCGTGATCCTCGCCTCGATGGTGGATCGCGAGGCCAACACCAAGAACGCCACCGATCGCGGCAACGTTTGCAGCGTCTACTACAACCGGCTGCGCCAGAACATCCCGCTCGGCGTCGACGCAACGCTGCTCTATGCGTTGGGCCGCCTGACCCCGGAGCCGACCGCGCCTGAGCTCAACCTCGATTCGCCGTACAACACCCGCAAGCACACCGGTCTCCCGCCGACGCCGATCAGCAATCCTGGCAAGGAAGCCATCGCCGCGTGCATCTATCCTCCGGTGACCAGCTATCTCTTCTACTTCACGGACAAGCTGGGGACGACACATTTCGAGACCAACCAGCAGGACTTCGACAACGACATCAAGAAGTACGGTGTGAGCGGCTCCTGACAGCCAGACGGAAGGTTTTTCTGCTGGGCGAGGGGATCTCCTACTCGCGCAGTCCCGCCATGCACAACGCTGCGTTCCAAAACCTCGGGATGGACTGGACGTACGAGGTGCTCGACATCTCGCGCCCCCAGCTTGCGGAGTCGGTGCGGCGGCTGAGGGCACCAGATGTCGGCGGCGCCAACGTCACCATCCCCTACAAACAGGCGGTGATGGAACATCTCGACGCGGTCGCACCCGAGGCGCTGCGTGCCCGCGCGGTGAACACGATCGTGAACGACAGCGGCAAGCTGGGCGGTTTCAACACGGACATCCCGGCGATCCGAACGGCGCTCGAGGAGCTCGGGGTCGAACCGGCGAGGGCGAACGCGGTGATCCTTGGCGGCGGAGGCGCCGCAAGAGCGGCGGCGGTGGCGATGGAGGGCGGCCACGTGACGTTTGTGCTGCGCCATCCGGCCGGCGCCGACGTCCCCGGCAAGGTCGTCGGCTGGAGCGATCCGTCGGTGCCGGCGATGACTCGGGCCGCGGACGTGCTCATCAACGCCACGCCGCTCGGCAGGCACGATGAGATGCCGCTGCGCCCGGCGGCCTTGCCGAAGGATGGGGCCGTGATCGACCTCGTCTACGTAAAAGGTGGAACGCCGATGGTGCGCAAGGCACGTTCGCTCGGACTGCCGGCGGTCGACGGCTGGGAGGTTCTCCTCGCGCAGGGCACGATCTCGTTTCTCCTGTGGACCGGCCGGGCCGCGCCGCGAGACGCGATGCGCGAAACTCTCGACCCGTGACGTTCATCGACGTCAGTCCTTACCTGGTCGCCGCTGTCTGGGCGATCGTCGGCGCGGGGGCGGGGTGGGTCGTGCGATGGGGTTCGGTCCGCCTCGCGCGCATGGAGGGCCTCGAGCCGGGTCACCGGCGCTGGCAGGAATTCGGGCCACCCATTCTCTGCGCGTTCGTGTTCGCGGTCTTTGCGCTCGTCATCACTCCGTTACCGCTGCTCGTGGTCCGCAGCTTTTTCGGGTTGGTCCTCGTCCAGGTGGTTTTCTTCGACTTCGAGCATCGCCTGATCCTGGATCGCGTCATGTTCCCGGCGATGGCGCTAGCGCTGCTGGTCAGCCTCTCGCCCCTTTTCGCGTCGGGGTTGGTCCTGTGGCACCAACCGTGGTGGATGGGAATCCTGATGGGGCTGATCGCCGGAGTGTTGTTCCTTGCCCTGGCACTGGCCGGCTCAGCCATCTTCAAAGCCGAGGCGTTGGGCTTCGGCGATGTCAAGCTGGCGGCATTCATGGGCCTGCTGCTCGGCTGGCCCTACACGTTCACCGCGATGTTCTACGGAGTGGTGCTGGCGGGCCTCGTCGCGATCGGATACATCGCATGGCACCGGTCGCTGAAGGGCACGATCGCGTACGGCCCGTACCTCGCGGCGGGGGCCCTGATCATGCTGCTGGACCCGCTCAAGTAGGCGACAATACGCGGCCATGAGCAAGCTCCTGCCCGGCGAGAACCTCGTTTTAAGAGATCACCCGCACTGGATCACGGTCATCAAGAGCCTGGTCGTCCCCGTGGTCCTGCTCGTTGTCGCGATCGTCGCCGACTTCACGCTGCTCGGACCGGACGATGGCTTATACGTGCCGAGGCTGCGGACCTTCCTCACGATCGGGGTGGTCGCCCTCGCCTTGCTCTGGTTCATCGTGGTCTGGATCCGCTGGCAGTCGATCACGTACACGCTCACCGACCAGCGCGTCACGATCCAGGCCGGCGTCTTCAGCCGCCAGGAAAAGGTCATCCCGATCGACCGCGTCCAGGACTGCACCACCCGACAATCGCTGGTCGGCCGCATCCTCGGCTACGGACGGGTCGAGATCGACGCCGCGGGCGCGCAGGGCGCCGAGATCCTCGACCACCTTCCCAAGCCGGGCGATT
>DASPYE010000070.1:0-6339 GCA_035636935.1 Candidatus Dormiibacterota bacterium | reverse complement strand
AAGCGGGGAGGTGAAGCTTCTCGTCTCCGAGTCCCCACCCGGCGGCTTCGCCGCCGACCTCCCCGGCAAGCGGGGAGGTGAAGCTTCTCGTCTCCGAGTCCCCACCCGGCGGCTTCGCCGCCGACCTCCCCGGCAAGCGGGGAGGTGAAGCTTCTCGTCTCCGAGTCCCCACTCGGCGGCCCCATCCCCGCCCTACGGGCGGTACTTCCCCATACATGGGGAAGAGTTGGTTCTGCCCTAGTCGCGGAGCTCTTCCTGCGCCGTTTCTTCGCTGATCGGCATCACCGCCACCGGCAGATCGCTGATGTCGAAGTAGCGCACCGCCTTGTTCAGCCGCTTGGCGATTCCGACCTGCACCTTCACGCCGAGCGACAGCCTCCCGAACACCCACACCTCGTCCGACCGCGAAAGCAGGTTGTTCATCGCCTCACGCACGACGTCCTTGTCGACCGTGTGCATGAGGTAGTAGTCGAACAACATGAACGGGCTCACCGGGACGAGGCCGGAATCCAGGACGAACTTCTGGATATGGGCACGCCAGTAGAAGCTCTTGTTGGACATCGCGACGTAGACCAGCCGCTTCGGATGCCGCAGCGTTTCCTCGGCCTGGTCTCGGGCGCTGGGCTTGGTGGTGGGCTGAAAAATGCGCTCGAGGATGTCCTCGGCCGCTTTGCCGGTGATCGCCATCTAACCCCTAGTCGAAAAGTTGATTAAGTGGCGGCTATCGTATCAGCCGTGCCCGCAAGCTCCCGTTTCGACCTGTCCGGGCGCGTCGCGCTGGTGACCGGCGCCAGCCGCGGCATCGGTAGCGCGATCGCCGAGGCCTTGGCCGAGCAGGGAGCCCACGTCGTCCTCTCGAGCCGGAAGCAGGCCGACCTCGACACCGAGGCCGAGCGCATCAACGCCCTCTACCCCGAGCGCGCCACGGCCATCGCCGCCCACGCCGGGCGTCCGGACGACCTCGAGCGCCTCGTCCACGCGGTCATGGAGCGCTTCTCACGGATCGACATCCTCATCAACAACGCGGCCACCAACCCGTATTTCGGGCCGGTGCTCGGCGCCGAGGTCGGCGCATGGGACAAGACGTTCGAGGTCAACTTGCGCGGAGTCTTCATGCTGACCAAGTTTGTGCACGAAGCCTCGATGGAGTCCCACGGAGGCGCGATCGTCAATGTGGCCAGCATCGGCGGGCTCAGGCCTGGAATCGGGCTGGGCGTCTACAACGTGACCAAGGCGGGTGTGATCATGCTGACGCGGCAGCTCGCGCGCGAGCTTGGCGGCACTGTTCGGGTCAACGCGGTCGCCCCCGGCCTGGTCAAGACTCGTTTCGCCGAAGCACTGTGGGGCAACCAGGCGATCCTGGACCGGGTGCTCGCTCAGAATCCGATGGGGCGGATCGGGCTGCCCGAAGAGGTCGCCGGCGCCGTCCTGTTCCTGGCCTCCGACGCCGCTAGCTACGTGAACGGTGAGGTGCTTGTGGTGGACGGGGGCGGCGGCGAGGTTTAGCCTCGGGCTCGCTCTCGACGAGCGCGCCGTCGACTTCGCCCTCTCCGTTCGAAGATGCGACCTGGCGGCTGTGGATGAAGTCCTCGAGCTCCTTCTCGTACTGGTAGACGCGGTGATCGGGTTCGTAGCGCAGCACGCGCCGGTGCTGAATGAAGTCCTCGAAAGCGGCGCGGGTGTCGCGCGCGGCGCGGAATCCGAGCTCGCGAGCCGCCTTGGTGGTGGAAAGCGTGCGTCCCCAGCGCAGCAGATCGAGCAGTTGCGGTGAGAGGAACGCGATGCCCGCCTGGCGGATCGCGAACGCGGCGAGGCCGAGCCCCATCGGTGGCAGCAAGGGCGCGTGCAGCTTGCCGGCGGAATCGAGGAGTGTCGACAGCGGCTCGTTTCCGGCGGGCGCGATGTTGTAGGCACCGCCCGGCCCGCGCTTGGTCGCGAGCACCATCGCTTCGATGGCGTCGTCGCGGTGAATCAGCTGGAGGGGCGGGTCGTAACCGATCACCGTGGGCACCACCTCCAGGTCGAGGTAGCGCGCCAGCGGTTGAGGCTCATCAGGGTTGAGGCTGTTGCTGAACCGCAGGGCCAGGATCGTGATGTTCGGGTTCCGCACCGCGAAGTCGCTGACGTAAGACTCGACCTCGACGATGTCGCGCACGAACTGATGACGCGAGTTGCTGTCGAGCCGGTGATCTTCGCGGAGGCCGGTCGGAAGATCGAAGCGCGACCCGTAGACGTGACCTGAGGACTTGAGGACGAAACGGCGCACCGGACTGCCCGTCCCGGCGCAGCCCGCCAGCAGGTTCAACGTACCGATGACGTTCATCTCGTGAGCGCGCGCGGGGTCCATATCGAAAGAGTCGATGCGCGTCAGCGTGTGCACCACTGTGTCGATGCCAACCGCTCGGACGAGCTTGCCGATGAGCGAGTGGCGGATATCGAGCTTGAGATAGTCGGCGCGACCAAGGTCGTGGCGCGGCTCGCGGATGTCGATGCCGATAACCTCGGCGACGTCGGGATCCTCCGCGAGGCGCTGCACGACCAGAGCTCCCCACCAACGCGCGACACCGGTCACCAGGACGCGTCGTTTCTTGGTCATGCGCTTCCATGATGCCGGATAGTCCGGATTATCCGGGGATCTGCCCCATCGATATGCCCGGTCCGTCCGGACTATCCGTGACACTGGCCATCAGTAGGTTCGCTTGATGACGTCACGCTCCATCAGGGCGACCGCCTTTGACACGGCCCCTAGCAGCGGCGATTTCGCCTGACGCAGCGCGAATTCGAGTTGTCGCAGCAGCGAGTAGAGGGCCTTCATCGCTTTGATCGCGTCGCCGATGTCCACATTCGCAGGCAGCGGAATGCGATCCAGCGGCTCGCCTGTGGACCAGCGATACGCGAAGTCGATGTAGTCGTGCGACGGCGCCCGTAGGTTGGGTTCGTCGAGGTCGCGCTCCATGTCGGCGAATCGGAAATAAAGGGAGCGGACCAGGCGCGCGGTCTGCGCGATGGCCGGAGTCGGATAGCGGCGCGGGCCGCGTGACTGACGGTCTCCTCGTCGCTCGCGATCCTCCGCGGCCAGCATCACGATCACCCCACACACCTCTTCAGGGGTCAAGCCCTCGAGCCAGCCGAGCCACACGGCCTCGGCCACCAGGATCGTGTTCTCGCCATAGACGCGGGCGGCGAACAGCCCCTTGTCGGTCGGCTTGCTGTTCTTGAGAAAGCCGGTTTCGGACAGGATCGCGGAGAGCCGGCGAAGCTTGCGCGGGTACTCGTCCATCTGGCCCGTCGCCTCGCGCTGCCCCCGGTCCAGCTCCTGCTGCAGCGTGCGGATCTCGCCGTATCGCTGCAAGAGCTCGCCGAACCGCGGCGAGCGGACCACCTTCAGCTTGCGCTGCCGGTCGAGCAGCCCCTTGGCCTCTACCTCCAGGCGATGCGAAACGCGCTGCGGGCCGCTCATGGCTCGGGTGCGGCGACCGCCGCGGCCGCGTCGCTGCGCCCCCGCCTCGCGCCGCAGCCTCTTGAGCTCGATCCGGATGGCCCGCCGCCGTTCCTCGATCTTGAAGTACTGCGCCACGTCCTCGATCGAGATCTCGGGGTCGTCCCACATGCGCCGGGCGTCCGCGAGCTGTTCCCGGACGTTCGTCAGCCGCTCGCCGGCGTCGGAGGCGGCGAGGCGCTTCTGGAACTGTCCGAACGACCGCTGCATTAGCGCCTCGGCCTCCGCGGGCGTGTACACGCGAAGCAGGTTGAGGGCCATGTTGTAGCTCGGCAGAAACTTGGACTCGACCACAAGCGTCGGGCCCATCGCGACCTCGTAAATCGTCCCGACCTCGACGTCGGCTTCCTTGAGGATCGCGCCATGCCCGATGACGTCGATTCCGCGCCGTCCCGCGCGACCCATCAGCTGCGTCAGCTCTCCCGTGGTCAGCGTGGAGAAGTTGACGCCGTCGAATTTCGTGAACGACGAAACCACCACGCCGCGTGCCGGCATGTTGATGCCCAGTGACAGCGTCTCCGTCGCGAACACGACTTTGATCAGCCCGCGCTGGAAGAGCTCCTCGACCATCTCCTTGTGGTAGGGCAGAAGGCCGGCGTGGTGCTCGGCCAACCCGCGGCGCAGCAGCCTGGCGTCGACCATGCGGCGGAACAGGGCCTCTTCATCCTGGTCCTTGAGGCCCTGCAAGCGTTCGGCGGCGACGCGATCGATCGCCTCTTTCTCGGCCGCCGTTGTCAGGTCGATTTCGTGGTAGGCGCATCGCTGCAGCGCCTCGCGGCAGCCGCGCCTGGAGAAGATGAAGTAGATCGCCGGCAGCATCTCGAGGCTGCGCAGCTGCTCGATCACGTGCAGCAGGTCGTTAGAGGGCAGCCCGCGGTAGCCGCCGATCCGATACGAGGCTTCCTCTTCCTGTGCCGCCTTGCTCCAGGTCCGCTGGTCGATGCCGCCGTCCGGCTTGAAGAGGGGATAGAACCGGTTGTTGATCGCGAGCCACATCTTCAGCTCGACCGGGCGGACGTCGTGGAAGACCGTCTCCATCCCGCCGCGGTTCTCTGCCATCCAGGCGGCGATCTCGCGGTAGTTGCCGATCGTGGCCGACAGGCCGACCAGCTTGATCGTCAGCGGCGCCTGGATGACGATCTCCTCCCACACTGAGCCGCGAGGGAAGTCGTCGATGTAATGCACCTCGTCGAGCACGACGTAATGGACAAGATCGAGGCGCCCGGGGTCCTCGTAGATCAGGTTGCGCAGGATCTCGGTGGTCATCACGACGACGGGCGCGTCGTCGTGGATCGTGTTCTCGCCCGTAACCAGGCCGACCAGCGACTCGCCATAGGCGCGGACGAAGTCGTGGTACTTCTGATTGCTCAGGGCTTTGAGGGGGGTCGTGTACAGGACCTTCGCGCCTTCGCGCAGGGCGCGAAAGATCGCGTACTCGGCGACGATGGTCTTGCCGCTCGAGGTCGGGGCGCTGACGAGAACGCCGCCGCGGCCGTGGTCGAGCTTCTCGATGGCCTCGCGCTGAAAGGGGTCGAGGCTGAAGGGGAGGGTGGCCTCGAACTGGGCGATCAGGGAGCCCGAGGTCCCCTCGCGCACGGCCTTCATCGAGGGGCGCCCGCGAAATCACGGCGAAGCCTCAGATTTTCGTCGGGATGTCAGTCTCCCCAGTAGCGCTGCTCTCGCCAAGGATCCCCGTACATGTTGTAACCGTTCGACTCCCAGAAACCCGGGTGCTCTTCCTTCTGCAGCCTGATTCCACGCACCCATTTGGCGCTCTTCCAGAAATAGAGGTGAGGCACCAGGAACCGGACCGGCCCGCCGTGCTCGGGGTGGAGTGGCTGGCCGTCGAACTCGTATACGACCCAGGCCTTGTTGCCGGTGATGTCGTCCAGCGGCAGGTTCGTCGTGTAGCCGCCGTCGGAAAATACCGTGATGAACTCTGCAGCGGTCTCGACGCCTTCCATCAGGACGTCGACCGAGACGCCCTTCCAGGTCGTGTCGAGCTTCGACCACTTGGTCACGCAATGGATGTCCTTGGTGACGATTTCCGACGGCAGCGCCGCAAACTCCTTCCACGTCCAGCGCTTCGGCTGGTCGATCTCGCCCTCGATCGAGAAGGTCCACTGGTCGAGGTTGACGCGAGGCGTGGGACCGGCTGACAGGACCGGGAAGTCGGTGACGACGTACTGGCCCGGCGGCACGCGCGAACTGGACGCGGCGTCCCGGCGCTTGCCTTTGAACCCTCGCGAGATGAACCCCATCAGGCGCTGAGTATCGCGCAAGGCGCGGCGGCCCGGAGGCCGCCGCACAGCTGGTTGGAACTAGATGGCGACGACGCCAAACGGGGTTGCGCCGGACGGCAGGGCGAAGGGAGATCCGGGCAGCTCGTTCAGCGAGCCGCCGTCGACCGCGAAACCGCTGACCGCATCGAGCGCCGCGTCGACGACGTAGAGCCAGGCGCCTGACGGGTCGAGGCGCGCGTCAAACGGCCGGATGCCGCCCCCGCTCTTGAAGGTGGTCGTCGTCAGATAGCTCAAGGACCCGTCCGGATTGATGTGGTAGCTCGAGATCGACGTGCTGCCGGTGTTGACTGTGAACAGGTACGAGCCGTCGTGCGAGATCTCTACCCAGCAAGGAGCGGTCTGTCCATCGGGGTAGGGCGATGCTCCAATCGACGACAGCGCGCCGTTGCCCGCGAGGGCGAAAGCTGAGACCGACCCATTGCCCGCGCCGCCGTGCGCGTTCGAAACGTAAAGGCGCGCCGGGTTGGCCGGTGAAAACTCGCTGCCGAACGGTCCTGCCGCCTCAGCAAGGAACGGAGATCCGGGAGCCGCGGTGAG
>DASPYE010000069.1:0-2556 GCA_035636935.1 Candidatus Dormiibacterota bacterium | reverse complement strand
CGGATCACGGCGTAATCGCCCTCTTTCGCCAGCAGCTGAGCACTTGCGCCGGCGGACCGGACCAGCTGACCGCCGCGACCGAGGGTGAGCTCGATGTTGTGCACGGTCGAACCCACCGGGATGTTCTCCAGCGGGAGCGCGTTGCCGATCCGCACGGCCGCCTCCGGCCCTGCCTCGATCGGGTCGCCAACCTTCAAGCCGACTGGAGCGAGGATGTAGCGCTTCTCTCCGTCCTTGTAGTGGATGAGCGCGATCCGGGCGCTGCGGTTGGGGTCGTACTCGATGGTCGCGACCTTCCCCAGGACGCCGTGCTTGTCGCGCTTGAAGTCGATCTTCCGGTAGATCTTCCGGTAGCCCCCACCCTGGTGGCGCGTCGTGATGCGGCCCTGGTTGTTGCGGCCGGCGTGCGTAGGCAGCGACTCGAGCAGGGTTTTCTCGGGCGTGTCGGTGGTGATCTCGTCGAAGCCGGAGATCGTCATGAAGCGACGGCCGGGGCTGGTGGGCTTGAACTTTCTTACCGGCATCAGACGGACCCGAACAGCCCTTCGATCTTCTGGCCTTGCCCCAGCGTCACGATCGCCTTCTTCCAGTCGGTGGTTCGTCCGACGGCGCCGCTGCCCGTGCGGCGGAAGGCGCGGCGCTTCTTGCCACGCATCGTCACGGTGTTGATCCGCTTGACCTCGATGTTCTGCGACTCGTACTGCTCCTCGAGCGCCTTTTTGATCTCGGTCTTCGATGCGGTGGCAAGGACCTTGAACGTGTAGCGGCCCTGAGAGTAGAGCTGGTACGTGCGCTCTGTGATCACGGGGCCGATCACGATCTCGGAGGCGGCTTTCGTCGCCATCAGCTGGTCTCCTCTTCTTCTTTGCGGCGCGGGCTGAAGTTCTCTTCGAGCAGCTCGATGGCTTCTTTCGATAGGAGGAGGTAGGTGTGCGTGAAGAGGTCGCGGATGTTGAGGTTGCGCGCCAGCACGATCTTCGCGCCGGCCAGGTTCTCGAACGACCGGCTGACCGTGTAGTTCGGCGCCGGGAGGACCACCAGCGCGGTGCTGTCGAAGCCCATCGCTTCCATGAGATCCGCGGCCTGGCTCGTCTTGGGTTCGTCGAAGACGAAGTTCTCGATCACGCGGACCTGTCCATCGATCGCCTTCTGGCTGAGCGCGGAGCGCAGTGCGAGCCGCCGCATCTGCCTGGGCATGCGGTGCGAGAAATCGCGGGGCCTCGGTCCGAAGACGTTGCCGCCGCCCTTCATGCTGGGCTCTCTTATGCTTCCGTGCCGCGCGCGGCCAGTGCCTTTCTGGCGGTAAGGCTTGGCGCCACCGCCGGAGACCTCGCCGCGGGTCTTGGTGCTGGCGGTTCCCTGCCGGCCGTTCGCGAGCTGGCGCAGATAGGCCTGGTGCATCACGGGCATGTTCGGCTTCTCCTCGAAGATCGCCGTCGGGAGGTCGACCTCGCCGTTGCGCTCGCCCAGCGCGTCGTAGTAGGGAGCCTGCACAGGCATCAGACCTTCCTCGGGTTCGGCTTACCGGCCGGGCCCTTGGGCTTGAGCTTCTTGGTCGACTGGCGGACGAGCACCAGCGCGTTCTTCGCTCCCGGCACGCCGCCCATGACCATGAGCAGGTTCCGGTCGGCGTCGACGCGCACGACCCTGTACGCGCGTGAGGTCGTCCGGACGTTGCCCATCTGGCCGGACATGCGCACTCCCTTGAACACCCGGGCGGCGTCGGTCGCACCGATCGCGCCCGGCTGGCGGACGTTCATGGAGCCATGCGATTCTGGCCCTCGGCTGAACTTGTGACGCTTGATCAGGCCCTGAAAGCCTTTGCCCTTGCTGGTCGCCGTCACGTCGACGAGCTCGCCGGCCGCAAACATCTCGGCCCTGAGCTCCTGACCCGCCTCGAGTCCTTCGTAGTTGCGGATCTCGACGATGTGCCGGTGCCCGTCGAGGTTGGCCTTCTTGAACTCCCCGAGCTGCGGGCTGTTCAGCTTGCCTTCCTTGGCCGGCCCGAACGCGATCCGGACGGCGCTGTAGCCGTCCTTCTCCGCGGTGCGCAGGCCGAGCACCTTGCACGGACCCGCTTCGAGCACCGTGACGGCGGTCACCGTGCCGTCGGGGTTGAAGAGCTGGGTCATGCCCAGCTTCTTGGCGAGAAGGCCCTTCATTCAGCTCTTGATCTCGATGCTGACGCCGGCCGGGAGGCTCAGGCGCATGAGCGCGTCCACGACGCGCGGGTTGGGGTCCAGGATGTCGACGATCCGCTTGTGGGTCCGCATCTCGAACTGCTCGCGCGAGTCTTTGTCGATGAAAGGCGAGCGGATCACGGTCAACTTTGAGATCTCGGTCGGGAGCGGGATCGGGCCGGCGGTGCGCGCGTTCGTACGGCGGGCGGTGTCAACGATCTTGTCCGCCGCCTGATCGAGGACCCGATGGTCATAGGCCTTGAGCCGGATCCGAATCTTCTGCGCCACTACCTGTTCTTCCCTATTCCTTCTTATATGTGCCTTACTTGAGGACCTCGGTCACCACGCCGGCGCCGACGGTCTTGCCGCCTTCGCG
>DASPYE010000068.1:0-19269 GCA_035636935.1 Candidatus Dormiibacterota bacterium | reverse complement strand
ACGAAGCTCAGCCAGTCGCGGCTGGGGCCGTGCGGGCCCTTTGATGTGAGGATCTCCACGATCTCGCCGTTCTGCAGCGCGTAGTCGAGCGGCACCATGCGGCCGTTGACCTTCGCCCCGATGCAGCGGTGGCCGACCTCGGTGTGGATGCGGTATGCGAAGTCGACCGGCGTCGAATCCGAAGGAAGATTGATCACGTCCCCGCGGGGGGTGAAGACGTAAACCTCGTCCTGGAACAGGTCGACCTTGACCGTGTTGAGGAACGACTCGGCGTCACCCACCTCGTTTTGCCACTCCAGCAGGCTGCGCAGCCACGAGAGCTTCTGGTCGAAGCTCGCGTCCTTGCCACCCTCCTTGTAGGTCCAGTGCGCGGCGACTCCGAACTCGGCGACGCGATGCATGTCTTGGGTGCGGATCTGGATCTCGATCGGCTCGCCCGTGTGCGTGATCACCGTCGTGTGCAGCGACTGATAGCCGTTGGACTTGGGCATCGCCACGTAGTCCTTGAACCTGCCTGGCATGGGCTTCCAGAGCGAGTGGACGACGCCGAGCACCCCGTAGCAGTCGCGAACGCTTTCCACCTGGACCCGGATGGCCGAAAGGTCGTAGATCTCGGAGAAGTCCTTGCTCTCGCGGGTCATCTTCTGCCACACGGAGTAGATGTGTTTCGGACGCCCTGTGATGTCGGCCTGGATGCCCACCTTTTCCAGCTCGCGGGCGAGGATCTCGCGCAGGTCGTTGACCAGGGACTCGCGCTCACCGCGTTTGCGTGCGATGCGGCTGACGACATCTTCATAAGCCTCAGGCTCGAGGTTGCGAAACGCCAGGTCTTCCAGCTCCCACTTGATCTGGCCGATGCCGAGCCTGTGTGCCAATGGCGCGTAGATGTCGAGCGTCTCGCGGGAGATCTTGCGGCGCTTCGCTTCAGCCAGGGGCTCGAGGGTGCGCATGTTGTGCAGCCTGTCGGCGAGCTTGATGAGGACGACCCTGAGGTCCTCCGCCATCGCGACCATCATCTTCCGGATGTTCTCGGCCTGCTGCTGCTGGTCGGTGCGCAGCGAGATCCGGCCCAGCTTGGTGACGCCGTCGACGAGCCTCGCCACCTCGGGACCGAACTCCCGCTTGACCTCGTCGGCGGTGAGGTTTGTGTCCTCGACGGTGTCGTGGAGCAGGGCGGCCGCTATCGTCTCGGCGTCCAGCTCGAGGTCGGCGAGGATCGCCGCCACTTCCAGCGGGTGGTTGACGTAGTCCTCGCCGGACAGACGGCGCTGACCGGTGTGGGCCGCGGCGGCCCTCTCGTAAGCCTTCCGGACCACCTGCTGGCCGGCCGGATCGAGGTGGTCGGCGACCCTGAGAAGCTCGGAAACCGTCATTTTGCGTTCATCAGATGGCTGGCATGAAGTTTAAGTTCGGTATCTAGCTTCCCCCGCGGAGCGCGAACCTAGACTTCTTCCCGCCAAATGAGCTCGGCCAGGGCGGTTTTCGGGTTCCGGATCGGCTACTGGGCAGCGGCCGCGCTGCTTCTTGTGGCCGGCGCGTCCTTGAATGCCGGCGGCCGCGACCCCGGTTGGATCGCCCTCGCGGGCGTGGCCGGGCTGCTCGCCGTCTCGGCCGGCGTGTTCTATCGCGAGTGGCGCGGGTCCGTGCCTGCGGCCGCGATCGCCTTCTTGGTGGCTGTTGGGATCGCCCAGTTCAACTCCCGGCAAGGAGACCTCGTCCCGCAGCTCGCCGGCCTCGTCCTGCTGGCCGTCGCGGGGCTGGTGGGTGGGATCGCCTACCGGAGCTTCGCCGGGGAGGTGCGGCGGCGGGTGGCTCAGCTCGCCGGCCTGGACGCTCAGCTGGAGCTGAAGCAACAAGCGTTCCTTGCCGCCACGTCGGACGCAAACGGGAGCCAGTCGCAGGACACGACTGCGATCACGTCGCGCATCGCGGGTTACGTGCGTGCCGATCTCGCGTGTTGCTACCTGGCTTCCGCTGATGGGCGGCGCTTTGTCCCTCAACCTCCGGGGCTCGGTGTCGAACGACTGCGCCCCCAGGCGGTGAACCGTCCACACGGCGGTGGGGGCCGCCTCCTCACCGCCATCGAGTCGCGAACGTCCTTCAGCGCGCCCGATGAGAACGGGCTGAGCGAGCTGATCAGCTATCTGCCGGACGACTTTCACCTCGCGAGCGTGATCGCCGTCCCGATGCCGATCGGCGACCACGTGGGTGGGTTCATGGTCCTGGGTAGAACCGCCGGTCAGTTCAGCGACGACGACAAACGGCTTGCGGTGACCCTGGCGGCCCGCGCGGGCGCCGACGTGGCAAGCGCCCAGCTGGTGGCGCTCACGCGCCAGGAATCCGCTCGCTACTCGCTGATGAACGAGCTGGTCAAGGAGGCCTCCGGCAAGACCATGAACGAGGTCCTCGAGCTCGTGATCGGCCGCGGCTCGGAAGTGATCCGTTACGACGCGGGTCGCGCGCTCATGTTCCAGCCCGACAACACCTACATCGTGCTCAACGGGGACAAGCCGGCCTCGGATCCGATCGATGGCCCGCTGACCCGTGTGCGAGACGGCGAGACCATGGTGCGCAACCTTGTCACCGAGGAAGAAGGGATCTACAGCGGGCTCCATCCCGAAAGGTTTGGCGGCACCGTCAACGAGGCGCTGACCCCGATTCGCGGGAAGGCCGGTGTGATCGGCGTTCTATGTCTGGGCCGGCGAGGGAACGCAGGATTCAGCCAGCAGGACATTGGCGCGCTCGACGATCTCGGTTCGATGGCCGGGGTGGCGGTGGAAAACTCCCGCATCCTCCAGGTCGTGACGGGTCAGGCGTCCCGTCTGGACACGGCGCTGGACACGCTCGGCGAGGTCTCCGCAGCCTTGACCACGGTCACGCAAGGCTCCAGGGTCCTGGAGCAGAAGACGCTCGAAGCGGCGATTCGGGTCGTCGACGGCACGGCCGGCCTTCTGACGAGGACCACGGAACAAGGGCACCAGGCCGCGATCATGTCGGTCGGTTTCCCGACAAGCCTCGAGGGAACCGAGTTTCAGAACGGACAGGGCATCGTGGGCGCCACCATGCTGAGCCGGCGGGCGACCGCGGTGCAGGACCTGGGCGCCCACCAAGACCTCGCCTCCCCGCCCGATCTCACCGCGAGCGGTCTGCAGGCCGCGATCTGCACTCCGATGCTCGAAGAAGGACAGCTCTGGGGGACGCTCTCCGTCTTTGACGACAAAAAACGCGAATGGGCCGCCGACGATCAGCGCGTCCTGGCGACCCTTGGCAACCAGGGGGTCGTTGCGGTACGCAACGCCGAGCTGTACGAGAAGAACGAGCGCAGCATCTGGGAGCTGCGCAACCTGCAAGAGGCGCTGCAGGCCGCGACCTCGACGCTGGACCTCAACCAGGTCTTGCAGCAGGTATTGGCCGGCGCCGCCAAGGCCTCGATGGCGCAGATCGGCTGCCTGGCGCTGGAGGATGGTGGGCGCCTCGTGCTGAAAGGGGGATTCGGCACCGACCACCACACGGCGGAGAAGCTCGCGCTCGACCTTGGCGGAGAGACCTGCCGGCGCGTCATGGAGTCGGGTGAGGCCGTGATGGAGACCAGGGACCACGAATCGCGCGATGACAGCCCCCTCAATCCGCGGGCGGTGCTCTGCGTGCCGATCACGCTGCGCGGCAAGCCGCTAGGTGTTCTCTTCTTGGCCAACTACCAGGTCGGCCATGCGTTCACCGCCGACCACCGCAAGCTGGTCACCGAGCTGGCTGCGCAGGCGGCGGTCGCGATCGACAACGCGCGGCTGTTCAAGGATCGCGAAGATGCCAACCTGGAAACCCTCGTTGCCCTGGCGCGGGCGGGGGACGCGAAAGACCGCTACACGGCCGGCCACGCCGACCGCGTCACCGAGTACGCGCTGATGATCGCCCGCCATATGCATTACTCGCCCGAGGATCAGAGCGCCTGGGTCCGGTTGGAGCGCGGCGGCCGCCTGCATGACATCGGGAAGATCGGCGTGCCCGACGAGATCTTGAGAAAGGCGGGCAAGCTGACGGACGAAGAGTTCGAGAAGATGAAAGAGCACACGACGGTCGGGTTCAACATCCTGAGCGCGTTGAAGATGCTGACCGACGAGCTGGTCATCGTCCGCTCACACCATGAGCGGTACGATGGCAAGGGATACCCGGACCGCAAGAAGGGGGACGAGCTTCCGATCTTTGCGTGGATCGTCAGTGCGGCGGACGCGATCGACGCGATGACCTCCGACCGGCCCTATCGGCGCGGGATGCCGCTGGAGACCGCCATGCAGCAGATTCGCGAGGGCGCGGGCACGCACTTTCATCCGGACGTGGCCGAGGCGGTGCTCGATGCGGTGGCCAACGGGACTTTGCAACTGATCCCCCAGCAATCTCTGCACCCCGACGCGCCGAGGATCGGAGCTTTCGAGAACCCGGTCGGCTAAGCCCCGGATAGCCCGGGGTTGACGGATCAGTAGGCCTTTGCCAGCGCCACTCGATACTTGGCCGGCCGGCCGCAGACCAGGCACTTGCCTGACGCATCGGCGCTCTGATCGATGGTGCGGAGGGTGACCCCGCCGGCGTCGGCTTTGATCCGCGCCTCCTCGTCCTCCTCCCCACACCACTGCGTCCATACAAAGCCGCCTTTCTCGCGAAAGTGCGCGACGACCTCGTCGAGTGTCTCGAGCTCGAAGGTGTTGTCGCGCTGAAACTTCGCAGCACGGTCGAAGAGTTTTTTCTGAAACGCGCCGAGCTCGTCGCTGAGGCGCTTGCCGATACCTGACACAGGGACACTCACCCGCTCCCGCGACAGGCGGTCGACCATCTCGACCTGTCCGGCGTCAGCGTCTCGGCCTCCGACGTTCAGCCTGATGGGCACCCCCTTGAGCTCCCAGTGCGCGTACTTGTCGCCGGGGCGCTCGTCGCGCCAGTCGACGCGGTGCCGGATGCCGGCAGCCTTCAACCCAGGCGCCCAGCTGTTGATGAAGCGCTCGACCTTGGCGCGCGAGTCGGCGTCGCGAAAAATGGGCACGACGACCACCTGGATGGGCGCGACCCTGGGAGGTACGATCAGGCCCGAGTCGTCGCCATGCGCCATGACGAGGGCTCCCACCAGGCGCGTGCTGATGCCCCACGACGTCGAGTAGCACAGCTCACGCTCGTTCTCCTTGTTCGAGAACGAGATGTCGTACGCACGCGCGAAGTTCTGGCCGAAGTAATGCGATGTGCCCATCTGCAGGGCGAGACCATCTTTCATCAGGCCTTCGACGGTGAGGGTGTGCACCGCGCCGGGAAACGTCTCGGCAGGTGACTTCATACCCGTCAGCACGGGCACCGCGAGCCAGTCCTCGGCGATCGATCGGTAGTAGCCGAGGATCAGGTCGGCCTCTTCCATCGCTTCTTTTGCGGACGCGTGGAACGTGTGGCCTTCCTGCCACCAGAACTCGCGGCTGCGCAAGAACAGCCGTGATCTCATCTCCCAGCGGACCACGCTGTTCCACTGGTTGGTCAGCTTGGGCAGGTCACGGTGGCTCTGGATGTAGCGCTTGATGAGCGGCCCGATGATCGTCTCGGAGGTGGGCCTCACCGCGAGGGGCTCTTCGAGCTCCTCCATCGAGCCCCCGGCCTTGGTAACCCACGCGACCTCGGGCGCGAAGCCCTCGACGTGCTCCGCCTCCTTGACAAGGAACTCGCGGGGGATGAGGAGCGGGAAGGCCCAATTCTCGTGTCCGCTCTCCTTGATCATGTCGTCGAACGCGCGCATGATCGCTTCCCACATCGCCCATCCGTAGGGGCGGACGACCATCATCCCGCGCACCCCCGACCAGTCCGCCAGCTCCGCCTTGCGGACCACGTCGGTGTACCAGCGGTCGAAGTCGTCGGACATCTTCGTGAGCTCTTTCACGAAGTCCTGCTGCTCCTCTGTTTCCTGCTTCATGCCTCTAGCTCCCAAGCATCAATGGATTGAATACGGGTCGCGCGCCCGGAATTGATTCCGGGCTAGGCCGGGAGCGGCGCGCTAGGGGCGTGCTCGGCCGCGATCGCGTCGATCTCGGCCAGCAGCACTGGAAGCAATTCCTCCTGGGGCACGGTGCGATAAAGCTTACCTTTCTTGAAAATCACGCCCTTGCCGCGACCGCCCGTGACTCCGATGTCGGCGTGGCGCGCCTCGGCCGGCCCGTTGACGACGCAGCCCATGACGGCGACCGTGAGCGGCATCCGCAGCTTGGCGATGTAGGCTTCCACCGCCTTCACCGTCGGCACCATGTCGTACTCGAGGCGGCCGCAGGTCGGGCACGCCACCAGCGTCGGGCTCTCGTTGCGGAACGCGAGCGTCTTCAGGATCTCGTGCGCGACCCGGACTTCCTCGCGCGGATCCGATGTCGCCAGTGACACACGGATCGTATCCCCGATCCCTTCGCTCAGCAGGATGCCCAGCCCGACCGCGCTGCGGATGCTGCCCGCTTCGACCGGACCTGACTCGGTGACCCCGAGGTGGATCGGATAAGGACGGGCGGCCGCGAACTTGCGATTGGCGAGGATGTTCGTCCACACGTCGGTGGCCTTCAGCGAGACCTTGATGAAGCCCGGACCGTAGTCCAGCTCCTCCAGGATCTTGCAGTGCCCCAGCGCAACCTCGACCATGCGCTCCGCCGTGCGCTCGCGGTCGTCGCGGTCGATGTGGTGCTGCTCGCGCATGCTCTTGTGGACCTCTTCCGGCAGCGAGCCAGCATTGACGCCGATGCGAAACGGGATCTGGCGCGCCTTGGCCGCGGTCACGACCTTCACGACCTTCTCCCGGTCCGGGATGTTGCCTGGATTCAGGCGCAGGCAGTGCACGCCGGCCTCGATCGCCAGCAACGCGAGCGTGTGGTCGTAGTGGATGTCCGCGATCACCGGGAGCGGCGATCCCTTGACGATCTCCTTCAGCGCTTCCGCGGCTTCGTGGTCCGGCACCGCCGGCCGCACGATCTCGCATCCGGCTTCTTTCAGCTCGTGAATCTGGCGCAGGGTCGCCTTGACATCGCGCGTGTCGGTCTTGGTCATCGTCTGCACGGCGATCGGCGCGGCTCCCCCGATGACGACCCCGCCGACGTTGACGGGGATCGCCTTCCGCCGCTGCGCGAAGGCCATCAGTGGGTGAGGCCCGGGAACTGGCCGGTCGCGATGCGCTGAATATCCAGAAAGCTGATCACCGCAGCCAGGCCGAGGAGTGCGACGAGGCCGAAGCGCTGGATGTTGAGCTCGGCGGTGCGGTCGAACGGCTTCCGGCGCACGACCTCGATCAGCACCACGACCATCCTCCCGCCGTCAAGGGCGAGGAACGGCAGCAGGTTGGTGAAACCCAGCGCGACCGAGAGCAGGGCGACAAAACCGAGGTAGGTGTCGAAGCCGAGGCCGACCGACTGGTCGGCGACGTAGGCGATGCCGATCGGGCCCGTGACGCCGTTCGGTCCGAGCAGGCCGCCGGGAATATCACCGGTGATCAGCTGGCCGAGGCCTTTGACGATATCGCCGATCGCGACGAAGGGGAAGGTGACTCCGTCGACGACGGGGTCCTGCCACGTGATGAGGCGTCGCGGCAGCCCGATCCCGATCTGGCAGTGATTGTTTGCGTCACAGCCGGGAGTGATCGTGTAGGTGAACGACTTGCCGTCCGCGTGAACGCCCGTCAGGACCACGGGCGCCCCCGGGTTGGCGTCTTCCTCGTCGCGGATGAGCCCGGGGTTGGTGAACGCGCGTCCGTTCACGCTCTTGATGCTGTCGCCGCTCTGCAAGCCGGCGACCGCTGCCGGTGAGCCCTTGGTCACGCTCATCACCTTGCCGGGGTCGGTGTTCACCTGCGTCAGCTCGACCGCCGCGATGATCACCATCGCCACCAGGAAGTTGGCGGCCGGGCCGGCCGCGAGGATCACCAGCCTCTGCCAGGACGGCTTGCGGTGGAATCCGTTCGGGTCTTCGAAGTCGCCGGCTTCCATGCCGCCCATGCGGACGTAGCCCAGGATCGGCAGCGCCCGGATCGCGTACAGCGTGCCTCCGCGGGTGGCCGACCAGAGCTTGGTGCCGGCCCCGATCGAGAACTCGATCACCCGGACCTTGAAGAGCTTGGCGAACGCGAAGTGGCCGGCCTCGTGGGGCGCGATCAGGAGGAGGAACATCCCGGCGATTCCGAGGACGACCAGGATCCCGTTCATGCGCGCCCCACAGTACCGGACTTGTTCCTGATGTAATCCCGCGTCCAGCGGTCCGCTTCGAGGATGTCTTCCAGGCTGTCGCCGCAGCCGGGGAAGGCGTCCAGGGCCCGCTGGATGGCTGGCAGGATGGCGCTGAAAGGCAGCTCCCGGGCCAGGAACGAGTTGACGGCTTCCTCGTTGGCCGCGTTCAGGACGGCGGGCCGGCCCCGGCCGCCGACCGCCGCCTCCCGGGCCAGCCGGACGCTGGGGAAACGGCCCTCGTCCAGCTCGTGGAACTCCAGCCCGCTGATCTCGCCGATCGTGGTCGGGGGCACGGCTTCGGGCAGGCGGTCTGGGTAGGCAAGCGCGACGGCGATCGGCAGGCGCATGTCGGGCCGGCCGAGCTGTGCCTTGAGCGACCCGTCGGTGAACTCGACGAGGGAGTGGACGACGCTCTGCGGGTGGATGCAGACCGAGATTGCATCGAGCGGGATGCCGAACAGGTGGTGCGCCTCGATCAGCTCGAGGCCCTTGTTCATCAGCGTCGCCGAGTCGACCGTCACCTTCGGACCCATCGACCAACGCGGGTGGTTCAGCGCCTGCTCCACGGTGACCTTGTCCAGGTCGACCTCGGGATGCGCCCAGAAAGGACCTCCGCTTGCGGTGATGATGAGCCGCCGCACGCTCGTTCGCTCCTCACCCCACAGGCACTGCCAGATCGCGCTGTGCTCTGAATCGATCGGCCGGATGCCTTTTTCGCCCGCCGCTCTCATGACAAGCGCGCCCGCCATCACGAGCACCTCTTTGGTCGCCAGCGCCACCTCCTTGCCCGCGCGGAGCGCGGAGAGGGTCGGTGGCAGGGCGCGAGCTCCGGGGATCGCGACCACGACGAGGTCGCACCGAGGGTTGGTCACCATCGCCTCGACCTGCGCGTCAAATCCCTCCTCGCCCGCCTGGCCGTGGACGAGGTATTCGGCTTTGCGGTTGCTCGAGCGCATCCCTTCGGTGAGACCGAAGAGCTTGAAGCGACCTGGGTTGCGATCGATCACGTCAAGGGTCTGCTGGCCGATGGATCCGGTCGCGCCGAGCAGCGCGACGTTGAGAGGTCGCGTCATCTAAAGAAGGTGAAACACCGTCACATAGAAGTAGACGAGGATCGGGGGAAAAAGGATCGAGTCGATGCGGTCGAGGACGCCGCCGTGGCCGGGGATGAGGTTGGACGAGTCCTTGACCTCGGCGAGACGCTTCATCTGCGACTCGACCAGGTCTCCCACAAGCGCGCTCGTACCCACCAAGAGGCCGATGGCGACGGCGTGCAGCGGATTCAGGCCGAGCACGGCCGCGACCCCGATGATCATCACGAGCACGGCTCCGATGACGCCCGCGATCGCCCCCTCCACCGTCTTGCGCGGGCTGATCGCCGCAAAGAAAGGATGCCGGCCGATCCGGCTGCCCACCAGTAGCGCGGCCGCGTCGCTGACGACCACCGCGAAGATCGTGAAGAGCGTCCATACCAGGCCGTTTGGGTGGGACGTGTAGAGGAGCAGGTAGTAGTTGAAGGGCATGCCGACGTAGAGGGCGCCCGCCAATCCCATCGCCCACCGGCTCAGCCCCTGGCGGCGGCCGGGGAGAAAAAGGAAAGCGCCCAGGCCCACCACAAGCGCGAGCGACAGCACGAGCGTGACCGGGACCTCTTTGAGCACCGTGCCGCTGAACGCGAAAAACAGGCCGAGCGGGTAGAGCAGCCAGGCTGGGGCGCGGGAGCCCATGTGGTCGGACAGGCCGTTGAACTCGTAAAGCGCCAGGCCACCGATGATGAGGACGAGCGCGTACACGCCGTAGACGCCGGCGAGCACCAGACCGATGACGACCGCGAGGATGACGAACGCACTGAGGATGCGGATCATCAGCGGGCTGAGCTTCCAACCGCCGGTCATCGACGCATTGCTGGTGGTCAGCTCGCCACCACCTCGTCCGCCGGACGTGCTCCGAATCGCCTGACCCGCGACGCGTAGTCGGCGAGCGCGGCTTTCAGGTCGTCCTCGCCGAAGTCGGGCCACAGGGTGTCGGTGACCAGCATCTCGGCGTATGCGCCCTGCCACAGGAGAAAGTTGCTGACCCGGTGCTCGCCCGCGGTGCGAATGATCAGGTCGGGATCCGCCAGGCTGGGCTGGTACATCCGCGCCGAGATCGCCGCTTCGTCGACCTCGCTCTCCGCGATCCCGTCCCGGACCAGGCTCCGCGCGGCGTCGACGATCTCTGCTCGGCCCCCGTAGTTGAGGCACACGTTGAGCACGCCGTTCTTGTTATGCGCGGTCCTCGCCATCGCCTCATCGATGCGCGAACGCATCCGAGCCGACAGCTCATCCCGGCGGCCGCTGACGACGATCCGGACGCCACGGCGGTGCATCTCGTCGATCTCACGCTGCATCGTCTCGTGGAAGAGGCGCATCAAGGCCCTGACCTCCGCTCGCGGACGAGCCCAGTTCTCGGTCGAGAAGGCGTAGATCGAGAGCGTGTGGACGCCGAGGTCTTCGCAGGCCTGGAGCGCCCGCTTGATCGCGCGCACACCGGCGCGGTGGCCGAAGCTCGCGGGCCGTCCGCGGCGGCGGGCCCAGCGTCCGTTGCCGTCCATGATGATCCCGATGTGGCGGGGGACCTGCGAGTCCAAGGGTGAGGAAAGAGTACCGACCGGCGTCAAAACCGTCCGGCCGGGACCCCTGGTCGCCAGGGCGGCCGAGCTCACCTCGGCCGCGACACGCGTTCCCTAACCGGCTCCAGGCGACGTTGGTGGGTTTCCCGGAAGGGTGGCCAAGGCGCCCGAGTTCACCTCGGCCGCGACACGCGTCCCCTAACCGCCTCCAGGCGACGTTGGTGGAAGGCTACTCAGACAATCCGAACCGTATACCGGAAAGAGAGCAGCGCCTGCGGCGAAGCCGCACGCGCGATGAGAGGGAACCATCTGGGTTCCCTCTCATATTTCCATCACCTCATGCTCCTTGCGGCCCGCCAGGGCGTCGACCTTCTCGACCGACGCCTCGGTGATCTTCTGCAGCCGCCCCGAGCCGCGCTTCGAATCGTCCTCCGCCACCTCGCCCTGCTTCTGCATGTGCTCCATGCGATGCAGCTCGTCGCGGCGGACGTTGCGAATCGCCACGCGCGCCTCCTCCGCCTTCTGACGCACCAGCTTCACGTATTCGCGGCGGCGCTCTTCGGTGAGTGGCGGGATGGGGACCCGGATCACCTGGCCGTCGTTCGCCGGGTTGAGACCCTGTTCGCTGGTGCGCAGCGCCTTCTCGACCGCGCCCATCTGGCTCTTGTCGTAGACCTGCACGACGAGGAGACGAGGCTCTGGGGCGCTGATCTGCGCGAGCTGATTCAGCGGGGTCGGCGTCCCGTAGTACGGCACCATGATCTTGTCGATCAACGCCGGGTTCGCACGTCCGGTCCGGATGGTTGCCAGCTCCGCAGCGAAGTGGTCGACCGATTTAGTCATCTTCGTCTCCGCATCGCGGAGTATCGGGTCGATCAAGACGCCGAGCCCACGAGCGTCCCCACCTCTTCACCGAGCACGACCCGTTCGATGTTGCCTGGGGTCAAGAGGTTGAAGACGACGATGGGGACGTCGTTGTCCATGCAAAGCGTGAGCGCGGTGTTGTCCATGACCTCGATCCCGCGATTCAAGACTTCGAGGTACCCGAGGCGCTCGAACTTGGTCGCGGTCGGATCGCGTTTGGGGTCCGCGGTGTAAACGCCATCCACCTTGGTCGCCTTGAGGATGACATCAGCCTCGATCTCGACCGCGCGCAGCGCGGCGGTGGTGTCGGTTGTGAAGTAGGGGTTGCCGGTGCCGGCGGCCAGGATGACCACCCTCCCTTTCTCGAGATGCCTCACCGCGCGACGGCGGATGTACGGCTCGGCGACCTGCGGCATCTGGATCGCGGTCATCGTCCGCGCCGGGATCCCCGTACGCTCCAGTGCGTCCTGCAGCGCGAGCGCGTTGATGACCGTCGCGAGCATTCCCATGTAGTCGCCCGTCGCGCGATCGAATCCACGCTCCGTCGCCGCCAGCCCGCGGAAGATGTTGCCGCCGCCGACCACCAGCGCCACCTGCACGCCCATCTGGTGCACGCGCTTCACCTGCGCGGCGATCGTTTCGACGACCTCGAGATCGAGACCGTAATCGCGGCTGCCGCCAAGCGCTTCGCCGCTCAGCTTAAGCAGGACGCGGTTGTACTTCGGCGATCGATCTCCCACTTGCACATCCATTGTTCGCCCCTCGGGCGACCGGCGGTCGATCAGGTCTCCCTGATGTTAAATCGCGCGAACCTGCGAACCGTGATGTTCTCTTGCAGCTTGGAGATGTTCTCGGCGATGAACTCACTCACCGTGTGCCCGGGCTCGCGGAAGTAGTCCTGCTCCAGCAGGCAGCTCTGCTTGAGGAAAGCCTCGATCTGACCCTCCACGATTCTCGGGATCACCTGCTCCGGCTTGCCGTCCTGGCGCGCCTTGGCTTCGTACACCTCGCGCTCCGTGACCAGCACGTCGTCCGGCACATCGTCACGCGACACCCAGCGCGGCTCATAGCCGGCGACCTGGAGCGCGAGCTCCCTGGCCACCTTGCGAAAGTCGGGGCTCTTGGCGACGAAGTCGGTCTCGCAGTTCACCTCGATCAGCACGCCGACCTGGGGCGGAAAGTCCGGCGTGGGGCTATGCAGGTACGACTCCACCACGCCCTGGCCGGTCGCCCGCCCCGCGCGCTTGCTGGCCCTTGCGATGCCCTTCTCCCTGAGGATCGTGAACGCCTTGTTGATGTCACCCGCCGCCTCTTCGAGGGCGTTCTTGCAGTCCATCATGCCGGCGCCGGAGAGCTCGCGAAGTTGCTTGATCAGCTCCATTGGAACGCTCACCACTAGCGAGCCGCCTCCTCGTCGCCGGCCGTGCGGCTGAACTCCTCCTCCGAGACGGTCGGCAGGTAGTCCTCCTCGTCCTCGAGGTACTCCTCGATCTCCTCGTAGCGAGGCGTCTCAAGGAACTCCCGCTCCTCGACCTCGGGCAGGATCTCGCCGCGAGCGGCCGCCTCCTGGCGTCCTTCCTGGCAGGCGTCGGCGATCTTGCCGGTGAGCAGCTTCACCGCGCGAATCGCGTCGTCGTTGCCGGGGATCACGTATGTGATGAGGTCGGGGTCGCAGTTGGAGTCGGTGATCGCAACCACCGGGATCTTCAATCGATTCGCTTCCGTGACCGCAATGTGCTCCTTGCGCGGGTCGACGACGTACAGGGCGCCCGGCAAGCGCTTCATGTCGGCGATTCCGTCGAAGTGGAACATCAGCCGGTCGAGCTCGTCCGTGAGGCGCTTGGCCTCCTTCTTCGGCATCTGCTCGAACTGGCCTTCCTGCTGCATCTTGCGCAGCTCCTGCAGCCGCTCGATCCTCTTCTTGACGGTGCTGAAGTTGGTCAGCATGCCGCCCATCCAGCGGCGGTTGACGAAGTACATGCCGCAGCGTGCGGCCTCTGTCTGGATGGTCTCCTGGGCCTGCTTCTTGGTGCCCACGAACAGCACGGGGCGCCCACTGGCCGCGACGTTGCGGGTGAAGTCCCATGCGTCGTCGAGCAGCCGCACGGTCTTCTGCAGGTCGATGATGTGGATGCCGTTGCGAGCGGTGAAGATGTAGGTCTTCATCTTCGGGTTCCAGCGGCTGGTCTGGTGCCCAAAGTGGACGCCAGCTTCCAGCAGCTGTTTCAAGGTCACTTGAGCCACGCTGATTTGCCTCCCTGTTCTTCTTCCGCTCGGGATCCGGCCTTCGAATCGGGAAGGACAGGGGCGTTGGCCCGGGCGTGCTAACTCAATCCGACGGGATTGGCGTTAGGAGTATACCCAGAGCTCGGAAATCTAAGCTTCGACGGCCTTCTCGACCTTTTCGGTCTTCTTGCTTGTCTGCGCGCGCCCGGCGACGCCCTTCGGGCCCGGGCATTTCGGGTAGTCGGAGCAGGACTTGAAGGCCCCGAAGCGTCCCCGGCGCTCGACCAGCGGCTTGCCGCAGATGGGGCACGGCTCGTCGAGCACCTTTGGGCCCTGTCGCGGCTTCCCGTCCTTGCCGATGTTGGCACGGTAGTTGCAGTCCGGATATCTCGAGCAAGCGACGAACGGGCCGTAGCGGCCGGTGCGTTCGACGAGCTGCCCCTCTCCACACTGCGGGCACTTCTCACCCGTCAGCTTCGACTCCGCTTGCGACGCGTCCCGCTTGATGTACTTGCACTCCGGATACCCCGAGCAGCCGACGAACTCTCCGTAGCGGCCGGTTCGCAGCTGCAGCGGGCGGCCGCAGGTCGGGCAAGGCTCGTCCAGCAGCTTGGGCTCCGGCGGCTCGCCCTCCGGCGTGAGGGCGCGACGGAACTTGCACTTCGGGTATCGGGAGCAGCCCATGAACGGGCCGAAGCGGCTCGCCTTGCGCACGAGGTGCCCCTCGTTGCACAGCGGGCAAACCTCGTCCGTGTCGGTCGGCGTCGCTTCCTCCGCGGCGCTGAGCATGCGCTGCAGCGGGCCGTAGAAGTCCTTGACGACCGGCACCCATTCCTGGCTTCCGCTCTCCACCTGGTCGAGACGCTGCTCGAGCTGCGAGGTGTACTGGTCGTCGGAGATCGTCTTGAAGTGGTCGACCATCAACGTGTTGACCGCCTCGCCCACGCGCGTCGGGTAAAGCCGGCGGTCCTTGATCTCCACGTATCCGTGGGCCTTGGTGATCGTCTGCACGATCGGGGCGTACGTCGACGGGCGGCCGATGCCGCGCTGCTCGAGCTCCTTGATCAGAGTCGCCTCCGTGTAGCGCGGAGGTGGCTGCGTGAAGTGCTGCTCCGGCTTGATGCCGTGGTAATCGAGGTCCTCCGCCTGCGTCAACGCGGGCAACTCGTTCTCGCCGTTTTCTTCCCGCCCCCACACCTTGTAGAAGCCGTCGAACGCCAGCACTGAACCGTTGGCGCGGAAGACGTGGCCCCCACCTTCGATCTCGACCTGGGTCTGGTCGTAGGCGGCCGGCGCCATCCGGCTCGCCACGAACCGGCGCCAGATGAGGTCGTAGAGCTTGTACTGGTCGGCGCTCAGGTGCTCGCGGATCGACTCCGGAGTCCGGTTGACGTCGGTCGGCCGGATCGCCTCGTGGGCGTCCTGCGCGCCCGGGGTCGCCTTGGCGGCGCGCGCCACGCCGAGGTATTTCTCGCCGTGCAGCTGCTTGATCCAACCCTTCACCTTCGAGTCGGCGTCGGCTGAGATCCGGGTCGAGTCGGTGCGCATGTAGGTGATGAGACCGGTCGGGCCCTCGGCGCCGAGTTCCACACCTTCGTAGAGCTGCTGGGCCACCCGCATGGCGGCGAACGGCCGCATCCGCAGCCGGCTGGAGGCGTCCTGCTGCAGCGTGGACGTGATGTACGGCGGGTTCGAGCTCTTGGTGCGGCGCTTCTGCTCGACGCCGGTGACGCGATAGGTCGCGCCTTCCAGCCTGCGCACGATGTCCTGCGCCTCGGCCTCGTTGTGGATCTCGAACTTCGCATCGGTCTCACCGGGGGCGGACTCGAGCGGGCGGTTGAGGCGAGCCAGGAAGTGGTTCTCGGCGCCAGTCTTGGCCAGCTCGACATCGATCGTCCACGACTCGACGGCGACGAACTTCCGAATCTCGTCCTCGCGGTCGACCACGAGGCGAAGCGCGACGGACGAGACGCGCCCGGCGCCAATCCCCTTCTGCACCTTGGCCCACAGGAACGGGCTCAGCCGGAAGCCGACGAGCCGGTCGACGACGCGGCGGGCCTGCTGCGCGTTGACCAGCCTCATGTCGATCTCGCGAGGCGACTCGAGCGCGCGGCGCACGGCGTCGGAGGTGATCTCGTGGAACTCGATCCTCTTCGGGTCGCGCAGCTTCAATACCTCTGCCAGGTGCCACGCGATGGCCTCCCCTTCGCGGTCGGGGTCGGAGGCGAGGATGACCTCGCGCTCGCCCTTGGCGGCCGCTTTCAGCTCGTTGATCGTCTTGCGCCGGCTCTCCACGACCTCGTAGTGCGGTTTGAAGCCATCGTCGACCTCCACGCCCATCTCCTTTTCAGGCAGGTCGCGGACGTGGCCCATGGAAGCCCGGACGTCGAAACGGTCCCCCAGGAACCGCTTCAGCGTCTTGGCCTTGGCAGGCGACTCGACGATGATCAGACCTTCTGGCACAGCTTTCTCTTTATTCCCAATCCCGGGTCTTTGTTCCGCCGCAGCTTCGGACGCAGGGCGGACTACAGCCGAGTGGCGGGCATCCTACGCCCGATCTTTGCCCCGGCGCAACGCCCTTATGTACCCACCTTGCTGGCGTTTGACGGCTCCGTCGAGCTCCAGGGCGGTCAGCCGGCCGAGCACCTCCGCGATCGGAAGCTGAAGCTTTCGGGCGATCTCGGCCGCGTTCAGGGCGAGAACATCCGAGAGGTGGGAAAGGATGCCGTCGCGCTCGGCAGGAAGCCTGATCCCGATGCTAGCGGGCGTGGCCAACGGGTCGTCCAGGACCTCCCCGCCGACGTGCAGCGCCGCCAGCACGTCGCGGGCGTTCTGGACCAGTCCGGCCCCGTCGCGAATCAGGCCGTGGGTCCCGACCGAGAGTGGCGAAAAGACGCTTCCAGGCACGGCCATTACCTCTTTATGTAGGTCGAGCGCGGCTTCGGCCGTGATCAGCGCTCCCGAGCCTTCGCCCGCCTCGACCACGACCACGACGTCCGCCAGCGCGGCCATGGTGTGGTTGCGCGCCGGGAAGTTGTGCCGGCGGGGAGCCGTGCCGTCGGGGAACTGGCTGACGAGCGCGCCTCCGCCGGCGACGATCGCCTCGGCCAGGACGCTGTGGGCTGAGGGGTAGATCAAATCGACCCCGGTGCCCATGACGGCGACCGTCACCCCGCCGGCGTTGAGCGCGCCCCGATGCGCGGCGGCGTCGATGCCCAGGGCCAGCCCGCTGATTACCACCACACCCGCCCTGGCCAGCTCGAGGCCGAGCTGTTCGGCCACCGCCTCGCCGTAAGGCGAAGGACGCCGCGAGCCCACGATCGCGGCCCGCGGTCCATCCGGTGGAGGCCACCGCCCGCGGGTCCTGAGCTGAGCCTGGCCCCGCCGATCCTCGCGGGCAGCGGGTCCAGGCTCAGGCAGCGACATCTTGGAGCCTGAAGCCAAGGGCCTCCAGAACATGCTGTTCGGCGATCTCATCCGAGCCGTCGAGGTCCGCGGAGGTCCGCGCCACACGCCACGCCCGGTGGAAGCCGCGCGCCGACAGGCCTCGCTGCACCGACCACCTCTCGAGCGTGCGGCGCGAAGCTGGCGGCAGCGCAGCAAGCAGGCGAAGGCGCGCGGGCTTGAGCTGGGCGTTGAGGCACCCCTGTCGCGCGAGCTGGCGTCCGCGCGCAGCAATCACTCGCTCCCTGACGACGGCCGACGACTCGCCGCGAGGCTCGGAAGCAAGCGCCTCCAGCGGAACCCGGCGCACAGAGACCTGGAGGTCGATGCGGTCAAGGAGGGGCCCGGACAGCCGGCGGTGGTAGGTGTCCACCGCGCCGGGCGTGCAGCGGCAAACCCTGACGCCGTCACCGGACCAGCCGCACGGGCAAGGATTGGTCGCCGCGACAAGCGTGAAGTGCGTCGGGTACGTCACCGACCCTCCGGAGCGGGTGATTGTGATGCGGCCGGATTCGAGTGGTTGGCGCAACGCTTGCAGGACGGGCGCCTGGAACTCGGCCAGCTCGTCGAGGAAGAGGACGCCGTGGCCGGCCCGACTGATCTCGCCGGGCATTGCCAAGCCGCTGCCTCCGCCGATGAGGCCGGCCATCGAGATCCCGTGGTGCGGGGCCCGAAAAGGGCGCGCCCAGTCCAGCGGCCGCTCGCGGGGCAGCTCACCGAGGAGGCTGCGGACCTGGGCGACGTCGAGCGCCTCGCCAAGTTCGAGCGGCGGAAGGATTCCGGGCAGGCAGCGCGCGAGCATGGTCTTGCCGGCGCCAGGCGGACCGCTCAAGAGGAGATGGTGCCCGCCGGCCGCCGCCACTTCGAGCGCCCTCTTCGCCTCTTCCTGGCCGTGAACCTCTGCGAGGTCGTGCTCGATCGGGCTTTCAGCGGCCGCCGCGCCGGGCCTCGGCGCCGACACCGGGATCGTCGCGCTTTCCAGCAGATGGCTGACGACCGCGACAAGGGATTCGCACGGGATCACCTCGAGCCCATCGGCGAGCGAGGCCTCCGCCGCATCCTCCGCGGGGACGAAGATCCGCTCGAAGCCAAGTCCGCGCAAGCCGCGTGCCGCGACCAGGACTCCATCGACGTGGCGCACCGAACCGTCAAGCGCCAGCTCGCCCAGGAAAGCGCTGCGCGGCGGAGCCGGTCGGTGAGCGCGCGCCAGCACGATCGAGATCGCGATCGGGAGGTCAAGGCCCGTTCCCTCCTTACGCAGCTCAGCGGGCGCGAGATTGACAGTGAGCCGCGTAGTGGGGAATTCCAGGCCGCTGTTGCGGATGGCGGAGCGGACCCTCTCGCGAGCCTCCTTCACGGTCGTCGCGGCAAGACCAACCAGAAAGAACCTGTGTTCATTTCCCCGACCGATGTCCGCCTCGACTCGCACGAGACGAACGTCGAGGCCCGCGAGCACGCACGAGTCGACGGAGCCGAACACGCGTCGACGTTATTCGGGCGCGAGTGCGCAATCAGCCCAGGTCGTTAAGACGCCAGGAAGTCTGCGCCCCTCCGGCGGCTTCGCCGCCCCTCCCCACAAGTGGGGAGGCGTTTTAGCTTTCCAGGAAATCTGCGCCCCTCCGGCGGCTTCGCCGCCACCTCCCCACAAGTGGGGAGGCGTTTTAGCTTTCCAGGAAGTCTGCGCCCCTCCGGCGGCTTCGCCGCCACCTCCCCACAAGTGGGGAGGCGTTTTATTTTTCCAGGAAGTCTGCCACCTCGTCATGAAAGGCTTGCGGCTGCTCGACGAAGAGCATGTGGCCCGCGTCGCCGACGATCACCTTCCGCGCTCCGGCGATCCCGGCGCAGATCTCGTCGGAGCAGATGGGTCCGCAGATGAAGTCCTCATCGCCGGTGATGACCAGCGTCTTG
>DASPYE010000067.1:0-10997 GCA_035636935.1 Candidatus Dormiibacterota bacterium | reverse complement strand
CCGGTCGCGTCTGGTCGAAGGCGGGCTCGGCACGCGGCGGCGCCTCGAGTCGCGGCGGCGCCTCGAATCGAGGTACCCATTCCGCCTCGGTAGCACGTCCGTAGCCTTCGGTTGGGAGGTCGGGCTCGGCGACACGCATGTGACGCACCCGGCGGCCCGACCGATCGATCTCGTGGAAGCGGACAGCTTTCTTGCGAATCGCTGGATAGAGGCGGACCGGGACGACGACCAGGCCAAGGGATATCGAGCCCGTCCAGACCGCCGTTGCCATCGCGATTGAATCCTAAGCGTCGGAATCGCCCGTTCAGCGATACGATGGGATCGCCAAACGCATGTTTGGAGGACTGCGTCTTTCACCTGGCGTCCGCATTGCGCTGGAGCGCCGGTGCCGCGGGGCATGCGAACGCTGCGGCCTCGAGTGGCGCTGGGCGCTCTACGTGTTTCGCGTCGATGAGACGGCCCGGTGCACCGCCGGCAACCTCGTCGTCCTCTGCGGGAGTTGTTCGGCGGACAACGGCGGCGAGTTCGCGCCCTTCGTAGGCACCCGAAGCACGCGCGACCGCATGCTCAGCGCCAACAACAGGCGCGCCGCTATCGAGCCGATGACCGCTTCGCGACGTCGAGCGTTGATCGCGAGCCGCGGCCAGGCGTGCGAGGTATGCGGAGTCTCAGGCGCCGAGCGCGTCCTCCAGGTCCATCACCGACTCGCTGTCTTGCAGGGCGGCGACGATCGGGAGGAGAACCTCCAGGTCCTGTGCTTTGCGTGCCACCACCTGCTGCAGCCTTGCGTTACTGGCTGCGGCGCATGGGCCGGCAGGAGGTCCGGCGGCCTGTGCCGGAACTGCCAGATGCGCCGGGCACTCGAGATGCTGATGCCCGGCGCGACCTGGGACGAGATCAAGGTTCGCAACCCGGGCTTCGTCAAGCAGTGGAAGCCCGGCTATGAACCGCTGCCGTTGCTCAGGGCGTGACTCTGGTCAGGCGGCTTCCTGCTTCGCGATCGGCGACCGACCCAGCACGAACTGGCCGAGGAACCCAAGGCCCAGCGCCACGAATACGCCGAGGTTGGCGTACGTCCACGGCCCGTTGTCCTTCGGCCCCAGCCCAAACGGCTCCAGCAGATACCCCTGCCAGTGCAACCAGTCGGCGAATCCGTTGGTCACGAGCCCCCAGCCCAGGAACGTGGCCACGACGGTCGTGCCGACCGCGACCCAGTTGAACATCCCGTAGCGGCCGCCCGAGTCGTACAGGTCCGCCTCCGAGTAGTCGCGCTTGCGCAGCAGCAGGTCGGCGAGAAAAACGCCGCACCACGCCGCGATGGGCACGCCGAGGGTGATCAGGAAACCCTGGAATGGGCCGATGAAGTTCTTGGCGAACCAGACGATGTAGATGGTGCCGAGGATCATGATCACGCCGTCGATGCCGGCCGCCGTCCAGCGCGGGATCCGCAGACCGAGCGTCAACAGCGCGAGGCCCGACGAGTAGATGTCAAGGATGGCGCCGCCGATCAGTCCTCCGATCGCTACCAACGCGAACGGCACGAGGTACCACGTCGGCAGCAGCGTGGTCAGCGCGCCCACCGGATCTGAAGCGATCGCGCCGTTCAGGTTGGAGTCGGAGGCCGCGAGCAGCAAGCCGAAGACGACCAGCAGCACCGGGGCGATGGCGGCGCCGAAGGTCGTCCATGCGACGACCGCCGCGCTCGACACGTTGCGTGGAAGGTAGCGCGAATAGTCCGCGCCGCTGTTGACCCAGCCAAGCCCAAAGCCGGTGGCCGCGAAGATCAGCGTGCCGAGGACCGCCTGCGGAGACCCGCTCGGGACCGAGTTCACCGCACTCAAGTTGATGTGGCCCACGGTCAGCAGCACGTAGCCGACGGTGAGAATCGCGAGCGCGACCGTGAGGATCGTTTGCACGCGCATGATCACGCTGAAGCCGAAGACCCCGGAAAACACGACAACGCCTGCGACGACGATGAAGGCGATGATCTTGGTCGCGTCACCGCCGCCCCACCCCAGCCGGTCGAAAACCGTCGCGGTCGCGAGCGTGGCGAGCGAGACCAGGACCGTCTCCCAGCCCACGAGAAGGATGTACGACAAGGCCGCGGGGAGCTTTCCACCCTCGACCCCGTAGGCCGCCCGGCTCAGCACCATCGTCGGCGCGGAGCCGCGTTTGCCCGCCAGCGAGACAAGCCCGACGAGCAAGAACGAAAGGACCGTGCCGACCACGCCGGCGATGGTCGCTTGCCAGAACGAGACGCCAAAGCCCAGGAAGAACGACCCGTAGCTGATGCCGAGGACCGCGATGTTCGCGGCGCACCAAGGCCAGAACAGGTCGCGTGGGCTGCCCTTGCGCTCGTCCGACGAGATGACGTTGATGCCGTTCTGCTCAACCGACAGGCCTTCCCGCGGTCGGACGATGACGTCAGTCGCCATTGCTTCCCTCCCCAGTGAATGCGCCGACGCGCCGAATCCTACTACCAGCGCCCAGCGGCGAAATCTTCAAGTTGGGCGGCGGTGGGGCCGCTGGCCGGGCCTGCCAGCGAGACGGCGTACGCGGCAGCACGGTTGGCCAGCTCGACGGCATCGGCCCAGCTCATCGCGCGCGCCATTCCGGCGAGCGTGGCGCCGACGTGGACGTCGCCGGCGCCACTCGTGTCGACGACGTTCCCGAGCGCCACCGCGCGGATCGTCGTTGGCTCCGAGGTCGCGCGGTGCACGGTCGCGCCGCGGGGGCCCTTGCGGACGATGATGGTGGCGTCCGGCCGCATCCGTTCGGCCAACGACTCGATCCCACCCGCGGCTGCCAGCTCGCGCTCGTTCAAGCTCAGCATGTCGGCCCGGCGCAACACCTCATCCAGTCGGGCAGCCTCGATGCCGGCTACCAGCGGCCCTGGATCGAGCGCCACGAAGAGCGACGCATCGAGCGTCGCCACGTGCTCGGCGATGGCCTGTCCGGCGGCGGGATAAGCGAGGTCATAGCCGGACACGTAGACCGCGTCGCCGTCGACGTAATCGATCGCTGCCAATGCCGACGGCTCGACGATCGCATCCGCCCCGGTCACGGTGACGAAGGTCCGCTCGCCATCGGGCTCGATCATCGCGATCGTCCAGCCGGTGTCCAGGCGCGGATTTGGAGGCAACACCGTCTCGATTCCCTCGCGCGCCAGGTCCCCACGCACGAGGTCGCCGAACGGCCCGTTCCCGTGCGGCCCGGCGTACACGCCCGGCAGTCCAAGTCTCGCCGCGGCCGAGAGCACGTTGAACGCGCCGCCCACCGCCATACCGCGCTGCGAAGCGAGCACGTCCCCGCCGCGTTCCGGCAAACCCGGAAGCTCGAGCACCAGGTCGACGATCACGCTGCCGAGCGAAACGAGCCGCTTGATCATCTGCTTCGCAGCGCTAGCAGACGCTCCACCAATGGCTCGAAGTTGAGGGAGTTCACATCCTTCACCTTGCGCACCGCGTGCGCCGGTAAAGCTGACAGACCTGTGCATGCTCCGACCATCGCGCCCGCCATGGCGGCGATGGTGTCCGTGTCGCCCCCGAGCGCGGCCGCGTTCGCGCTGGCGGCCCACGCGTCTTCCGGCCACCGGCTCGCGATGCTGAACGCGGTCGGCACCGACTCCTCGGCTTCGACGCCCGTGCGAAGACTGCCCTTGCCGACTGCATCCCCGAACAGGTCCCCGAAGCCGAAGTGGCTCGCGGCCTCGATCGCGAGAGGAGCGGCTTCGCTGAATCCGGCGCCGCCGACGCCCGCCGAGACGACGGTCGCCACGACCGCGGCTCCCGCGTGCGCGATGGGCGTGTCGTGCGTGACGCGGTCCGCGGCCACCACCGCGTCGAGGAGGCGCTCGAGCGGTGTGGCGATGCCCACCGGAGCGATGCGCATGGCCGCGCCGTTGGTGGTCCCGGCTGTGCCGGTGGCTGTGGGGTCGTGGCCGAGTTTCAGTGCCGCGAGAGCGCGTCGTGTCGACGGTCCGAGAAGCTCGCTGCGCCCGCGCCGCGCCATCTCGCGCTCCCAGCGCATAAGCGCGTCGGCGAGGGCCCGCGGCGCGATGACTCCCGCGCCATCGACGAGCAGCTGAGCGACCAGCACGCACTGCATCGTGTCGTCGGTGATGGAACCCGCGGGAAGGCCGCGAGCGATCGGGTTGTCGTCGGGCCCATCCCGGAAGTCGGGCGGTATGCCCAGGATTTCGTTCGCACGGGCGCGATCGAGCTCTTGGGCCGGCATTCCGAGCGCGTCGCCGATGGCCAGGCCATAGAGAGCTCCCAGCGCGCGGTCGGTAGGGCTCAGGACGCTCCCGTGCGCACGCCGAGCTCGCGGAGCCAGCGGCGGTACGCGATCGCCGTCCGATCACTCCGCAGGTGAAGCTCGGCCTGGAGATCCAGGGGCAGCAGCTCGGGTCGCTGTGACTCGAGGATGGGCCGGTCCTGCGCAAAGATCCGGTCCTGGAAGTCGACCATCTCCGAGGTCGGCTCGTAGTTCATCGCCATCCACATCCACGCACTGCTGTCGACAGCGTCGTGCGGCGTGACGGAGAGCAGCATTCCGAATGAGTGATCGCCGTGCTTGGTGAACGACGCCGACAGCGGCCGGTGGACGCGATACGTGTACGTGACCGTCGAGCCCTGGCCGGTCGCGTAGGGATCGGGCTGGTAGACCTTCACGCCCGTGGCCAGCACGCCGTCGGCGTTGACGACCGCGTCGTAGTCGGCGATCTCGGGGCGCGACCGGTCGCCGAGGATCCCCTCGTGGACGAATGGAAAGTGCCCGACATCGAGAAAATTCTCGACCACGCGCGGCCCGCTGGCGTGCACGCGGTACGGTCCGGACCTCAGCACCTGGTGGGCGGGATCGCGCATGAGGTCGAACGATGGAATCTCGGCCGATCCCGTGCCCAGCGTCGCCCAGACGACGCCATGGGCTTCGCGCGCGTGAAATGTCGTCACCCGGGCTTTGGCCGGCGGCTTCTGCTCAGGATGCGCAGGCATCAGCACGCAGCAGCCGTCGGTTGCATATGTCCAGCCGTGATAAGGGCACTCGAGCCGCACGCCGTCGACAACCTTGCCCAGGGATAAGCGCGTGCCGCGATGCACGCACAGGTCGCGCCAGGCATGGATCTGGGCCCCGGAGCGCCAGATCACCAGGTCTTCACCGAGCAGGCGGACTGCGACGGGCCCTCCTGCGGCGATATCCTCGACGGGGGCCACGGGATGCCAATCCTCGACGAGGACGGGGTCGTCGATCATCGTTTGCCCTCCAGAGTGACAGCAGAGCTTGCGTACTTCGGGTAGCGAGCCTTGTAGCCACGAGCGCGGCCAAGCGCGGCCAGTAAGGGGAAACCGACCCGCTGCACGATCAACGGCGGGCTTGTGATGCGCATGAAATCGGCCACTGCGGTGAGCAGCACGCTCGCTTGCAGCAAACGAATATCGCCTGAAGGAAGCAACTTTCCCTCGCGGCTGAGCCCGAAATACGTTTCAAAGAAAAGCTCTGCCGACTCGAGGGCGGGACGGTGCTCGTAATAGATGCGCATCACACCGGGTCCGGCGTTCCACTGGCTGTGAGGGATACCGACGGGGCAGACCAGTGTCTCGCCGGGACGGCCGGTCCCGGTCCTGTCGCCGATTCGGTAGCCGTACGTGCCTTCCAGCACCACAAAGCTCTCTTCCTGGCTCGGGTGCAGATGGGAGCGCACCACGTACGACCCGGGTTGCGCGATGAGCTCGGCCTGGAAGAGCTCGCCGTGCGAGGACTCAGCCGTGGACCGAACGATCAGTCGCTCGCCGGTCTGCGGGCTGGACATGACGGTGCCCACCTTGATCACGCGATTAGCGTCGCAGCACCGAACGGAGCATCGCCTTACCGACCACGACCGGGTGGTTGAGAGCCGTCGCGACCTTTCCGGAGCGCGAGTTGGGATCTCGCGCCACGCCCAGCTGTCTGAGTGGGGTGCCAATGTCGAAATAGGTCCGCTCACAGATCATGCGGTCACCGTCGAACTGAAAGACGATGATCAGCGGGAAATCGACTTTCCGTCTGGTCGCTGGTAGGCCGCGCCAGCTTCCAAGATGGGTCCCGGTGAACCGGCCCTCGACGACCACGGCGTGCGCCGCGTGGTGGAAGGACTCGGGATGAAAACGGAAGTCGGGGAATCCTCTCTTGTTCTCCTCGAGCAGCGCGTTGACCCCATCGCGGCCATCCCACACCTCACCGGTCGCGATGATCTCGTACCGGGGATGCGCGAACACGGCGATGCAGCGGTCGAATTCGTGCGCGTTCTCGGCCGCCATGTGCTCCAGGACCGTGGCCTCCCTCTGCTCGCGCGCCTTGATATCGACGCCCGCGCTCACTCGACTTCGTACTTGGTCGGCACCATCCGCTGCGAGCTCTTCGGGGGCCGTAGATAGCTGCGCTTCTGACGCGGCGGCAGCTTGATGTCGTCGTGAGGGACCTGCTCGTACGGGATCAGGGAGAGGAAGTGATTGATCAGGTTCAGATGGGCCGAGCGCTTGTTATCAGTCTCGACCACGTACCACGGCGCCTCGGGGATGTCGGTGTACGCAAACATCTGGTCTTTGGCTTCTGAATAGTCGACCCAGCGCGCGCGAGCCTGGAGGTCCATCGGGCTCAACTTCCAGCGCTTGCTCGGGTCGTTGATTCGGCCCAGGAATCGCTTTTCCTGCTCCTCGTCGCTGACCGACAACCAGTACTTGACCAGGACGGTCCCGGAGCGCACCAGCATGCGCTCGAACTGAGGGCAGGTGCGCATGAATTCGTCGTACTCCTCGTCGGTGCAAAAGCCCATGACGCGCTCGACGCCTGCGCGGTTGTACCAGCTCCGGTCGAAAAAGACGATCTCGCCCGCCGAGGGCAGGTGGGCTATATAGCGCTGGAAGTACCACTGGCTCCTTTCTCTCTCGGTCGGCGCCGGTAGGGCGACCACGCGCGCGAAGCGAGGATTCAGCAACGCAGTTATGCGCTTGATGACGCCACCTTTGCCCGCGGTGTCGCGGCCCTCGAACAGAGCCACCACGCGTAGGCCGCGGTACTTGACCCACTCCTCGAGCCGGACCAGCTCGTCCTGCAGGCGCCGCAACTCCTGGTTGTAGGCCTTCCTGGAGACGACCTCGGCCTTCCCGGTCCACTCCCCGTTGCCCCTCTTGCGCCGCTTGTCCTTTTGCTTCATTCCTTTCTCGGCGACAGCCATCACCGCGGAGTTTGACTGCCTTCGGCTCACCAGGCAAGAACCTCGTCGGGCACGTGGGCGAGATCGGGCGCGAACCAATCGGCCCCGGCCAGCTCCGCGGCGCGGAACGAGGTCGTCAGAGCGAGGCATCGCGAGCCGGCCGCCCGGGCTGCCGCGACGCCGCTGACCGCGTCCTCAATCACCAGGCACGTCTCGGGTGGTAGGCCGAGGCGGCGGGCGGCTTCCAGAAAGCTGTCCGGCGCAGGTTTCTTGCGGACCACGTCGTTGCCGTCGACGATCGCGTCAAAGGTTGCAGGCGGGAGGCCGATCTCCTCGAGGTTGGCGTAGACCTTGATCTTGTCCGCGCCCGAGGCGACGGCGACCGCCAGACCTCGGCCGCGGCAGCCGGTGACAAACTCGCGAGCGCCGGGAAGCGGTTGGAGGCGGCCGCGGATCACGCGCTGGTAGATCACGTACAGCTGAGCCTTGTCGCGGGCCACGTCGATCTGGATTCCGCGGGTTTCGGCGGCGCCGCCGATGTAGCGGTCCTCGCCCATCCCGATGAAGGGCCGGAAATCCTCCGCGGTCATGACGTGGCCCTTCTCCGCGAACAGCTCGATGGCGGCTTCCGCAAGCAAAGGCTCCGACATCGCGAGCACCCCGTCGAGGTCGAAAATCACACCACGCAGATGGCGAGCTTTCACTTCGACGCACGCGCGATCGTCTTCGACCTCGACGGCGTCCTGGTCGACACCATGCCCTCGATCCGCGCCGCGTGGACGCGGTGGGCGATGGAACGGGGCCTTGAGCCTGAGGAGGTCCTGGCGTCGATCCACATGACGGGGGTCGAGCTCATCCGCCGCTTTGCGCCGGGCGTGGATCCGCTGGCCGAGGCGCGCAAGATCTCGGCGCGCCAGGCGAGCACCGAGGCCGAGCTGAGCCGGTTTGACGGCGCGCACGAGATGATCAACCGCCTGCCGGCGGGCGCCTGGGCGATCGTCACGTCAGCACGCCTCGAGCCGGCGTTGCGCCATCTGGCTGCGGCCGGCCTGCCTGTTCCACAGGTCCTCGTCACCGCCGAGCTCACGCCTCGCGGCAAGCCCGATCCCTCGGGCTACCGCCTGGCAGCGGAGCGTCTCGGCATCGCCCCGGCGGAGTGTGTGGCGATCGAGGACAGCCCCGCGGGTCTGCGCGCCGCCGTGGCCGCGGGGATGACCGCGCTCGGCGTGACGAACACGCATCCGGCCTCTGAGCTTGCGCAGGCTGACGCGGTCATCTCGTCACTCGCCGAGCTTGAAGTGGTGCTGGGCCCAGGCGAGGACCTCGGCCGGATGAGTATCCGGAGGAAAGACCGGATAGAACACCTTGACGATCCGTCCTGATTCGGCGACCAGCGTCAGCCGCTTGTAGAGACGCAAATCGCCCGCCGTGAAGGTCGGGAGGCCGAGCTGCTTCGACAACCTCAGGTCCGGATCGCTGAGCAGGGGAAATGTGATCTCCTTACGCGCGGCGAAAGCCTTCTGGGCGTCGGCGGACTGAGCGGACAGCCCCATCACGGTCACGCCCAACGCTTCGAAGGACGCCTGGCGGTCGCGAAAGGCACAGCTTTCCGCAGTACATCCGAACGCACCGGGAATCTCCTTCCAACCAGGCGCCGGCAGGTCGGCGGTGCCCGTGGCGCTCGGATACACATAAAGGACGAGCCGCGGCGCCGCCGCAGCGAGGTCAACGGTCGCGCCTGTCGTCGACTTCAATCGAATGGACGGGAGGCTCTTGCCCTCCAGGCCGCGTGCCGCACCGTCGTCCTGGGGCGCCGGGTAGTCGAGGAACTCGGATGCGTGGGTGTTCAACTGAGCAGCGCCTTCAGCTGCGCCGGGCTGATGTTGCCGCCGCTGCAGATCAGCGCGACATTGCGGCCGCGGAGACGATCGCGCAGCTTCAAGGCGGCCGCGAGCGCCGACGCCCCGGCGGCTTCGACGAGCGTCCGCGTCTTCTCGATCATCACCGCGGTCGCCGCGTCGATCTCGTCGTCGGAGACGAGCACGAAATCGTCGAGCAGCCGCCGCATGATCCGCTGCGGCAGCGCGAATGGCGTCGCGGTCGACAGGCCTTCGGCGCGGGTGTGGTTGGGTGACTCCTGCAGCTCTCCGCTCTTCCAGCTGAGATAGGCCGCCGGCGCCTGGTCCGACTGGACGCCGATCACCTGGATCTGCGGGTTGACGGCCTTGGCGACCGTGGCGGCGCCGGCCGCGCCCGAGCCCCCTCCGATGGGAACCAGGATGGTGTCGACGCCGGGCTCCTCGCGCAGGACCTCCAGGGTGTGCGTTCCCACCCCGGAGATGAGCAGCGGCTCGTCGCCGGAATGGATATAGCGGTAGCCATGCTCCTTCGACAGCCGCTCCGCGTTGCGACGCGAGTCGTCGTAACGCTCGCCCTCGAGGATGACCTCGGCGCCCAGGTCTTGCATCGACTCGACCTTGACCGGGTTTGCGGTGGCGGGAGCGCAGATGATCGCGCTCACGCCGAACAACTTGGCCGCGTAGGCGACCGACTGCCCGTGGTTGCCGGTGGAAGCGGCGATCACGCCTCTCCGTCTCTCGTCCTCGCTCAGCCGGCTGATCAGGTTGACTCCGCCGCGCACCTTGAAGGCGCCGGTCGGATTCAGGTTCTCGTGCTTGACGTAAAGGTTCGCGCCGATCAATCGCTCGAGCACGGGATAGCGCCTGAGGGGAGTCTCCGCGAGGTAAGGACGTATCTGCCTGGCCGCGTCCAGCACGTCGGCGAAGGTGGGCTCTTGCAGATCAGTCACGGCTGTCACATTAGGGAACTCCGCTAACCCGGATCGGAATGGAGGCCGCTCGCTCAACATATCGGCCGTGCCAAGGGCGATCTCCAGGGTGATGCTGGCGGGGGCGATTGTCGTCGCCACCATGGCGTGCGGCTACGACACCAGCGCAACGTTCGGCAGCGACGGCTCCGTCACGGTGGGCTTGAAGTTCCTGTTTCCGAAGTCCCTGATGTCAGGCAAGAACGGGGCATCGGTGTCCGGTTTCAGCCCGTCCGATATCGCCTCCGCGAACGCCAAGCTGCGGGCCCAGTACCCGGGAGGCAAGGTGTTGGTCGTCACCGAAGGCGACGAGAGCGGCGCGCTGGTGACGATCCCATTCAAGACGGAAACGGACGCCTTTGCTTTCATGACGCAGCCATCGAAGCTGAGTCCCGCGGCGTCCTCTTCCAGCTCCGGCCTGAGCCTGAACCTGTCGAACACGGGAAGCATGTTCACGTCGGCGACGCATTCGACCTCGGGCCAGTCAGACACCTACTCCTTCAAGACGGCGCCGGCGGTGCAACCCAGCCCGTCGCCCGGGTCCCAGGAGCTACTCACCGGGGACGAGCTCGCGTCGATGTTCACGGTGACTTTCGCGCTGACGGTTCCACATGTGATCACCTCGGCACAAGGCGCGCTGTTCTCGCTCGATCGCAAGACCGCGATCTGGAAGCTGAACTGGCTGCACGCCCAGACGCTGACCGCCACGACCGGGCCGGACGCCGGGGGCCTTGTGTCGAGCATCTCGCCGGTCCAGGGCGACGTTAGGGTGGCCATCGCGGTCGGCTTCATCGCGATCGCGGTCGGGTTCCTGCTCGGCATGTTCCTCACATGGCGCGGCCTACTGCCACTGCGCCAACCCACGCCGGCCGGCGCGCTGGCGCCCGCCGCGCCGCATCCCCCATCCCAGGTGGACGCGCCGTCTACCGCTTGGCCCAGCCCGCCATCCGAGGAACCGCCTCCGACCAAGCTTTA
>DASPYE010000066.1:0-7254 GCA_035636935.1 Candidatus Dormiibacterota bacterium | reverse complement strand
CTGGGCGAGCACCTCTTCGACCACGTGCTGGTCGCTGTCGTGAATCCACTGCTCGGTGATGGCGCCGTCGCGGACATGGAACACGACCACGCGCCGCCAATGTCGCCGCTCGCCGCCATGTTCCGCCGATCCGTCGAGCAGTGCGACCACGTGGTCGTCGCCCGACACCACGTCGTGGAGCTCCAGTCGCTGGGTCCCGCCAAACGCCTCGCGGCTGCGCCGGAACAATTCCATGATCTCATGCGGTCCTCGATAAACGCCCGCGAGCACGTGTCGCCCGACGTAGTGGAGCGTCGCGTCCGGGGCGTACAGGCGCGCGGTCTGGGTGTGATCGGTTCGCACGGCCTCGAAGTAGCGGCGGACCAGCTCGGCCCTGGCGTCAGGCATCACGCGCCGCCCGCATCAACGCTACTGTAGCCGTCACTTTGGAGTCAGGCGTGTGAGGATGGACCACATCGCGTTCGCGGTCTGGGACCTCTCCAGGGCGACGGCCTTGTGGGGCGACGTGATGGAGGGGCAGTACCGCCAGGGCGACGCCGACTGGCATGGATTCGCCTTTGTGCAATTCGCCTTTCCGGGCGGGGGTCGCGTCGAGCTCCTCGCACCCGGAAGTGACACGACCGGTTTCGTCGTGAAGTTTCTGCGCCGGTTCGGCGAGGGGCTGCACCACGTCACCTTCGTGGTCGCCGACCTTCGCGCACAGGCGGATCGGGTTCGGGCTGCGGGTAATGCGGTCTTCGGCGAGGACTACACCGACCCGCAGTGGATGGAGGCGTTCTTCAGCATCGATCTCGCGGGCAACCGCGTTCTCATCCAGCTTGCGCAGTCAGAGCTGACAGTTGAGGAACAGGACGAGGCCTGGGGCGGCAAGCCGCTGGGCGCCGTCCTGGAAATGGCGGCTCTCCGACCCGACCTCCGCTGATCGCTTGGCGGCTACCTGAGAAGGTGCTTCTGGATCTTTCCGGTAGGCGTCTTCGGCAGCTCCGGCAGAACGAGCACGATGTCGGGCACCATGAACCTCGGAACGCGCTCGCGAAGGAAGGCTCGCAGCTCCTCCGGCTCGAGCGACATTCCCGGTTTCAGGACGGCCACCACCTTGAGGTCGTCCTCGGTCGAGGCTGACTTGACAGCCACCGCTGCCGACTCGAGCACGGCCGGATGTTGGTTGACCTCGCGCTCCACCTCGAACGAGGAGATGTTCTCGCCCCTGCGCCGTATGTAGTCCTTGATCCGGTCGACGAAGTAGTAGTTGCCGTGCGCGTCGCGCCGGAAAGCGTCACCCGTGTGCAGCCACAGGTTGCGGAACAGGCGCAGGCTGGCCTCGGGGTTGCGGTGGTATTCGGTGGCCATGATCCACGGCTCGGCGCTGCGCACCACCAGCTCACCGACCTGCCCGACCGGCACCTCGCGATCCTGGTCGTCGACGATACGGAGCTCGAACCCGGCCACCGGGCGGCCCGCGACGTCGGCCTCGGTCACGTTGTAGTCGCTGATGATCGGAACGTTCACCTCGGTGGAGCCGTAGCAGGTGCAGACGCGGACACCGAAACGCCGTCGAAAATCATCAATGCCATCCACGAGCGGAACCATCAACATGCGTTCCATCGGGTTGTCCAGGTCGTCCGCTTTGGGTTGCTGGCGGGCCAGAAAGTTGGCCATCGCCCCGAGCAGAAAACTAGCCGTCGCTCCCGACTCTTTCACGACCGCCCAGAAATCGGAAACGCTGAATCGGCGGCGCACGATCGCGGTGGCGCCGACCTGAAGGCACGCGTACACCAGCGCCCACTGGCCGGCGATGTGGAACAGGGGCAGCGGCGCGAAGTACACGTCGTGCTCGTAGAGCTGAACGGTCTGCCCCGCGAGTCTGGCGTACGTATAGGCGTGGGCATGCGCGATGCGCACGCCTTTGGACGGGCCGGTCGTCCCGGAGGTGTACATGATCGCGACGATGTCCTGCTCGGAGACATCTGCGATGTCGCCAACCGGGAGCTCGGAGGACCGCTCGTAAATGCGTTCCCAGCTGTCGCACCGGACTCCTTCCGGGCATGCCGCCTCGCCCGACACGAGCAGATGGTCGAGACTGCCCCGATCGATTTCGAGCTGTGCCAGACGCTCGACGTAGCGGTGATCGATCAGCATCAGCGAAGCGCCAGAGTCCTTGATTTGATGACGAAGGATGTCGCCGAGATACTCCGTGTTGACCGGCACCTGGACCGCGCCCACCAGGGCCAGCCCGAGCCAGGCGTCGACGAACTGGATGGTGTTGTCGAGCATGACCAGCACCGGGTCGCCACGCCTCACGCCTTGGCCGGCGAAGGCGGCGGCGGCACGGCGGGCCCGTGACCAGAGGTCGGAGTAGGTGTACGAGGCGTCGCCGAAATCGATCGCGTACTTCCGGCCCCAGGCTCGCGCGCCCGCTTCGAGCACATTGCTGACCGTGCGTCCCGAATGGACAACGGTCGCCACGTCCGAATCGTAGCTCACGTCTGTGCGTGCTCCGCGTTGACTGTCCATCCATGGGCCGATAGCCTTTCCACGTTCGATTCGGCCGGTATGGGGAGCGGGGCATGAACGGATCGCTCGACGGTAAAGTCGCCCTGGTCACGGGCGCGAGCCGGGGCATCGGCGCGGCGATTGCACGAGAGCTGGCTGCCGCAGGGGCCAGAGTTGCGCTGGCGGGTCGCGAGGAGGCAACACTTCGCGAGGTCGCCGCGTCGCTGCCTGATGAGAGTGCAGCCCTGACGATCACCGCCGACGTCGGTGAGATCTCCGATCTCGACCAACTGGTCGCGCAGGTGGTCGACAGGCTCGGCGGCGTCGACGTGCTGGTCAACAACGCCGGTCTGATGCCCCAGGCGAAGCAGATCTACAACGCGGACATCGACGAGTGGCAGCAGGTGATGAACGTGAACCTGAGAGCGCCGTGGTACCTCTCGAAGCTGGTCCATCCGTACATGCGGGCCCGGGGCGGAGGCGCGATCGTGAACGTGGCATCGACGTCAGGCCTGCACCACGACATCGGTCTCGGCGTGTATGGCATCTCCAAAGCCGGCGTTGTGATGCTCACCGAAGTTTGCGCCAAGGAATGGGCACGCGACCGCATCCGCGTCAACTGCATCGCGCCCGGCATCGTGAAGACCCAGCTTGCGGGCACGATCATCGATTACCTGCGGGAGAGGAACCTGAAGCCCAACCCGATGAACCTGTATGGCGAACCAGAGGACATCGCGAAGCTCGTTCGCTACCTGGCGACCGACGAGTCCCGATACATGACCGGGTCGATGATCCGCATCGACGGTGGTGAGCTCCTGTAGCGACGTCACATCCTCGGGCTGACGCCGGCGACCGCATCAGGCGCGACCTGGAGGATCGCCTCCGCCGAATCGGTCCCGCGTGGCGGGTGCATGAGGTCGGTCCGATGCCTCACGGACATTCGGGGTTCACCTACCTGGTGCGCGCAACCGAGGCCAAGACCCCGCGCAGGCTCGTGCTGCGCCTCCCGCCGCCAGGCGCCCGGCCGCTCGGCCCGGCGGACGTCGTCCGCCAGGGCAGGATCATGGCCGCGCTCGCCGGGCATGGTTTCCCGGTCCCGGCCGTGGTGGCCGCATCGGACGAGCCGGTGGTGGATGGACGCCCCTTCGTGCTGCTCGAGCACGTTGCGGGCCGGCGGGTCGAGGACGTCCAGGCGGATCTCGACTCGAGCTACCTGGCCTCGTCCGCGGTTAGCACGCTGCGCCGGTTGCACGCGATCCCCCTGCCCGCCATCGGCCTCCCGGAGGACCCCGTCGGTCTCGCCGCCGACCTTGCGCGCTGGCACACGCTTCTCGAGCGTGCGCGAACGGACCTCGACCTGCCCTTTGAGGCGCTGCGCATGGCGCTGGCGTCCTCGTTTCCGGAGCCGCATCCGCCCTGCCTCGTGCACGCCGACTACCACTTCGGCAACCTGCTCTTCGACCCTCACGGGTCGGTCGTGGCGGTGCTCGACTGGGAGATCGCCGAGGTCGGTCAACCGCTGATCGACCTCAGCTGTCTGGCGGTGGCCGGGATGAGCCGGGGCGCCGAGATGGTCGGGCCGGTGCCCGGCCCCATGCTCGCCTCCCGGCAGCTCGCCGACCTGTACGGCGCGGATATGGCTGAGCTCGGGTGGTACTGCGCATTCAGCTGCTACAAGTACTCGGCCGTGTACGCGTACAACCTGATGCTGCATCGGCGCGGCAAGCGCATCGACCTCTTCAACGACGGTGTGCAGCCGCTGATCGAGCGGCTTCTGAGTCGCGGGCTCACAATTTTGCGAGGGGCATGACCGAGCAGGCTCCGCCGACGGGGCGGGGGAGGGAGGCTGAGGTGTCGATCAGATTCGAAGTTGACGGACACGTGGCGACGATCACCCTCGACCGGCCGGAAAAGATGAACGCGATGGACTCCGAGATGTACACGGCGATCTCCGAGCGAATGGAGGAGATCGACTCTCGGGACGACATCTGGATCGGCGTCGTGACCGGTTCGGGCGACAAGGCATTCACGGCCGGCGCCGACCTCGTGGGTATGCACGGGACCGCCGAGCAGGCGCAGGTGGGATGGTCAGCCATGAGAGCAACCCGCTTCGACCTCGGCCTGGAGGTCCAAAAGCCCATGATCGCCGCGGTCAACGGTTACTGCCTTGCAGGTGGGCTCGAGCTCGCGCTGGTCTGCGACCTCCGGTTGGCGTCGGAGAACGCGCAGTTTGGCTGCCCGGAGGTGAAGTGGAACCTGCTTCACGGTTACGGCGCGCAGCGCCTCCCGGAGATCGTCGGGTTGACGAACGCCATGTATCTGCTGCTGACGGGCCAGTTCATCGACGCCCGCGAAGCCCTCCGCATCGGCCTGGTCAACGAGGTGGTGCCGTCCAAGCAGCTGATGCCGAGGGCACTCGAGCTGGCGGAGACCATCTGCGCGAACGGCCCGATGGCGGTGCGGATGACCAAAGAGCTCGCGCTCCGCAGTCGCGACCTGAGCCTGCCTGACGGGATCCGTCTGTACCAGGCGCTCAACCGGCTCATCGAGCTGTCCTCCGACCTGGAGGAGGGGACGCGGGCGTTCGCGGAGAAGCGAGCTCCCAGCTTCCGCAACCGCTGATGCCGGGGCCGGCATGAGCCTGGGCTCGCCGAAAGCTGACGTCGTGATCCTGGGGGCCGGCCTTGCCGGGCTGACAGCGGCGTACCACCTCCGGGATCGCGACATCGTGGTCCTCGAGTCCCGCGATCGGGTGGGTGGGCGCACGCTGTCCGGCCGGCACGGGGCCTACTGGTACAACCTGGGAGCTCAGTTCGTGTGGGATCCGCGCACACTCGAGCTCTGCCGCGCGCTGGGTCTGGACTTGGTCGGCGCCGAAGGCGCGGAGTCGGCGGTCTTCGTGAACGGTCGTCTTGCGGTCGGCCGCGACCCCTATCGCCTGTTGATGAAGATGCCGATCTCGTGGCGTGACAAGGCGGGATTTGCCTTCACGATCTCGCGTCTCCGCCGGCTCGCGTCGGCCAAGCGTGGGCTCGACCCCGAGCTCGACGCGAAGTCGCTCACGGATGTGATCGGCCCGGCGTCGCCGTCGACCCGGGCGATCCTGGAGATGGCGACCACTTCGGGAACAGGAATCTCCATGGACGAGGTGTCCGGAGCCGTCGGTCTCGGCTACGCCATCCATCTCTTCGGCGGCGACGTCAACGAGACGCTCAAAGGTGTGCGCGGAGGGACCCAGGAGATCACCAAGACGATCGCTCAGGCGATCGACCCCGAGCGGGTGATGCTGGACTGCGTGGTCGAGTCGGTGGCGAGCACGCCCGACCATGTCGCTGTTCGCTATCGACGAAAAGGTGGCGGGGTGGAGGAGGTCCAGGCCACCGCGTGCATCGCCGCCATGACGGCCGACGCGGCGCTGGAGGTGATCCCCGACCTGCCGGCAACCAAACGAGCAGCTCTCGAGCAGATGCTGCCTTACGCCCCGATCGTGTCGGTCGCCTGGCTCACCGACGAGACGGAGCCGATGCCATGGGACCGGCTGCTCGCCGTTCCGGCGATCGGCCTCTCGTTCGAGCTCCTCAGCAACAACGCGTTCTTCGCCCGCCGTTCCGATGGGGCGCGGCGGCGCCCCGGCGGAAGCCTCGTCACGCTGTCGACCGGGGCGCGCGCCGAAGCGCTTTCCGCGATGGACGATGCGGCGCTCGTCCAGCGGGTCAGGGCCGATCTGGTGAAGATGTTCCCCTCGGCACGCGAAGTGCTGGACCGAGCGGACACCCGCGTTCAACGCTGGCGTGGCCTGCCTCGATTTCGCAAGGGCTGGCTCGGCCGGCAGAAGGCGATCCGCGAGCCGTTCGGCCGCATCCATTTCTGCGGCGACTACACCGCGCAGCCTGGGACGCCCGGAGCTGTCGGCAGCGGCTATCACGCGGCTCGCGCCGTGCGCGGCCTTCTGGAGATTTCGTGACCCAGAGGTTCACGCCCTTCCCGCTCACCGGCGACACACACTCCGAGATCTCCGGCCGATTCCGGTGGCGAGTGCCCGAGCGCTTCAACATCGGGACCGCCTGCACCGACGCACTCCCCGCGCACCGGTTGGCTTTGATCCACGTTGCCGGCGGGAAGACGCGACGCTACACCTTCGGGGAGCTGGTCGAGCTGACCAACCGGGTGGCGAACGTGCTGCGCGGAGTCGGGCTGGAACCTGGAGACCGCGTCGCTGTCGTACTGCCGCAGATCCCGGCGACGGCACTCGCGCATGTTGGCGCCTTCAAGGCGCGATTGATATCCGTTCCGCTCTCATCCCTTTTCGGCGCCGACGCTCTGCGCTATCGCCTTGCCGACAGCGCCGCCAGGGCGGTCGTGACCGACGGAGACGGCATGCAGCGGATCGCAGCGCTCGACGGCGTACCGGACCTGCGCTGGATCTTTGTCACGGACGGCGCCGCCTCGTCCGATCCCCGAGTCATTGACTTCTGGCAAGCGGTCGGCGACGCCTCCACACGATTCGCTGAGCCGCTCAACAGCGCCGACGAGCCGTGCATGATCATCTACACCTCGGGCACCACCGGGCCGCCGAAAGGGGTGCTGCACGGGCACCGCGTGCTTTTCGGCCAGGCGTCGGGCTTTCGGGTCTGTCACGAATTCACGCCGCAGCGCGGCGACCTGATGTGGACGCCCGCCGATTGGGCGTGGATCGGCGGGCTGGTCAACACTTTGTTGCTGGCCTGGCTGCACGGCGTGCCGATGATCGCGGCGCCCAGG
>DASPYE010000065.1:0-4630 GCA_035636935.1 Candidatus Dormiibacterota bacterium | reverse complement strand
TAATCAAGGAGAGGGATGGCTGAAAAGAAGATGGCGACGAGGTTTCCGGGTGAGAGCGCCGAGTATCGGCGGGCGCGGAATCGATTGCTGCAAGCCGAGGTCAAGCTCCGGCGGCAGGTCGAGGCGGTCGCCGCGCAGCGGAGAAGGCTGCCCCTGGGTGGCGTGGTGAAAACCGACTACGTGTTCGATTCCTCGGCGGCTGGAGATGCGGGCCTCAAAACCGTTCGCCTGTCGGAGCTCTTTCCTCGCGGCGTGCGGACGCTCTTCCTCTACAACTTCATGTACCCGGAGTCGCCCGAATCGAACATGCCGTGCCCGTCGTGCACGTCAATCGTCGACGCCGTCGACGGATCTTCACGCCACGTCACGCAGCGGATCGGTTTCGCGGCGATCGCGAAGGCGCCGATCGACAAATTCCGACAGCACGCTCGCAACCGCGGCTGGCAGCACACGCTGCTGCTGTCCTCGGCAGGCAACGATTTCAATCGCGACTACGGTGCCGAGGCCGAGAACGGCCAGCAATTTCCGCTTGCGCACGTATTTGCGCGTCGCGGAAGGAAGATCCACCATTTCTGGAGCAGCGAGCTGTGGTTCGCCAGGCCAGAACCCGGACAAGAGATGCGCCATGTCGACTTCATGTGGCCGATATGGAGCATCTTCGACAGGACGCCCGAAGGCCGCGGCAAGACCTGGGGGCCCCGCCTCTCCTACTCGTGAGCATCGCTCGGCGCTCGCGCACCGGCCCCGTGAACCGCTACGCTCGACCCGTCACCCCAGATTTGATTGCGCAAGGAGGTTCGCGATGCCGCTGTACATGGATATTCACCACAAGATCGATGGCCTGACCGCGGAGGCCATCAAAGGCGCCCATGAGCAGGATCTGAAGGTCCAGGAAAAACTCGGAGTGAAGTACCTCCACTACTGGTTCGATGAGGGGTCGGGCAAGGCCTTCTGCCTCGTCGAAGCTCCGAACAAGGAAGCCGCCAACGCGGTGCATCGGGAGGCCCACGGCCTTGTGGCCGATGAGCTGATCGAGGTGCAGGAGGGCGCATAGCGAATGGAGGGGAACCCGAGAGTCGGTTCCCCTCCACCGGACGGCTCGATGATCGCTCTACTAGCCGCCCGCGATGTATGCGCTCGAGCCGGAAGCCCGAACTCGGCCGAGGGTCGCAAACGCTACTTCATCATCAAACATGGGCGCCGGCTCGCTCGGCCAGGAGTTCCCGCACGCGGGGCATGACCTGGGTGGCGTAGAGCTCGATATTGGCCATGAGCGCTTCGTGCGATAGGCCTCCCATGCCGTACTTCAAGTCGAAACGGTTGGCTCCCAAGGAGGTCAGATTGGCCGCGATCTTCTGCGCGACTGTCTCTGGGGATCCGACGTAGAGCGCTCCACGGGGTCCAACCTCATACGCGAAAGACTCCTTCGTCGGGATCGCGAAACCGCGAGTTTTGGCGACGCTGGTGATGATCTGCAGGTAGCGAGGCCAGAAGTCTTCGCGCGCCTTCTCGTCAGTTTCTGCAACATGACCGGGCGAGTGCACGCCGATCGGCAGCGGGTCACGGCCGAATTTCTTGAGGGCTTCGTGGAACAGCCGGGAGAACGGTGCGAAGCGGGCGGGGGATCCGCCGATGATCGCGAGCATCAGTGAGAATCCGTAATAGGCGGCGCGCACAACTGACTGGGGACTCCCGCCAACGCCTATCCACGCCGGAAACGGTCCGAACTCGGTGTGCGGTACGACCTCCTGATTGCGGAGCGAGGCGCGCATTTTGCCTTGCCAGGTGATCGGCCCACCCTTGAGCAGCTCGGCAAACAGGTTGAGCTTCTCCTCGAACAGCTCCTCGTAGTCGGCAAGGTCGTATCCGAACAGCGGGAACGAGTCGATGCTTGAACCTCGTCCGAGGATCACCTCCGCCCGACCCTTCGAGATGGCATTGAGCGTGGAGTAGCGCTGGAACACGCGGACCGGGTCGTCCGAGCTCAGTACCGTGACCGCCGAACCAACGCGGATTCGGGTCGTGCGCGCCGCGATCGCGGCCAGCGCGACGTCGGCGGCCGGCATCGGGAAGTCGGTGGTGTGGTGTTCGCCGACCCCGAAGAAATCCACGCCCATCTTGTCGGCAAACACGCCTTCTTCGACGACATTCCGAATCGCTTGGGCGTGAGAGATTGGGCGGTCGTCAGCGTCGTGGGTGACGTCACCGAAGGTGTCGAGGCCGAAAACCAGCGGGAACGTCATCTATGCCGCCTTGGCCCCGAGGGCCTGCTCGAACTCTGGTCGCCTCAGCAACGCGCCGAAGATGGGACCGCCAGGTTCGAGCAGGCGGCCCGCGCTCAAGCGGTCCAGGTGGACCGTGTCGTAACCGATGCGATCGATGATGTTTTCGACCACTTGCGCCGCAGCCGGGTCGTCGCTGGCGATTCCGATCGCACTGCGATCCGGAGCGCCGGCGGGCCGGCGACCGTCTTCCAGGTCGTGGTAACCGATGTGATTGAGGGACTTGACGACCGTCGACTTTGCAAGCCGGCGTTGCACGACCTCGCTGCTCGTGGACCCGCGGTCCTGGAACATCTGGAGAACGCCATCGGCCGCCGGCCAGTAGTTCGTCGCGTCGACCACAAGCTTTCCTGCCACCAGGGAGGGGTCGAAGGTCGTGAACTTGTGGAGAGGGATGGCCAGGACCACAATGTCGGCGCCTTCCACGGCATCCGCCGCCCATCGCGGCTCGGCCCCGGCGATCACAAACTGGGTGATGAGCTCGATCTTCTCCGGGTTTCCCGACGCTGCAATGGCAACGTGAAAGCCCGCGTCAATCGCGATTCTCGCGATCACCGGCCCGACGTGACCCGCGCCAAGCACGGCGATTCGCTGCGCCCGGCCGCCCGACAGCTCTGCTCCGGTCATGGTCGAGCATCCCCTGTGCGAGCAGACAAGTCGTCGCGGTGGCTGTGGAGCGCGCGCAGGATATCGGCGAGCGCCTCGAATTGCTCGACGGTCAGCGCGTCGGCAAAGTGCTCCTTGATCGCCCTCATGTGAGGCGCCGTCGCACGCCGGAAGACCCGCGCTCCTTCGGCCGTCAACACGACCTCAGCGCCGCGATTGTCGGTGGCGCAGTCCTCGCGGCGGATCAGATGCCGCCGCTCCATTCGCTTGAGGTGATGGGACAGCCGGCTTCGCTCCCAGTCGATGGTGCTCGCCAGCTCCGAGGATCGCATCCGCGCTCCCTCCGCTTCGCGCAGGGGCAAGAGGACCTGGTAGTCAGCCGCTGAAAGGCTCGACTCCTGCAGCTCGGCACCCAGGATTCTTCGAAGCTCTCCGGTCGTGTCGATGAGTGACCGCCAGATCGCGAGCTCGCGGGACGTCATACGCCGGCGAACCGCCTGGCCACCACCCGACGCAGTCATGGCGCCATCCGGCACCCTGATTGACATGTGAGCGATTCTACCCGGATAATTGATACGTCAATCATTTCGTAATGAGCACATTGAGCTGAATGGATATCGACCCAGCAACACCGCCGAGCGGTTCGGGATGTGTCGAATGCCTCGCGAGCGGAGGTTGGTGGCTTCACTTGCGCCGCTGCGCGGGCTGTGGACACATCGGCTGCTGTGACTCGTCCCCCTCGCAGCACGCAACTCACCATGCCGGTGACACAGGGCATCCCGTCATCCAGAGCTTTGAGCCGGGCGAGGACTGGTTCTGGAATTACGCGACCCAGCAGTTCTTGAACGGTCCCAAGCTTGCCCGGCCTCGCCACCATCCGCTCGACCAGCCGGTGCCAGGACCCGCGGGGCGCGTGCCACGTGACTGGCAGAGACGGCTCCACTGACGTGACGACGATCGGTTTCGTCGGCAGCGGGACCTCGGCGGCACAGTGGCAGGTTTGGCGGTCGCGGCCGGCTGTGACGTTGTCCTGAGCCTACTTTCGAGCAGTCAGCACCTGTCGAAATGGCCATCCGCCATTCGATGAGTGGGTGAGACCTCAACAGTCCGAGCCCATCACGATGCGGAAGATGTAATAAAAGGAGACAGAGATGCGTGTGCTGATCATGGCCAAGGAAGGCGAGCAGAGCGCGGCGGCGACTCCCCCCACACCGGAGGAGATGGCGGAGTACCAGAAGTTCAACGACGAGCTGGTCAAGGCAGGGGTGGTGCTCGAGGCCGGCCGCCTCTATCCGAGCTCGCAAAGCAAGCGTGTCCGTTTCGACGGCAAGAAGCGCACCGTCATCGACGGGCCCTTCGCGGAAACCAAGGAGCTCGTGGCCGGGTACTGGCTGTGGCAGGTGCGCTCGATCGACGAGGCCCTCGAGTGGCTCAAGCGGGCACCGTATGACGGCGGGACTTTCGAGGTCCGTCAGGTGCTCGAATACGAGGGCATGTGAAGGAGCTCTGGCCATAGGTCAGCCAACTGGACGCGCGTCTGGCGGTCCAGGGCGCCGCCAGGCAGCGACCACCGAAGCGCATCGCGCGACCGAGGCGATCTGGCGGATCGAGTCGGCCCGGCTCATCGCCGGGCTGGCTCGCGTCGTCGGTGACATCGGTACGGCTGAGGAGCTCGCACAGGACGCCCTCGTCGCCGCGCTCGAGCAGTGGCCCGCCGAAGGCGTGCCGGAACGTCCGGGCGC
>DASPYE010000064.1:0-14004 GCA_035636935.1 Candidatus Dormiibacterota bacterium | reverse complement strand
CGGAGCGCAGGGATTCCGTGACGCGCTGCTGATGGCCAAGCTTTCCGCGGACAGGCTCGATCTGGACCCGGACCAGGTGCTGGTCAGCTCCACCGGCGTGATCGGCCGCTACCTTCCGATGAACGCGATCAAGCCTGGAATAGCGCAAGCGTGCGAGATGCTTAGCCCTGACGGGGGCGAGTCCGCCGCGCGCGCGATCATGACCACCGACACGCGCCCCAAGACCGCCCACGTGGAGGTCGAGGTGGGCGGCGTCACTGTTCGCGTAGGTGGGATGTGCAAGGGGTCCGGAATGATCCACCCGAACATGGCGACGATGCTCGCCTACATCACGACCGACGCCGCGGTCGAGGCCGGACTGATGGCGAGGATGGTGAAGACCGTCGCCGACCGCAGCTTCAACCAGGTGACCATCGACGGTGACAGCTCGACCAACGACAGCTTCCTGATCCTTGCCAACGGCGCGGCAGGCAACGAGCCAGTCCGCGCGGGGAGTGTGGACGAAGAACAGCTGCAGGCAGCGCTGACTCACGTCGCGCAAGAGCTGTCGCGCGCCATCGCGCGAGATGGCGAGGGCGCGACGAAGCTGATCACCGTCAAGGTCCTGGACGCCGCAACCAACGACGAGGCGCGGACCGCGGCGCGTGCGGTGGCGTCTTCGAGCCTCGTCAAGACCGCCGTCCACGGCGGCGATCCGAACTGGGGCCGCATCGTGTGCGCCCTCGGCTACAGTGGCGCCGAGCTTGCGCTCGACCGTCTCCACCTCACGGTCGGCGGCCTGGTCGTCTTCGAGCGCGGCTCGGGCGTCGACGTCGACCTGGCGGCGGTGCGCCGCGCATTCGAGCAACCGGAGATCGAGATCGTGGCGAAACTGGGCCTGGCGGAAGGAAACGCCGAAGCCTGGGGCTGCGACCTATCGGAGGAATACGTGCGAATCAACGCCGACTACACAACATGACGCTCACCGTCGCTGAACGGGCCAAGGTTCTCGTCGAGGCGCTGCCCTACATCAAGCGCTTCCACGGCCAGATCGTGGTCATCAAGGTCGGCGGAAACGCGATCGAGCACGCGCGCGACGAGACGCTGCTCGACGTTGTGCTCCTGCGTTACGTCGGCATGCAGCCGGTCCTGGTGCACGGGGGCGGGCCTGAGATCACTGCCATGAGCGAGCGCCTCGGTCTCAAGGCCGAGTTCAAGAACGGACTTCGGATCACCGACGACAAAACGATGGAGGTCGTGAAGATGGTGCTGACCGGCAAGGTCAGCCCGGATCTCGTCGCGGCGATTCACCGGCTCGGCGGCCAGGCCGTCGGCATGAGCGGCGAGGATGGCCCGACGATCATCGCCGAGCCGCTGGACGAATCGATGGGCTACGTCGGGCGCGTCACGCAGGTGAACAAGGAGCCGATCACCGCGCTGCTCGGGCGCGGCTACATCCCGGTGATCGCGTCGATCGGCCTCGGCTACGACGGCCACGCATACAACATCAACGCCGACACGGTCGCGGCCGAGATCGCGGTCGCGCTGGGTGCGGCGAAAGTCATCCTGCTGACCGACGTCCCTGGCGTGCAGGGCGTCGACGGCGAGGTGGTCGCGGTGCTGTCGAAGGACGACGCGCGCAAGCGCATCGAGAAGGGCGAGGTCACCGGCGGGATGATTCCCAAGCTCGAGGCGTGCCTGCGCGCTCTGGACGGCGTGCCGCTCGCGCACATCGTGGACGGCCGGACCAAGCACGCGCTGCTGCTCGAGCTGTTCACCGAAGCCGGCATCGGGACGATGGTCACGCCGTGACAGCCGAACTTGCCGAGCGCTACTTGATGCAGACCGGCCGCCGCCTACCGGTGACCTTCGTTCGCGGCCGAGGTTGCCTCCTTTACGACGATGCCGGTCGCGAGTACCTCGATCTTGTGGCCGGCATCGCGGTCAACCTTCTCGGCCACGCGCACCCGGACGTCGTCGCCGCTGTGTCGAGACAGTCGGCCGAGCTGATCCACACCTCGAACCTGTACTTCACGCAGCCGCAGGTCGACCTCGCCCGTCGCCTTGTCGAGCTGTCGTTCCCGTCGCGCGTCTTCTTTTGCAACTCCGGAGCCGAAGCCAACGAGGCGGCGATCAAGCTGGCGCGCAAGTGGGGGACGAAGAATCGCGACGGCGCCTTCGAGATCGTCTCCACCACCGGTTCATTTCACGGCCGCACCCTCGCCACGATCACCGCCGGAGGGCAGCACAAGTACTCGGACCCATTCCGGCCTCTTCCGGACGGATTCGTCCACGTCGCTTTCAACGACGCGAAGGCCATCGAAGCCGCGACCACGGACAAGACTGTGGCGGTGATGCTCGAGCCCGTGATGGGCGAGATCGGCGTCATCCCCGCCGCACCGGGCTACCTGCGCCAGGTGCGCGACTGGTGCGACAAACAAAATCTGCTCCTCATCCTCGACGAGGTCCAGACCGGCCTGGGCCGGACCGGACGCTGGTTTGCCCATCAGCACGCCGGAATCACGCCGGACGTGATGACGCTCGCCAAAGGGCTCGGCGGCGGGCTGCCCATCGGCGCGTGCCTGGCCAACCATCGGGCTGACGTCTTCGAGCCCGGCGATCATGGCTCGACCTTCGGCGGCAACCCGCTTGCATGTTCCGCCGCGGCCGCTGTGCTCCATGTCATCGAACGCGACGGGCTCGTCGGCCACGCGGCCGAGATGGGCGAGCTCCTCCAGTCCTCCCTCGGCGAGCTGGGCGCGAAAGACGTTCGCGGCGTCGGACTCATGCAGGCCTTCGAGTTCGATGACGCGAAGGCGAAGCCGTTTCAGCAGGCCTGCCTCGACAGCGGCCTGATCGTCAACGCAGTTGACGACCACTCCGTGCGCCTTGTGCCGCCGCTGATCATCACCGCCGAGCAGATCGACAGGGCGCACCCGATCATGCGCAAGGCCGCGGGATGACAGCGACCAAGACGGAGCGGCACAGCGCCATCCTCGAGCTGGTCAACCACGGATCAGCCCATACGCAGCACGAGATCGCGGCGGCGCTCGCGCGCCGGGGCATGCGAGCGACCCAGGCCACGATCTCGCGCGACATCCAGGAGCTCGGGCTGGTCCGGTCCGGCGGCGGCTACCGCAACTCGTCTGGCCTGGTGCGCGAGCTGGTCCTCTCGGTCGAGTTCATCGAGCCGATGGCGGTGATCAAGACGCCGCCCGGGACTGCGAACCTCGTCGCGCGCCGCATCGATGAGGCGGCCCTTCCCGGCATCGCGGGGACGGTGGCCGGGGACGACACGATCATCGCCGTCCTGCGCAAGCGCGGCGCCGGCCGCGCGCTGAAAGAACTCCTCGCGAATGCCGGCTAAAAAAGTCGTGCTCGCCTATTCCGGCGGGCTCGACACCTCGGTCGCGATTCGCTGGCTGAAGGACCAGGGCTGGGATGTCATCGCGTTCACAGTCGACCTGGGGGAGAAGAAGGATCTCGACGCGATCCAGGCCCGCGCCTTGAAGACCGGCGCCTCCGCCGCGTATGTAGCCGACGGGAAGGTGCCTTTCCTACAGCTCTTCGTATGGCCCTCGTTGCAGGCGGGCGCCGTCTACGAAAAGGAGTATCCCCTCGCGACCGCTCTCGGGCGCCCCCTGATCGCCGCCATGATGGTCGAGGTCGCCCGTCGGGAGGGCGCGCAGGCCGTCGCACACGGCTGCACGGGCAAGGGCAACGATCAAGTGCGGTTTGACGTCACCACCGCCGCGCTCGCGCCCGACCTGGAGGTCGTCGCGCCGGTGCGCGAATGGAAGATGAATCGCGACGACGAGATCGAATACGCGAGCACGCACGGCATCGAGGTGCCGGCCACGACGCGTTCGCCTTACTCGACGGACGAGAACCTGTGGGGCCGGTCGATCGAAGCGGGAGTCCTCGAAGATCCGTGGGCTGAGCCACCAAAAGACGTCTACGCGTGGACGCGAGATCCCCGCCAGTGTCCCGACGAGCCGACCTACGTCGAGATCGCATTCAAGGAAGGGATTCCGGTCGCGCTGGATGGCAAGCCGACCTCCGCTCTCGAGCTCGTGACTTCGTTGAACAAAGTGGGAGGTGAAAACGGAGTCGGCCGAATCGACCATCTCGAGAACCGGCTCATTGGGATCAAATCGCGCGAGATCTATGAAGCCCCCGCCGCGGTCCTCCTCCTGCAAGCTCACCAGGCGCTCGAAGACATCACTCTTCCGAAGGAGGTCGCTCGATTCAAAGACCTTGTCGCGCAGCAATGGGCGCAGATGGTCTATGACGGCCTGTGGTTCAGCCCGTTGCGCGACGCCCTCCACGCGTTCGTCGCGGAGACGCAGCGCCACGTGACGGGAGACCTGAGGTTGAAGCTCTTCAAAGGCTCGTCACAAGTCGTGGGCCGGAAGGGGCCCCATCAGCTCTACCAGCTCTCGCTCGCCACGTACGGCAAGGGTGATCAGTTCGACCAGTCGGCCGCCGCGGGCTTCATCAAGCTTTGGGGTATGGGCGTGCGAACCTCGGCGCGGGTCCAGGGCCGGCTCCAGGAAAGGGACCTCGGCAACCTGCTTGGTGACGTCAAGAGGCTCGCGCCATAGCCTCTACCCGAGGCCCAGCCGGATCACGCGCCTCTCCCCGGCCTTCTCCCCGAAGGGGAGAGGGAAAGAAGCTGTGGAGCGGGCGCTTCAGCCGGCCGATGCTGCCTGAGCTCGAACGGTTCGCTTCCTCGCTCGAGATGGACTACGAGCTCTATCCATACGACGTTGCGGGCAGCATCGCCCATGCGCGAGGTCTTGCGGCGGCAGGTCTTCTATCGAAGACGCAGGCGACCGCGATCGAGCGTGGACTTCGCCGGGTCAAGCGAGAGCTCGACGAAGGCGCGTTCAGGTTTCGGCCGGCAGATGAGGACATCCATAGCGCGATCGAGCGCCGCCTCACCGAGATCACGCCCGCCGGCGCCTCTTTGCACGCCGGTCGTTCACGCAACGACCAGGTGGCGCTCGATCTAAGGCTCTTCTGCCGTGACGCCGCCGCCGAGGCGACGGTCGGCCTCGCCGCGCTGGTCGAGGCCCTCGCGAGCAAAGCCCTGGCGCACGCTGGATGGCTGATGCCCGGCTACACGCATATGCAGCGCGCGCAGGCAGTGACGCTGGGGCACCACCTCCTCGCACACGCCGAACCGCTGCTTCGGGACGCCGCCCGTTTCCGGCAGGCATACGAATCGGCGGGCGATATGCCGTTGGGCTCGGGCGCGCTCGCCGCGACAACGCTGCCCCTGCGGCGGGACGTGGTCGCCCGCGAGCTCGGCTTCACCAGGCTCACGGAGAACAGCATCGACGCCGTGTCCGACCGCGACTTTGCGCTTGACCTCGCGTATGCGAGCGCCGTGCTTGCGATCCACCTCAGCCGGCTCGGTGAGGACATTGTGTTGTGGGCGAGCGCGGAGTTTGGGTTTGTGACCCTGGCCGACGAGATCTCGACCGGATCAAGCCTGATGCCGCAGAAGAAGAACCCCGACATCGCCGAGCTCCTCCGAGGCCGTGCCGGGAGATCGCTCGGTTCGCTGGTCGCGCTTGCCACCACGCTCAAGGGCCTGCCGCTGGCCTACGACCGCGACCTTCAGGAGGACAAACCAGCCCTCTTTGCAACGGTCGACAACACATTCGACTGCCTGGAGGCGGCGGCCATCCTGGTCGAGCACCTGGAGTTCGACCGCAAGCGCCTGGCCGCAGCGGCGGGCGACCCGAGCCTGCTCGCCACGGACGCAGCGGAGGAACTGGTCCGCCAGGGGACCGCGTTTCGCAAGGCGCATGAGGAGGTCGCAAGGCAGGTGCGCGAAGGCAAGTTCAGGACCTCATTCAGCGCCAAGTCTTCGGTCGCCGGCCGCGACCTCGTAGGCGGCCCCAATCAGCGCCGTGTGGCCGCTCGAGCCCGTGCGGTGCGGCGCGAGGCCGCCTCGCTTCGCCGCTGGGGCCAGACACGTCCGACACCGCTCCGCGAGCGGTAGAGTCGCAAGACGCTCTAATGCTGCTTGCCATCGACGTCGGAAACACAAACGTGACGGTGGCGCTGTTCGACGGCGACCGTCTGGCCGCGGACTGGCGTGTGACGTCCCACCGCGAGCGAACCGCCGACGAGATGGCGCTCGAGCTGAAGCAGCTCTTCGAGCTCCGCGGGTTCGAGCTTGGGGTGGTGAGCGGCGTGGTCATATCGAGCGTGGTGCCGACCCTCAATCCGGCGCTGGTCGAGGCATCCCGGCGCTACCTGAAATGCGAGCCGGTAATGGTTGGACCGGGGGTCAAGACCAGCGTCCGCATCCGTTACGACAATCCCAAAGACGTAGGCGCCGATCGGATCGCGAACGCGCTGGCGGCCTATACGAAGTACGGCGGTCCGATCGTCGTGATCGACTTCGGCACCGCCGTGACGTACGACGCGATCAACGCCGAAGGCGATTACCTCGGGGGGGCGATCGCGCCCGGCGTTGAGATCTCGCTCGACGCCCTGGTCTCCCAGACGGCCATGTTGCGCCGGGTCGAGCCTGTGGCCCCCGACTCGGTGATCGGGCGCAACACCGTGGCCTCGATCCAGTCCGGCCTCGTCTGGGGCTTTGTCGCCCAGGTCGAGGGCATGGTCAAACGGATGGTCGACGAGCTCGGCGGAAAGGCGCGGGTGGTCGCCACGGGCGGCCAGGCCTCGCTGGTGGCGGGACTCACCAACGTCATCGAAACGACCGACCCGCTCCTGACCCTCGAGGGTTTACGCCTTATCTACGCGCAAAACTCGGACGGGGGTGCTAGAACGTAGCCCGCTCATGAAAACGGCCCCGCGATTTCATCTCTACGTGCTCGACGGCGGCCGTATGGCGGGGCTCGAAGGCGCGGGCCTGGAACCCGAGATGCTCGGTGATCCCTCCAAGGTCCAGCAGCCGGCGCTGGTCGTGCTCGGCCCCGGGCAGAAGCCGCCCGAGCAGCTTGCCGAGATCGCCATCGAGGTCCCTCCCGACGCGCCGCCCTCGGCGGTGCGGGAGCTCGTCCGCGTCGGCATGGAGAACATCGCGCTCAAGCGGCAGGTCACGCAGCTCGAGGATGAGGCGCACCGGCGGCATCGTCAGTTTCGCGAGCTCAACCGCATCGGCATCGCGCTGTCAGCGGAGAAGGACATCGACCGGCTGCAGTCCTTCATCCTCACGACGATGCGCCAGCTGACAAACGCGGATGGCGCGAGCCTGTGGCTGAAGATGGAGGAGGAGGGGACGCCGAAGCTGTTCCTGGCCTCGAGCCAGAACGACTCGATCGACAAAGACACCTACTCGGCGTTCACCGTGCCGGTCGACGAACGAAGCGTCGTCGGCTACACGGTCTCCACCGGCAAGAGCCAGATCTACGAGGACGCGTACAAGCCGCCGCCGGGCAAACCTGTCGGCGGCAAAAGCTTCGACGCGCAGTTTGGCTACCGGACGAAGTCGATGCTCACCGTTCCGATGCGCGACTACAACAACGACGTCGTCGGCGCCGTGCAGCTGATCAACGCCAAGCGCCGATTCGAAAGCAGGCTCTCGCTCGACAACGTCGACAATGAGGTGGTCACCTTCCAGCCCGACGATGTGGAGATGATCGAGTCGATCGCGAGCCAGGCAGCCGTGGCCATCGACAACAAGTCGCTCCTCGATTCAATTCAAGCGCTGTTCGACGGATTCGTCCAGGCCAGCGTCACCGCGATCGAGCAACGAGACCCGACCACGGCCGGCCACTCGGGCCGCGTCGAGGGCCTCACCGCGCGACTGGCCCGGGCGGTCACCGAGATCGACACGGGCAAGTACCGCGAGGTCCGGCTCACCGAAGACCAATTCAAGGAGCTGCGCTACGCGTGTCTCCTGCACGACTTCGGCAAGGTCGGAGTGCGCGAGCACATCCTCATCAAGGCGAAAAAGCTGGTGCCAGGCCAGCTCGAGGTGATCCAGGCCCGCTTCGAGTTCATCGAGCGGTCGGTGGAGGTCAAGTACGCATCGGAGAAGCTCGAGGCGCTGCGTGATGGAAGGAATGGCTCAGCGCTGGACCAGATCGACGAGCGCTTGCGAGAGGAGCTCGTGCAGCTGAAAAAGTGGGTGCAGAGTGTGGTGGCTGCGAACGAGCCGACGGTCATGCCCGAGGACAAGGCCTCGATGATCGAGTTTCTCGCGCAGCAGACCTACTACGACATCTCAGGAAACCCGCATCCGATGCTCGAGCCCCAGGAGTTTCGATTCCTCAGCATCCGCAAGGGAACGCTCGATCCACAGGAACGCCTCGAGATGGAGTCGCACGTCACCCACAGCTTCCACTTCCTGACCAAGATCCCGTGGACACCCGTGATGAAAGGCATCCCCGAGATCGCCTACGGTCATCACGAGAAGCTCGACGGATCTGGCTACCCACGTGGCTTGACCGGCGAGCAGATTCCGCTGCAGGCCAGGATGATGACGATCGCCGACATCTTTGACGCCTTGACTGCGCAGGACCGTCCGTACAAGCGAGCGGTGCCGGCGACGACGGCCCTAGACATCCTTCACGACGAAGCGCGGCAGGGCAAGCTCGACAGCGACCTGCTCGACGTGTTCGTGACCCAGAAGATCTACGTCCCCGCCCGATGAGGGTCAAGTTCTGGGGCACGCGGGGAACGCGACCGACCCCCGGACGGCGAACCCTGCGCTACGGCGGAAACACGACGTGCATCGAGGTCCGCGACAAGGAGAGCAATCTCCTGATCGTCGATTCCGGTTCAGGCATCGCCGAGCTCGGCAACGCGTTCAGCCCGGCCGAGCCTTTGCAGGCTCACCTCTTGATCACACACACGCACCTCGATCACATCCAGGGGTTTCCCTTCTTCCTGCCGGCATTCGTGCCAGGCACGCATCTCACGATCGTCGGGCCTGCCGGTTCAGCAAAGTCGCTGCAGGCGGCGTTCGCTGATCAGACCGATCCCGCCTACTTCCCCGTGCGCTTGAGCCACATGCCCGCCGAGATGGAGTTCATCGAGCGCAACCCGGGTGAGATGTTCGAGGTCGGCGCACTGAGGATCACTCCACACCTTCTTATGCACCCCATACCGACTTTTGGTTATCGGATCGACGAGGGGGACTCACGGTTCACGTTTGCCACCGACAACGAGATCGCGCTCTTCGCCAACGGCCGCAACGGCTCCTTGAAAGACCTCGCCAACTGGTGCCGCGATTCGGACCTGCTGGTCCACGACGCGCAATACAGCTCCGAGGAGTACAAGACGCACGCCGGGTTCGGTCACTCGACGTATGAAGAGGCTTTGTCGCTGGCCGAGATGGCGGGCGTCAAAGAGCTTGCGTTCTTCCATCACGACCCGGTGCATTCCGACACCGACGTCGACGCCCTGATCGAACAAGCACTCGGTAACCACCGTGCGGCCGGCGGCGCGGATGTGAACTCGTTCCCAGCGGCTGAGGAACAAGAGCTCAGCCTCTAGTTAACCTTTTGTCGTGAACCGCCCCGGTCATCCGGCGCGCATCTCATCGGCTCGGGCCGCCGATCCGTGCGTCAGGGGGCCCGGCCTTTCGTCGTCACGCATCTGCGATGCGCTCCTCCTCCGGCCACCCCTTCCTTCGTCTCGGCGACCCGACCGCCGCCTCCGGCGGCTGCCGCGATCTGCACACCGTCTGCCGGATGCGGTTCACGGATCGTGACGGAAGAGACCGAGCTCGATCTGCCGGCTGTGATGCGCGATCGGCGGGAAAAGCTCGAGCGCCTGCGTGCGTCGGGGGTCGATCCCTACTCGCGTGGATTCCTGCCCACGAACACCACCGAAGGCGCCAGGGCTTTGCTTGGCGACGCCGAGCGCAGCCAGCCGGTTGCCCTCGCGGGCCGGCTGATGGTGAAACGGCTGCAGGGCGGGCTCGTGTTCGCCGACCTGCAAGACGGTCATGGACGGATCCAGCTGATGGCGAACCGGAACCAACTCGGCGAAGAGGAGTTCACGCGCTTCGCGGACCTGGACGCCGGCGACATCATCGGCGTCTCCGGCCCGATCTTTCGCACCAAGCGGGGCGAGATCACGCTCGAGGTCCATTCGTTTCGGCTTCTGACGAAATCGCTCCGGCCGTTGCCCGAGAAGTGGCACGGCCTCAAGGATGTGGAGATCCGTTACCGGCAGCGTTACGTCGACCTCATCGCAAACCCGCAGGTCCGCGCTGTCTTTCGCGCTCGCACCAAGATCATAACCGCGATCCGCAGTCTGCTCGACGAGCGCGGCTTCGTCGACGTCGAGACGCCGGTCCTGCAGGAGATTCCTGGCGGCGGCCACGCGCGTCCTTTCCTGACTCACCACAACTCGCTCGATCGCGATCTCTATCTGCGCATTGCCCTCGAGCTGCACCTGAAGCGTCTCCTGGTCGGCGGCTTCGAGCGGGTCTACGAGATCGGGCGGGTCTTTCGCAACGAGGGCCTCTCCCCGCGCCACAATCCGGAGTTCACCCTGCTCGAGTCGTACCAGGCCTACGCCGACTATGAGGATGTCATGCAGCTGGTCGAAGACCTGATGGTGGTGTCGGCGATGGCGGCGGACCGGCCCCTCGAAACTTCATACCAGGGCGAGTCGGTCAACCTCACGCCGCCCTACCGTCGCGCGCGGATGGCGGACCTGGTGCTGGAGCACACAGGCCGCCATGCGGTGGGCGAAGAGCTCAACGACCTTTTCGAAGAGCACGTCGAGCCGCGGCTGCGGCAGCCGACGTTCGTGCTCGACTATCCGGTCGAGATCTCGCCACTGGCCCGGCCTCGCGAGGACGACCCGAGGTTCGTCGAGCGGTTCGAGCTGATCATCCTCGGACGCGAATACGCCAATGCATTCACCGAGCTGACGGACCCGATTGATCAGCGCGCGCGTTTCGAGGCACAGGCCGCGATGCGCGCGGCCGGCAACGTCGAGGCGCATCCGATGGACGAGGACTTCTTGCGCGCGGTGGAGTATGGGCTGCCACCGTGCGGTGGGCTGGGGATCGGTGTCGATCGCCTGGTCATGCTCCTGACCGACCAGCCCTCGATCCGCGACGTGATCCTTTTCCCGGTCATGAAGTCCGAGGCGTAGCGGTGCTGTCCCTCGAGTTCATCCGCAAGAACCCTGACGCCGTCAAGCGCGCGGCGCAGCTGAAGGGCGAGCCGGCGCCGGTCGACGATATCCTGCGACTCGACGAGGCGTGGCGGGGGCATCTGCACAAGGCCGAGACGATCAAGGCAGAGCAGAACGAGCTCTCGAAAGAGTTCGCAAGGACGCGCGACGAAGCATTGAAGGACCGGCTGCGCCAGATGGCCGACACCTCGAAGAGCGAGCTCTCGGTCGCGGACGCGGTGAAGCGCGAGCTCGATGACCTGCTGATGCGGGTGCCGAACGTCTTCCACGAGTCGGTGCCGATCGGGGAAACGGAGGCGGACAACGTTGTGACGAGGGAGTGGGGGAGCAAGCCCGAGCTCGGATTCCCGCCTCGCACGCACTACGACCTCGGCGAGGCGCTGGGGATCATGGACTTCGAGCACGCCGCGCGCATCGCCGGCTCGCGATTCGCCTTTCTAATCGGGGATGGTGCCCGCCTCGAGCGCGCGCTCGTGCAGTTCATGCTCGACGTGCACACCCGCGAACACGGCTACGTCGAGCTCTGGACGCCGATGCTCGTAAACAGCCCATCGATGACCGGGACGGCGAACCTGCCCAAGTTCGCCGACCAGCTGTTCAAGATCGAGGACCGCGACCTGTGGCTCATCCCCACCGCCGAGGTGCCGGTGACGAACTTTCACCGCGAAGAGATCCTCGACGCCGAGCGCTTGCCGCTCAAGTACGTCTCGTACGCGCCGTCGTGGCGGACTGAGGCGGGCGCCGCGGGCAAGGACACGCGAGGCTTCATTCGCATGCATCAGTTCTCCAAGGTCGAGCTGGTCAAGGTCACCAGCGCTGAGACCTCGCTGGAGGAGTTCGAGAAGCTGACTCGCGATGCGGAAGACATCCTGCAGCGCCTTGGCCTGCACTACCAGGTGATGGCGATGTGCAGCGGCGATATGGGGTTCGCGCAATACAAGAAGTACGACTTGAACGCGTGGGCGCCAGGTCTCGACCGTTATCTCGAGGTGTCGTCGTGCTCGACGTTCAACGACTTCCAGGCGATGCGCGCCAACATCCGCTACCGCGCGGTCCGTGGGACACCACCGAGGTTTGCGCACACGATCAACGGCTCCGGACTGGCGTTGCCAAGGACCATCGACGCCGTCATGGAAACGTATCAGCGCGCGGACGGGATGGTCAGCGTGCCGGACGTGTTGAAGCCCTACATGGGCGGGGTGGAGCTGATCGGAGCGCGATAATCGCTCGTGCCCTCGTGGAGGGGTGGCCGAGTCCGGTTGATGGCGACAGTCTTGAAAACTGTTATAGGTGCAAGCCTATCCAGGGTTCAAATCCCTGCCCCTCCGCCATCACCTGCCCCTCCGCCAAACCCGCGACGGCCGGCCGTCGCGGCAAATTTTCGCTACTTCAAACCTGTGAGTGCCGGCAGTCGCGGGCGTAACCATTTGGTGCGCCGAAGCGCTTCATGTGGTTGGTGGCCGACGTCACGCCTACTCCCGTGGGTCAACTCTCTCCCGACGGCCGGTGGCGTTGGGACGGCGCGGCGTGGCGCCCGCTGGCGGCGGATCTCCCGGCCTGGGCGAGCACCAAGCTCAGGTCCACGGCGACCTGGGCGGCCGTCGCATTCGTTCTCGCAGCCGGGGTCATGGCCGACCAGGCTCTCCGTAATGGGAAGTTCGGCCTCGCCACTTCCTTCACTCTTCTAATCGCGGCCTTCGCCCTGCTGTGGGTCGGGCGCCCGATGCGCCTGGAGTCGAGAACCCTGATTGCCATCGGGGTTGTGTTCGCCGCGTGGTGCAGCCTGCGCGCCAGCCCCTGGCTGCTCTGGCCGGATCTCATCGCGGCCCTTGTGCTGCTCGGTGCGGCGGCCTCGCTCGCGGTTCGAGGTTCGGTCTACGACCTGGGTGCGATTGACGCGTTGGCCCGCTCATTCCACGGCATGATTCAACTCGTCGCCGGCATTGGCTTCGTCGCCCGGCCCATCCTCCGGTCGCGCAATCGCGTCTCTTCGGCGATTCCGTTTGCGCGCGGCGTGCTGATCGCCCTCCCGATCGCCGCGCTTCTGGCAGGGCTCCTGGCTTCGGCGGACCCTGTGTTTGCCTCCTTCTTCAATCTCAACATCGACCTCGGGCAGCTGCTCCTCGACGTGTTCTTCGTCGCCGTTGGATCGCTCGTCGCGGCGGGACTGCTTCGTCTGGCGCTGGCGGAGCCTCTGGACCGAGTGGACGGACCCGTGTGGCGACTGGGCGCCACTGAAGCGCTCGTCGTCCTCGCGATCCTGGACGCGGTTTTCCTTGCTTTTGCGCTGGCTCAGGTCATGGCCGCGACCGGCGCCGCGGCGGAGACCCTGAGAACCGCGGGCGTCACCTACTCCGACTACGCCCGGTCGGGTTTCTTCCAGCTCCTGTGGGTGAGCGGCATCACGCTCGCGCTGCTGATCTTCTTCAGCCGGATCAGCGCGTTCAAAGAGTCCAAGACCCGTCTCGCGTTTCTGGTCCTGGCCGAGTGCGCGATCGCGTTGACCCTGATGATCGTCGTCGTCGCCTTTCGCCGCCTGAGCCTCTATGAGGAGGCCTACGGGTTCACGATGCTGCGCCTGTACAGCCACGTCTTCGCGGTGTGGATCGGGCTCGTGTTCCTGTTGCTCGCAGCGGACTTCATCGGCCTCTGGTCGCACCGCCGGTGGTTCATCGGCGCAACAGCAACCACCGCGGCGGCAGTACTTCTTGGGTTGAATATCGCGAGTCCAGAGGCGATCGTGGTCGCACTGAACACGGACCACGCGCAGATCACGCACAAGATCGACAGCGCCTACCTCGCGGAGCTTTCGAGCGATGCCACTCCAGCGCTGCTCGCCTCCCGCGCGGGGCTGGACCCCGGTCTGCGACAGCAGGTCACGGA
>DASPYE010000063.1:0-3076 GCA_035636935.1 Candidatus Dormiibacterota bacterium | reverse complement strand
GGCGGGCGCTACCACGTAGAGGACCTTGTCCGTCTTTTCGGGGACGAAGCTCTCCTTGAACGCCAGCTTCACGCCGTCCGCGGCGAGCTGCATGAGGCCAAATGGTCCGACCCGGTTGGGGCCCGGCCGGCGCTGGATCCTGCCCAGCGCGACGCGTTCGAACCAGACCGTGTACGCCGTAGCGGTGAGGACGACAAAGAGCAGCAGGGTCATCGCCACCGCGATCACGACCCAGTGCCCGATCGGGTTGTTGTAGATGTCGCTCACGGGTGCGCCGGCCCGATCAGGACGGGCGTGGGCTCCGGATCCGGATCTGGTGGCTGGATCGCCAGCTCGCGCTGGATCGGGAAGATGCCCGCGTAGTCGACCTTCAGGCCGAGGGCGATGGCAAGCTCGCACAGCACTTCCCATCCTTCTTTCAAAGGGGATCGGATCGGGATCGGCGGACGCAGGAACTGGACCGTGCCTTCGACGTTCGTATAGCTGCCCTGGCGCTCGGCGAAGGTCGTCGCCGGTAGGACGACAGCCTGCTCGTAGCCCGGGCGCGGCAGGTGATCCCAGGCGGCGATGAACTTCACCGAACGCGGGACGCCTGCCGTGGGCGGCGGGCCCCAGCTGAGCAGGGCGTCGACACGGTCCAGGCTGTCCCAGCCGGCGACGCCGGCGGCGAGCGCCCCACGCTCGTTGGTCGCGCGATAGAGGGGCATCTGTTTGCCACCCACCTTCTCGGCAAGGTCGCGACATGCCGTTGCGAGATCGTTGATGTCCTCGCTGCCGTGGCCGTCGCCGAAAAGGATCGCCACCGATCCGCCAGGATCCTTGAGCAGCTCGTGCGATGCGAGCTTGCGCACCTCCGCGGCGGCGGCCCCCTTCTGGTTTCGGATGTGCACGGTCTCCTGGTTGCGGTCGAGGTCGACGCCGTCGGGGTAGACGACGATCAGCTTCGCGCCGCGCTTGCTGACCGCCTTCTTGACGCGCAGGTCGATGATCGGCACGTCAGTTTCGATATCGGAAGCGACGATGACGATCACGCGCGCGTCATCTATCTCTTTGATCCGCATCGTCGGGCCCGCCGGGGCAGGGATTGCGCTGCGTCCGTGCATCTTCACCTTGGCACCCTTTAGCGGGCCGTCGAGCAAGCGGCGAAAGAGGAAGGCCTCCTCGTTGGTGATGTCCTGCGGAAGCGAGATGCCGAGCTTTGCCCCTTTGCCCTTGATCCCCGCCGCCACTGCGGTGATGGCGTCGGACCAACTCGACCTTGTACCCCGGATGGTCGGCGTGCGCAAACGGGCGGGGTCGTTGACGTCGGTGTAGTCGAAGCGGCCGCGGTCGCATATCCAGCCTTCGTCGATCTCGTCGTTCTCGTGCGACGTGACCCGGACCAGCTGCCCGCGCCGCTGCCACTGCGTCACGCTGCACCCCACAGAACATTTCGAGCAAATGGTCGCCGTATGCGTCATGTCCCACGGCCTCGACTCAAAGCGCCAGACACGAGACGTCAGGGCACCGACGGGGCAGAGGTCGATGATGTTCCCGCTGAAGTTCGACTTCAGGGGCTGGTCGAACTGGCTGGTGATGAACGACTGCACGCCGCGCTCGTCAGTCGTCAGCTCCTGCTCCCATGCGATCTCGTCGTAGTAGCGCGTGCACCGGTAGCACAGCACGCATCTCTCGCGGTCGAGCGCGATTTTGTCGGAGAGCGGGATCGGCTTCTTGAAGTGCAGGCGCGGGCCGTCGATCCGGCTGGTGGGGTAGCCATGCCGGAACGTGAAGTCTTGCAGCGGGCATTCGCCGCCCTTATCGCATACGGGGCAGTCGAGCGGATGGTTGGCGAGCTCGAACTCGAGGATGTCCGCGCGCGCCTGGACGGCCATCGCGCTCTGCGTCCGGACGACCATCCCCTCCGAAACGGGCGTCGTGCACGCCGTCTGGGGGCGCGGAGGTCCCGGTGTGAAGTCGACCAGGCACAGGCGGCACGCGCCGACCGGGTCGAGCTTGTGGTGGTAGCAGAAAACCGGGATCTCGATGCCGATGGTCTTGGCGGCTTCGACGATCAGGGTGCCGGCGGGCACTGTCAGCTTCTGGCCGTCGATCGTGAGGTTGATGTCAGGCACAGGTGCTAACTCCTCCCCACTTGTGGGTAGGTGGCCCGCAGGGCCGGAGGGGCCCCCACGTTGCATTCGTGTCTCAAGGCGTGATCCTCGTACTCGTCACGAAAGTGCCGGAAGGTCGAGTCGATCACCCAGCCTGCGGAGTCGCCAAGGCCGCAGAGACAGCGCCCGTTCTGCAGGCCGTCCGAAACACGCAGAAGAGTGTCGATCTCGACCTGCGATCCCTCGTTGGCCAGGATCCGCTCGTACGTCCTCACGGCCCAGTCGCCACCGATGCGGCACGGCGTGCATTTGCCACACGACTCGCGCGCGTAGAACTTGAGCAGGCGGTAGGCGGCGCGGACGATGCAGTGCTGGTCGTCCATGACGATCACGCCGCCCGAGCCGCCCATCGACCGCGCCGCGGCGAGCGACTCCATGTCCGTCTTGGTGTCGAGCATGCTCGCTGGAAGCACTGGCGCCGACGATCCGCCGGGCCAGAACACCTTCAGGTCATGTCCGCCGGCGATGCCCCCCGCCAGCTCCATGATCACGTGTCGGAAGGTCTGGCCGAGCTCGACCTCGTAGACGCCCGGTTTGTTGACGTTGCCGCTGACCGACATGAGACGCGTGCCGGGGGATTTCTCGGTACCGAACTTGGCGTACGCGGCTCCTCCGTGGTTGATGATCCATGGCACCGTCACGAGCGTCTCGACGTTGTTCAGCAGGGTCGGCCGGCCCCAGGCGCCCTTGACGGCGGGGAAGGGGGGACGCGATCGGGGCTGGGCGCGCTTGCCTTCGAGCGACTCGAGCAGCGCGGTCTCTTCGCCGCAGATGTAGGCGCCGTGACCGCGGTAGAGACGGATGTCGAGCGGGTAGTCCTTGCCCATCGGTTGCGGACCGACGTAGCCCTTGGCGCGCGCCTCTTCGATCGCGGCACTCAGCATGCGGTACGGCTCGTCGTATTCACCCCGGATGTAGACCCA
>DASPYE010000062.1:0-7664 GCA_035636935.1 Candidatus Dormiibacterota bacterium | reverse complement strand
GCTCCGCCCGAGCCCGCGTCTTGACGATCCGCCGGTCGTGGTCGCGCTCACAGAGCATGCAGGGATCGCTGAGAGAGGTCAGGCCACAGAGTGAGCAGTGACCTGGGCGGGCTGGTGTTGGCATTGGGGCTCCTGTGGAACCTCAACGAATCGGTGGGCATGACACCGCGTGTACGTGGGGCTCACTGCCAATGTAGACCCTTTACCCGGCGTTGCGGCCCAATTCGTCAACAGATGAACCTCTGCGGGCGAGTCCCGACCGATGGGGAGGTGCGGCCGTTTGCGCCACGGCGAAGGCTGCTGTACCGTCGAGCATCGGAGGCTGAGATGACTGAAGAAGACTCTCGCAAGATCCACGTTCCGCCGAAGGGAACTCGCGGCGACAAGGTCATGGGCGGTTTCATGTTGAAACTCGCCAGGCCGTATTTCCGTCGTCAGATCGCGCGCTATCAGAAGGCGGCAGGTCCCGAGCAGGAGCTGTTCATGGGCGCCCCGGTGCTGGTGCTGACTACGATCGGCGCCCGCTCCGGCAAAGAGCGCACCCACGCCCTCGGAGGATTTCCGGACGGACCGGACACCTGGCTGATCGTGGCGTCGAAGGGCGGATCGGAGACGCACCCTGCATGGCTGCACAACATCGCCAAGAATCCAGACAAGGTGTGGGTCCAGGTAGGCAATCGCAAGTTCCGTGCCAGGTGCGAGTCCCTCGTGGGCGCGGACCGCGAGCAAGCCTACGGGCGGGTGGTCAACGTGGCGCCGGTGTACGCCGGCTACCTGAAGAAAACCGACCGCGAGATCCCCGTCCTCCGCGTGACCCCCTCGAGCTGAGGGAATGGCGCGTCCCTCCCTCTACGAGTTCGCCGGAGGCGAGCAGGCCTTCCTCGCCCTGGCCGCGGCGACCCATGAACGCTGCCTCCAGGACCCGGAGCTCAACCACCCCTTTTCCCATGGTCTCAGCCCTCACCACGTCGAGAACCTCGCCTCCTACTGGGCTGAGGTCCTGGGAGGCCCTCCTCGCTACTCGAACGCGCTCGGTGGTCACTCGGGGATGCTCACCATCCATGCCGGCCAGGGCGCACCCGACGAGATGGGGGACCGCTTCGAGACATGCTTCATCCAGGCCATGGACGACGCTGAGCTCCCCCGCGAGCCCGAGTTTCGCCGCGCGCTCAGCGAGTACATCCACTGGGCGACGCGCGAGGTCAACTCCTATGCGCCGGCCGGTGCACGCGTCGATCCGGACCAGCCGATGCCGCACTGGTCCTGGGACGGGCTGCAGGAGCCCCATCCCCGGCCTTAGGCCGGTACTTCCCCATGAATGGGGAAGACTCTCGTAACCGTCGGCGCGCGGGAGTCGTTACCCGGGCGAGTGGCACGCATCAAGACGGTCGCCGATTCGGAGGCGCAAGGGCCGCTGGCTGAGATCTATGCGCGCAGCAAGGAGCGCAGCGTGGCCAAGGTCGTGCCGGAGATCCTGCGCACGATGAGCCTGCGGCCAGACTTCCTTGCCGCCGTCGACGCCGCGTCGCGTCTTCACTTCACGGACGGGGCGCTCACCCGCGCCGAGCACGAGATGGTCGCCTCGTACGTCTCCGCGCTGAACAAATGCCGTTATTGACTCAGCTCGCATAGCTGGTTCCTGCAGTTGCAGGGCGAGGCGTACGGGCCGGTCGCGGAAGCGCTTCGCAACGGCGACATCGACGCGGCGGGTTTGGACCGGCCGCATCGCCTGCTGCTCGACTTCGTGGAAACGATCACGCGTCACGCCTACCGCGTCACGGACGAGCAGGTTCAAGAGCTCCGCGATGCGGGTTGGAGCGACGAGCAGATCGCGGAGGCCGCGTACGACGCGGCTCTGTTCAACCTGTTCGTGAGACTTGCCGACACCTTCGGCATCGAGCCGCCGGCGGTGTACGAGCCGAAAGGGATACCGGCTGCCGCTAGGCCAGACTGAGGTCGCTGTAGTCGTTGATGATCGGGTCCGGGTTGGCGCTCGATCCGCCGAGGCCCCAGCTCTTCGCGTAGGGCTGCGCCTGCTGGGAGAGGACCTTCCCCGATGCGTCGCGGGTGATCAAGGTCGAAGTCCCATGCAAGCTCACGCCGACCAACCTGCTCGCCTGAGTGCTCAGCTTGGGGAGGAACAGCGTGAGCTGGACGCGATCGAAGCTGTAGGTCTTCTGGACGCTCTTGCCGGCCTTGATGTCCTGCTTGATAACGTCCGTGAACTCCTTCAGGCCGTCGCCGGTGGCACCTACAGATGCGAGCGTGAGGTCGTGCGCACGTCGTGCTTCCGACTCGATCATCAGGTCGAGCACGACCTGGCGCGCCCAGGTGTCGGCCTCCGCCTGGGTGATCGTCGAATCGAACGCGGTGACGTTGCCCGGCAATGTGACGCGCGGAATTGGGGGCAGGAACCACACTCTCGATGACGCTTGCGCCGGCGTGGTGCCGCCCGGAGGCGGAAGCGCCTGGCCAGCTGCGTTGACCGTCCACGACCCGATGTCGACAGCATTCGGGCCGATGACGAGGGCGAGCGTCGGGCGGGTGCCGTCGGGCAATTCGGGCGCCGGGATGGTTCCGTGTAGCGAGAACTCGGCCGACAGGGGCAGCGCGGCGAGCAGCAGCAGGCTCACGCCGAGCGCGACCGGAGCGCCGAGACCCAGCCTGCGGATCGCCTCGGCGGGGCCGCCGCCCTCTTCCAACGGCGCCAAGAGCCGGGCCAGGGCGAAACGGCCGGCGCATGCGAAGACAAGGCTCGCGAGGATAGCGGTCTTCGTCCAGAACTCCAACGTCGTGGGTCCCAACAGGACGACCGAAAGGAACGCCACCAGAACCCCGAAGACAAGGCGCCCGGCCTGGCCGTCCGGAACCGTTCTCGGATCCGGAACCATGAAAAACGCGAAGATCAATACCTCCGGCGAGGTCACGAGGATCTGCCAGAGCTGCTGGCCGCACATCGGCGTTGCGTACCAGCTGGCGATCATGCAGTGGTCCGGCACCGGGATCAGCGCCAAGGCGACGAACAGCGCAAAAGCCGCCATGTATCCCAGCTCGAGCCCGAGAAGCTTCAGCTCCCAGCCGATGAAGAGCCCGCCGCCGATCAAGATCGCGTAGGTGACGATCATCCAGGGCCCCATAGGGATCCACCACAGGTCCTGCGGTTCTGTGTACTGGGGCCCGAGCACCACGAAGGCGAGCACGAGGCCGAGGTTGGAGGGGTTGAAGATGTGCCGGCCGCGCCACCGAATCAGATACTTCGACGCCATGGAGACGGCGACCACGCCGATGAAGATCCACATCCCCCGTGTGCTCCACCATTGGCCGTGAAACGTGCCGGGGACGCGAAGGATGAACGCCGCGCTGTTGCCGGTCAGCAGGCCGCTCGCCGGCCACAGGATCACCTTGTCCTTGAAGAAGCCGTATCCGAACTCGATCAGCGCGCCGGTCGCAAGGCAGATCAGGATCTGCGCGATCGACAGCCGGAAGTTGAGCACCGTCTGGCCGAGAGCCTGGAGCGTCAGGAGCACGACGGCGACATGAAGGCGTGGGTCGCGGATACTGGGAAGCAGGACGGGATACTCGCGGCCGCGGATGTTGACAGTTCGTCGCTTCGCCGCCATGGTCGGGTAACGCGTATTCAACTCCACCCGTTACCCGAATGGATCACGATGACTGCTCCCATAAAGCTCATTCCAGTGCTGGCGTTGCTCGTCGCCTTGACTGCGGCGTGCGACCCGTTCGGGCTGCCGGCGACCCGTGCCCTGGAAAGCGGTGTGCAGTCGATGTTGTCGTCGGCGAATAGCTTTGAGCTGGCCGGCGACTACACCGCGGACGGAACGCGCTGGACCATCGACATGCAGCTGACTCGGCCCGCGACACGGCATGTCACGGTCAAGTCGAGCACCAACCAGGTCGAGGCGATCATCATCGGCGGAGACGCCTACTTTCGCGGCCAGGCATTCCTCGCCAAGCACCTCGGGACCGACCCTCTTTCCCAGAGCATCGCCAAAGCTGCGGGCAACGCATGGTGGAAGGACACCGCGGGCCTGGTGCCGAGCCTGCCCGACCTCACCGACGGCGCCGTCTTCCGCACGAACTTTCTCGGGCCCGCGGTGACGACGCGAACAGACCACCAGCCGGTGGGTGGGGTCGATGCGGTCAAGCTTTCCGGGGTTCGGGCGGATGTGTACATCGCATCCACCGCGCCGTACGAGCTGCTGCGCGTGCACCTCAAAGAAGGCGTCGTTGTCGACGGGATCACTGATGCCGACCTGCGATACACCAAGGTCGATCGCGACTTCGGAATCAATGCTCCGTCTGATGTGCTCAATTTCAGCAACCTGTCGACCTTGCCGCCGATCTACACGGTGGTGTCGGTGGACACATCGACCTGCGCGTCACAGTGCATCGTCTCTGCCAAGCTGAAAAACCTTGGCGGCGCCACCGGCGCCCGCGCCGCATCGACCATCGTCTTCACGATGAGCGACCCCGTCAGCAAGCAGGTTATCGGGACGTGCAGCGCGACGGTACAGCCGGACGTCGGTTACAACGCCACGACGACCGTCTCCTGCACGATCAACGGGCGCCCGGTCAACGCAGCGGTTGTCACCGCCGTAGCCGACAATCCAGGTCGCGGGTAATCTTCTAGCCTTGTTGTCGATGGCCGACCCTATCAAGAAGCTCGAGATCACACCGCGGGGCACCCGGGGCTCGCGGACACCGTGGGGCCTGATCAAGTACCTCCAGCCGCTGATGGCGGGGCAGATCACTCGGTACCGCAAGAACGCCGGCCCTGAGCCGCCGACGATGAGGGGCTTTCCGCTCGTCCTGCTGACGACCATCGGGGCGAAAACGGGCAAGGAGTACACGCACGTCCTGGGAGGCTTCGCCGAGGGTGACGGGGCGTGGCTCGTCATCGGTTCCAAGGGCGGCGCCGCAACGCACCCGGGCTGGTTCGTCAATCTCGCCAAGAACCCGGACAAGGTCTGGCTCGAGATCGGGAATCGCAAATTCCAGGCAAGGCCGGAGCTGCTCAAGGGCGCCGAGCGAGACGCCGCGTACTCCAAAGTGGTGGCCGTCGCACCGGGCTACGGCAAATACCAGAAGGTCACCGACCGCGAGATTCCGGTGATCCGCCTGCGTCCGGTTACCAGCCCTCCCGGATAACCGCCACCCCACGCGGGGGGAGCCGCATCAATCCAGGGCGCAAGTCGCTGCCGTCGAGCAGGTTGTGGCCGGCGACGCTGAGCGGGACATCGACCTCGATCTCGCGGTGGTTGAGTACGAAGAGAAACGACTTCCCACGTCCCTGCCTTCTCACCGCCTCGACCCCCTGTGGCATCTCGGCGGCGGGCTCGACACCCGCGTCGGCGCAGGCCATCTGCAGCAAACGTTCCATTGTCCGGGCGTCTGGTCGGGTGCCGAGGTAGTACGCACTCCCTGAACCGGCAGCGCGACGAGTAATGGCCGGACGTCCGGCCAGCTCAGAGCTGCTGAACGTTGCGACCGCCTCCGCCCCGGCGAGCTCGATGTGCTCGCTCCATAGGTCGCCCCGAGCGCGCTTCCCGTCATTGAATTCGAGCTCGACCTCCTGGTCGACGGCCAATGGATGGAAGTCGATGACCCGGAGGCCGAGCAGCTCAATGAAGGGCTTTGGATAACCGCCCAACCGAATGTGCTCAGCCTGGTCGACGATGCCGCTGAAGAACGACATGACCAGCGTGCCGCCGGACTCGACGAAGCGGACGATCCCGGCGGCGGCCTCATCGCTGACCAGGTAGAGGTTGGGGACGAGGACCAGGCGATAGCGCGACAGATCGTGGCTTGGCCGCGCAAAATCGACGGTCACGTTCCAGTCGAACAGCGGTTGGTAGTAGGTCTCGATCTGGTCGACCTGACGAACGCGATTGGATGGTTTGGAGGGCAGCTCCAGCGCCCACCACGAGTCCCAGTCGAGCAAGACGGCCACGTCGGCTCGACTCTGCGAGCCGCAGACCGAGTCGAGGCGGCTGAGCTCGTGACCAAGCCGGACGACCTCCTTCCATGAAGGCGAAGCGTCGAGCGGGCCGTGGGGCACCATGGCGCTGTGATGCTTCTCGGCTCCAGCCCGCGACTGCCGCCATTGGAAGAACATCACGCCGTCGGCGCCTCTGGCGACCGCCTGGTAGCTCCATAGCCGCATCTGCCCAGGGGCTTTCGCCACGTTGACGTCGCGCCAGTTGACGCGGTTCGTGGTCTGCTCCATGAGGATCCAGGGCCGGCCGCCGCCGAGCGAGCGCATGAGGTCACCCGCCATGGCGGCGCGCATGGCTGAGCGCGGATCCGAAGGGTCAGGGTAGGAATCGTTGCTCACGATATCCTCGCGCTCAGCCCACTTCCAATAATCGAGCGGCTTAAAGAAGCTCATGAAGTTGGTGGTCACGGGAATGTCGGGAGTGACCCTGGTCAGGATCTCGCGCTCACCCTCATGGCACTCGAGCAGAGTGTCTGAGGAAAACCGCATGAAATCGAGCTGCTGGGTCGGGTTGGGCCAGGTCGGCGTCCGGCGCGGAGGAAGGATCTCTTCGAACGCGGAATAGCGCTGCGACCAGAAGTCCGTTCCCCATCCCTCGTTCAGCCCCGCGATCGAGCCGTAGCGGTCGCGAAGCCATACCCGAAACGCTTCGGCAGACACATCGCACCAACATGCGGGGACGTGGCATCCGAACTCATTGCCGACGTGCCACATCGCCAGGGCCGGATGCTTCCCGTACCGATTCGCCATCGCCTCGACGAGGCTGCGTGCGGCGGAGCGGTACACGGAACTGCTCGGGCAGTAGTGTTGCCGGGCACCGGGCCACAGCTTCACGCCGTCGGCGAGGACAGGGAGCATCTCGGGATGACGGTGCGACAGCCACGGTGGGGGAGACGCTGTCGCGGTGGCGAGGTCGACGCGTACACCTGCATCATGAAGCAGATCCATCACCCGGTCGAACCAGGCGAATTCAAACTCACCTTCGGCGGGCTCGAGTCGTGACCACGAGAAGATGCCCAGGGAGACCAGGTTGACGCCCGCTTCCTTCATCAGGCGCGCATCCTCATGCCAGACCTGCTCCGGCCACTGCTCGGGGTTGTAGTCGCCGCCGTAAGCGATGTGCGGCAGCGTTGCCCCCAGGAGCGGCTCGGCTGGGTTAACCCTTGGTTGAGCCAAGCGTCAGGCCAGCGATGAACTGCTTCTGCAGAAAGATGTAGACGAGGATCGGAGGGATCGCGACCAGCAGCGCGCCGGCGGCGATCAGGTTGTTGTTGACGAAGAACTCGCCCTGGAGGTTGTTCAGCGCGCTGGTAATCGGTCGCTTGTCACCGGTTTTCATGAGGATCAACGCCCAGAAGAAGTCGTTGTAGATGAACGTGAAGAGCAGGGTTGCCATCGCAGCGAGCGCCGGCCTGCACAGTGGAAGCACGATGTTCCACCAGATCCGAAGCACATGCGCCCCGTCGACGATCGCCGACTCGGTGATCTCCTTGGAGATCGTCTTCATGTAGTTGCTGAGCACAAAGGTAGCGAAGCCGGTCTGGAAGACGATGTGGATGAGCATGATCCCGAGATACTGGTCGTAGAGCAATGTGTTGTCGGTGAGGATCGGAAATGAGAACCGCCCGATGTCGATGGAGCCAAGCATCGG